>CANQXY010000010.1 GCA_947627935.1 uncultured Clostridia bacterium | reverse complement strand
TTTGATATAAAAAATAACGAATTAGAAAAATTATTTTCCAATTCGCTATTTTTTTGTGCTACTTTTTCAGCAGCCTCGATTTATCAGTTCTTTTTAGTTATAATAAAAAATAGAATATTACATTTGTGTTACAACTATTGCAAAAATAAAAAGTTTAATATATACTAAAAAAGAAAAATAAACCAAAGAGGAGAAAAATAAAAACAATGAGACATGTAAGCCTTGTAGCTGTACACACACACACACACACACACACAGATAATTTAAGAAATAATAAAGTAAATAAAGACAGTAGTATTATGCCTATTTATATAGGCTAATATTGCTGTCTTTTTGTGTCTGTTTGG
The DNA here is from genome assembly GCA_947627935.1 of uncultured Clostridia bacterium. Classification (GTDB taxonomy): domain Bacteria; phylum Bacillota; class Clostridia; order TANB77; family CAG-508; genus CAG-269. Next base: position 43,916 of record CANQXY010000010.1, on the reverse strand, counting down.
TATTAATTTAAAAAATAAGTAAAAAATAAAAAAAGGAGGAATTAAAAAATGAACAAAACAAAATTAGAGAAAGGAATAACATTAATAGCACTAGTAATAACAATAATAGTTCTTTTAATATTAGCAGGAATAAGTATATCAATGCTAACAGGAGAAAATGGAATATTAAATAGGGCAGTAATAGCAAGAGAAAAAACGAGAAGAGGAGAAATAATAGAAAACTTAAGACTAAAAATATATGAAAAACAATCAGAGAATAAAGGAAAAATAACAGAAAAAGAATTAAAAGAAATATTAGAAGAAGAAGGAACATTATCTGATGAAAAAAATATATTAGATAGAACATTAACAACAGAAAAAGAAAATTATAAAATAAAAGTATCGGAAATATGTAATAATTTAAGTCCAAGTCCAGCAACATTAGAAGAGGCAAAAACGACTAAAGATTTTGCAAAAGACGGAAATAAACAAATAACAGATGGAAAGGACACAATGTGGGTACCACAAGACTTTACAGTAGTAGAAGGAGAGAGTATAGAAACAGGAGTAGTAATAGAAGATGGAGTAGGAAATCAGTTTGTATGGGTGCCAGTACCAAATATAAATGAAATGTTTACAGATTATGAAGGGAAAAACGTAGGAAAGTTATATACTTTTAGTGGAGAAGGGGCAAATGTAACCTCAAAAGAAATTCCTTATGAAACTGAAGGTTATCGTGAGCCAGACATATTAACAAGTACATCTGATGGAGACAAAAGAACTGGAGGAATAGACCAGTTAAAAAACATAGTAAAAGTAAGTACAACACCTAAGGAAGGATCAAGTGCTAAAGAAGAAAATGATATAATAATAGAGAATTGGGAAGATGAATTAAAAGATAATTTTAATAAAATGAGAGAAAGCGTAGAAAAATATAAAGGTTTTTATATAGGAAGATATGAAACATCAGATTTAGGAGGAGGACATCTCAAAGTACAAAAAGAACAAGTAGCAAGCACACATACACAGTGGTATACAATGTATAAAAATAGTGAAAATATAGCATATAAAAATGAAACAGAGAAAATAACAAGTGTAACAAGTAGTATGATATGGGGATGTCAATGGGATGCAACATTAAATTGGTTTTTAAGAAGTGAAGATGAAAAAATAAAAGGTTATGTAACAGACAGTACAGGAAAAGGATGGTATAAAGGAAACGGAGGTAAGAAATATACAGGAACTCCAATAGGAAACGATGAAAATCAAGTAAATAAAATTTGGGACATGGCAGGAAATGTAGAGGAATTTACACTTGAGGCCAACGATACCTACTATCGTGTTGTTCGTGGTGGTGATTTCTACGGTTCCGGTTCTAGCCGTCCGGTTAACTATCGCGAAAACGCCTATACATATAGTAGCAATGACTACATTGGCTCTCGTTCTGCACTTTATATAAATAAGTAGCACTGAACACTGTATGGTAAATTAGAAGAAGGGATATTTAAGAAGTAGTAGAGTAGATGTTTCAAGAACTATTCTAGCGAATTGAATGAATGTAATGAATGAAATACGCGAGAAGTGGAAAATTTAAGAGTACCCATAGCGATAGCTTATTGGAAAGCTTAAATTTTCCACTAGCGTGGCGCTTTTTCTGTGTTTACGAGATTTTTGTAGCAAACCTAGAAAAGTGCAAGTAAATTAAAACTATACAAATTACTAAATATAATTAGTTGATTTGTATAGTTTTTTATTATTTCGAATTAGTTAGAATTTACAATATTTGCAAAAACTTGAAAATATTATGTAAATATGATATAATATATAGTGTGTTAAAAATTTATATAAAAAGAGGTAAGATATGAAAGAAATAAGAAATATGTCTGCAGTTGAGGTATTAGAAGAAATTGGAGTTGGAATATACGAAAATGATATTGGGATTTTTATAAAAGATAAAGAAAAATGTAAGAAATTAAGTGATATTATAAAAGCAGATAGAGGCGAAAATACTTTTCAAATATTAATGAATTTTTTTAGTGAAAATGATGAATATATAGATAAAGAAAAATTTGTATTAATTACATTGCACAGATTAACTTATGAAAAGTCTTTAAATCAACTTGATAAACATATTGGTATGATAATAGATGAAAAAATAAATAAAGGAAAAGAATTATTACATAATTCTAAAACCGTAATAGGTATGTCATCTATTAAAGGTGACATATTAAAGATAATCACCACAGATAATTTAACAGGTGAAATAACTAATAATAAAAATAAAAAAAGACTTGAACAAATTGACAAACAAGTACCATTATCTAATATTATTGAACCAACATATCTATATGATATTAGCGAATTTATTTGTACAAATCCATCAATTGGAAGATTATTAGAAGAGCATATTGTTTATAAAGCATTAAGTTATTATGGTATAGATATAAAAGATAAACAAAAAATTCAAGAATTTATTGAAAATCCAGATTATAGTGAAAAACTAGATGAAGAGTGTGAAAGAACATTAACTGAGTGCTCACAATATGTTTCTGTTGATAAATTATTACTAGTTTCTATATATAGATATTTAAGTTATTTAGATAATCATGACTGTGATGAAGGAATATGTAAATATGTCCAACAATTAGTAAATCAAATATATAAACATGTAGATGAAAAAAAGAAAATAAAAGGAAAAGTATTAGTCAGAAAAAATTTTGATCATATTGTTTTAGAAGATGAAGATGAAGATGTAGAAGAAAAAGATATATCTCTTTCTGCTAAAGATTTAAAAAGAAGAATAGATAATAACTTTATAAATGGACAATACTATGGAGATAGAAAACTAGATAAAATTAAAAAAGAAATATTTGAAGATAATATGCCAATAGAAATATACGATCCAAGAGTTATAAATTTATTAGGAATAAAAAAAGAACAATTAAAAGAATTATCAAACGATGATAATAATTTTAGATATTTATTAAAGCACCAAATAATAGATGATAAATTATTAAGAGAAATATTATTAAAAAGGCAATATATATCATCAGATATGGTCAAATATTTATTGAAAAATGAAAATATAACAAAACAAGATGTTTTAGATTTATATAATAATGGAATAATTACATTAAGTAATTTAAGTGACTTAAGAGAAGATGAAGATTTACATATAGAAGATATAGCTCAAGAATCAGAAATGGTAAAATTATATAAATTATATACAAAACGTGAAGAAAAAGAAGAAGAATTTAATAAATATATACAACTATATAAACAGTTAAAATTAAAAGATAGAGATATTGATACAAGAAAAGAAAATGCAAATAAATTAATTGAAGAATTAGGAATTGATTTTGAAGAAGAAGACTTAAAGAAAATGTATGGTTTAGATATTATACCTATAGAAACAGCAATTGAATGGGGCGGAGAATCAATAACACAAGAAATGTTTAATCAAGGTATTTTAAAACCTATAGATGCTAAAAGATTATATAAAAATAATACATTAAGTATAGATATTATAAAACAAGTATTAAAATCAAGTAATTTATCTGATGAAGATAAATTAACTTTAATATGTAGTACATTTGATAGTGATGAAGATTTAGAAACAAGAATGGAATTAATACAATATTTAAATGTAGATGATACAGAAAAGAGAAGAAATTTAGAGAAAAATAAAAAAAATAAAAAAACAATTCCAGATGATGATAGTATTTCAAAAAATACATATATAACAGACCCATGTATGAGATGGAGATTAATTTCTTTATTAGATCAAGATTATTCACAAAAAGCATCTAGAGATGGTTTTGTAATATTTAAATTACCTAATATAAAAGATGGAACAATTGTTATTGAAAAAATGTTCAAAAGGCATAGAAGTGGATTAGAGGCTTCTTATGGAAATGCAACATATATACTAAGTGAAGAAAATTTTTTAAGATATAAAAATGATCTTATTAATGACAATTCAAAAATAACAATTAATTTAGATGGATTAACTAGATTAAGAGAAGAAGAAAAAGCAGATAGATTAAATCATTCAAGTAGATGGGGAGAAAATATAAAAGAGTATTTTGATGTAGAAAAACAAGAAAGTAGATATACTCAAGAAACTATAGATGAAATAAATAGAGTAATAAAAAGTATAGAAAATTCTAGAACTCTAAAATAGGAGAATAATATGAAAATAAAATTTAAAGATATTTTACAATTTGAAAGTACAAATTTAACTATAGATATTAATAGATATAAAAAAATATTAGATGAAATAATAATTGAAATTAAAGATAGTAAAGAAGAATTAAAGAAAGTAAATAACATAGATAATAATTTTTATGATACAAATATAGATATTGATAAATTAGAATGTATTATAGAAAATTTAAAAGAAAAAAATGTAAAAAATAATAAAATTACAAATAATATTTTAATTTCATATTATGGAGATCCATATATTACTTTAGAGTTATGCATAGAAGCTATAAGAACAAATAATAAATTTATATTGTTAATAGAAGATTATATGTTAGGAGTAAATAAATTAATAATAAATATTATACAAAATGTTTTAAAAGATTATAGAATTGAAAATAAAATATTTTTATTTAATTTATTAGACAAACAAGAAATTTTAGATAATAAATATTTAATTCAAAAAATAATATGTATAGGAAATAGAAATACTTTTGAATTATATAAAAAAATGAAATTAGATAATTTAGTATATTATCCATTTAACAATATAGATATATACTGTGATACAGAAGAGTTAGAAGATTTATTAAAAATGATATATAAATATTCTATGAGCAATAATATTGATGTAACCATTTATGATAAATTTGAAGATATTAATTCGGCTATTAAATTTATTAATATGGAAGGAAGCGGATTTGCTACTGTATTACTTACAAAATCAAAAGAAAATGAAAAAATATTTAAAGAAAAGATAAATTCACAATATATATTTATAAATGAAAATCCATTTAATAAATATAAATTTAATATTGAAAAATATTTAAATATTTAAAGAGAACAATTAGTTCTCTTTTTTACATATTAAATTTGACAAATTATGTAAATTAATATATAATATATATATTCCAAAAAGTTGGTAAAAAAATTTAAGGAGGATAGGACTATGCAAGAATTGTTAGAAGATATTGAACAAATTTTGCAAATAATCGAAGACAAGGAAATAGGAGAAGAGATAGACCGGATAATGTCTTCTGAGTTTGCAAAAGAAATGATGGAGCATTTTTTAAATGGATTAAGAAAGGATTTAGAAAAAAATAATATTGATGAAAGCATTATTACTATTTTTGTAGATAATGAAATGTTAAGTTTAAACATTAAAATTAATATTATATCTCTAGCATTAAAGTATATAGTAATTAATGCATATGATAATCTAAATCTTACATTAAAAGATGCAATCATTAAAATATTGAACAATGCAAGTTTTACTACAAAAACAATTATATTATTGGCAGAAGAGTACAAAAATATTTCAAACGAAGTTGTAAAGTCAATTAAAATTAATATGGAGGAAGATGATTAGAAAATATCCTTTTTAAAGAAAAGACATAAAACTTTAATAAGTTTTATGTCTTTTTTATTGACAACATACAAACATAAGTTTTATAATTAAAACAGGTGATATTTATGGAGAGACAAATATTACATATAGATGTTAATAATGCTTTTTTAAGTTGGACAGCTTTAGAAAAATTAGATAATGGAGAAAAAATTGATATAAGAGAAATTCCAGCAGTTATAGGAGGAGACGAATCTAAAAGATCAGGGATAGTTTTAGCTAAAAGTATGAAAGCTAAAGAATGTGGAGTAGCTACAGGAGAAACTTTATATCAGGCAAGGATTAAATGTCCAAATTTACAAGTATTTTCTGGAAATTTTAAAACATATAGAAAATATTCAGACAAATTATATAATTTATTATTAGAATATACAGATATAATAGAAAGATATAGTATAGATGAATGCTTTTTAGATATGACAAATTTTTTAGCTGGAAGTAGTTTAATAAAAAAAGCAAACGAAATAAGTAAAAGAGTTAAAGAAGAATTAGGATTTACTGTAAATATAGGATTAGCTAATAACAAATTACTTGCAAAAATGGCTTCTGATTTTGAAAAACCAGATAAAATACATACTTTATTTAAAAATGAAATAGAAACAAAAATGTGGCCATTACCTATTAAAGATTTATTTATGCTTGGAAGAAAAACAGCTCCTAAATTATATAATATGAATATAAAAACGATAGGAGATTTGGCTAAAACTGATAAAAATTTATTAATAAAGATATTTGGAAAATATGGGAGATTAATTTGGGAATATGCAAATGGAATAGACGAAAGTGATGTAAAATATATAAAAGAAGATCCTAAAAGTATAGGAAATTCAGTTACATTGCCAAGAGATTTAAGACAAATAGAAGAATTAGAAGAGGTTTTACTTGCTTTAGTAGAACAAGTAACATATAGACTAAGAAAAACAAAAATGCTTGCTACAACTGTTAATGTTCAATTAAGGACAAAAGATTTTGAAGATTTTTCACATCAAAAAAAATTACCTATGCCTACTTCAAATACTAAAGATATATATAATAAAGCAAAAGAAGTATTAAAAGAAATGTATAAAGATAAACTACCTATAAGATTAATAGGAGCTAGAGTTGATGGACTTATAAAAAAGAATGAGATGCAACTATCTTTATTTGATAGCAAAGGTGATGAAAAACAAGAAAAAATAGATAATATAATAGATAATTTAAATGAAAAATATGGATATAACTCAATAACAAGAGCCGGAAAATTGAATATAAATGATATAGTAAATATAAAACCAAAAGAATAAGGAGAAAAAATGAATAGAAAAGAGATTCAAGAAGAATTATTTAAATTACAAGATAAAAAATATAAAGAATTTCATAGTAGTTTATGTCCAGGAATTGCTAATATTATAGGTATAAGAGTTCCTGTACTTAGAAAGTTTGCTAAACAAATGCTAAAGACAAAAGATTATAATAGTATTTTAAAGTTTAATCCTAAATATTACGAAGAAGCAATGCTACAAGGTATGATAATAGGATTAAAAAAGGAAGATATAAGTATCATAAAAAAAGATATAGAAAATTTTGTGCCTAAAATAGATAATTGGGCTGTATGTGATACTTTTTGTTCAGGATTAAAAATAATAAAAAAATATCCAGAAGATTTTTGGAAGTTTTTAGAAAAATATTTAAAATCAAATAAAGAATTTGAAATAAGATTTGCAATTGTTATAATTTTAAATTATTATATAAATGAAAAATATTTAAGTAATGTATTAGAAATACTAAATAATATTAGACATGAAGGATATTACGTTAAAATGGCAGTAGCATGGGCTGTATCTATTTGTTATATAAAATATCCAAAAATAACAATGGAATTTTTAAAAGATTGTAATTTAGATAATTTTACATACAATAAATCAATACAAAAAATAATTGAATCATATAGAGTAAAAAATGAAGATAAAGAAATTTTAAAGAAAATGAAAAGATAGAAAGGAGATTTAATGAATTTAGATTTTTTTAATCAAATAGGAAAAAATGTAAAACATTCTTTAGATGAAACTCAAAATAACATTAAAGAAAAAATTTACGAAAATATTGATGAAGTTGAAGTTGATTTGGCTGAAAAGTTAAATGCAATTGTAGAATATACATTAGATAGATTTGAGGGAAATATAGCCGTTTGTGAGGAAAGAAATACAGGTAAGATTATAAATATAGATAAAGATAAATTACCAAAAGATATTAAAGAAGGAGATATATTTATAAGTATTAATGGTAAATATGCTCTAGAAATTGAAAGACAAGAAGAAGTTAATAAAAGAATTGAAGATAAAATGAAAGATTTATGGAATTAAAGGAGAAATAGATGTCAAAAAAAAGGGCAAATGATAAGAAAATTATTAAAATTTTTATTGCACTTATAATAGCATTTATAGCAACATTACAATTTATTATTCAAAATGTAGAAGATGATAATGTAAAGTTTGTAGCAGAAGAAGATTTAAAAGTTTACTTTATAGATGTAGGACAAGCAGATAGTATATTAGTAATAAATAAAGATCAAACTATGTTAATAGATGCAGGTGGTAATGAAAACGGAAAAGATGTTGTTAAATTTATAAAAAGTAAAGGAATTACTAAATTAAATTATTTAATAGGAACACATCCACATGAAGATCATATAGGAGGACTAGATGACGTTATAAATAATTTGGATATAGAAAATATTTTTATGCCTAAAATACAAACAAATACAAAAACTTTTGAAGATGTTTTAGATAGCATAAAAAATAAAAATTTAAAAGTAACATCACCTGAAAAAGGAACTTCCTTTAATATAGGTGATGCTAATTGTCAAATAATGTTAGATCCAATTATAGATGAAAATAATTTAAATTTATCATCTATAGTTATAAGATTAGAATTTGGAAATAAAAGTTTTCTATTTATGGGAGATGCTGAAACAAAAAATGAAAATCTAATAAATTGGAAAAAAGTAGATGTATTAAAGGTTGCTCATCATGGATCAGATACAAGTACATCTAAAAAGTTTTTAAACCAAATAAAACCAGAAATTGCAATAATAATGGTAGGAAAAGATAATATATATAAATTACCTAATAGTGAAACAATAAAAAGACTAAATAATGTAGGAACAAAAATTTATAGAACAGATGAAGATGGAACAATATTAATACAGACAGATGGAAATAGTCTAGATGTATTATTACAATAGATAACTTATAATTGATTATAAAAATAAATTAGTTTTTATGGCAAAGACTAATTTATTTTTTATATATTATGACTTGACAGTTTGCCATAATAAAGATAAAATATAATAGGAAGAAATATATTAAAAGAATAATTTAAATTTATATATTTTATTCGAACATTGAAAATTTAATAAGAAAGAGGTGTATGATTATGAATGCTTTAATCATAGTAGCCGCTGTCTTAATCTCATTAGCAATAGGCATTCCAATAGGTATGACATTAAGAAAAAAAGTTGCTGAATCTAAAATTGAAGGTGCTGAAAAAGAAGCTAAAAGATTAGTCGATTTAGCTAAAATTGAAGCAGAAAATATGAAAAAAGAAGAAATTTTTAAAGCTAAAGAAGAAATAATGAATAGTAGAAAAGAATTAGATCAAGAGATTAAAGAAAGAAGAGGCGAAATACAAAAACAAGAAGCTAGAATTATACAAAAAGAAGAAAATTTGGAAAGACGTTCTGAAAGTTTTGACCAAAAAGAAAAAGAAATTGAACAAACTAGAAATGATCTTGAAATTAGAAGTCAAGAATTAGAAACTTTGTATGAAAAAGAAATGGAAGAACTTCAAAGAATTACTGGCTTAACTAAAGAAGAAGCAAAACAAAGATTACTTAGTGAAATAGAAAGACAAATAACTAGTGAAAAAGCAGCATTACTTAGAGAATTAGACCAAAAAGCAAAGGAAGATGCAAATAAAAATGCCAAAGAAATAATAGGATATGCAATACAAAAATGTGCTGCAGATCATACTTCAGAAACTACTGTATCAATAGTATCACTTCCAAATGATGATATGAAAGGAAGAATTATTGGTAGAGAAGGTAGAAACATAAAGGCTTTAGAAACACTTACAGGAATTGATTTAATAATTGATGATACACCAGAAGCAGTAATTCTATCAGGATTTGATCCACTAAGAAGAGAAGTTGCTAAAATTGCTCTAGAAAAATTAATTGAAGATGGAAGAATTCATCCAGCAAAAATTGAAGAAATGGTTGAAAAGGCTAAAGAAGAGGTAGAAGCAACAATTAAAGCAGAAGGAGAAAGAGCAATATTAGAAACAGGTGTTAATGGACTACATCCAGACATAGTAAAGCTTATAGGAAAATTAAAATACAGAACAAGTTATGGACAAAATGTACTAAACCACTCTATTGAAGTATCAAATTTAGCTAGAATAATGGCAGAAGAATTAGGATTAGATCCTAAAAGAGCAAGAAGAGCTGGATTATTACATGATATAGGAAAAGCTTTAGATCATGATATGGAAGGTACACACGTAGAAATAGGTGTAGATATACTTAAAAAATACAAAGAAAATCCTCTAGTAATTAATGCAGTTGAAGCTCATCATGGTGATGTTGAACCTCAAACATTAGAAGCTGTTCTAGTACAAGCTGCAGATGCTATATCAGCATCAAGACCAGGTGCTAGAAGAGAAACATTAGAGGCATATATTAAAAGATTAGAAAATCTAGAACAAATTGCTGATTCATTTGAAGGTGTAGAAAAATCTTTTGCTATACAAGCAGGACGTGAAATAAGAATTATAGTAAAACCAGATGAAATAAATGATGACAAAATGACAATACTAGCTAGAGATGTAGCTAAAAAAATTGAAGATGAAATGGATTATCCAGGACAAATCAAAGTAAATGTCATTAGAGAATCTAGAGCAATAGATTATGCCAAATAAAAATAAAAGAATATAAATTTAGAAATAAATTTATATTCTTTTTGATTTTAATTAATAATTTGAAATATAATAAAATAAGTGTTATAATATGGTTGTTCTAAAAAAATGTAGGAGGTAAAAATACATGGAGATTAAAGACAATATTCTTCGGGATATAAATGAAGAAAACAATATCTATTTCATTGATTTAGAAACAGGTATAAAAGCTGAAGCTTACTATTTAGTATCAAAAAAACAAATAGTACTCATAAGAGGAGAAATTGAAAAAGAAGATATAAAAAGAGCAGAAAGCCAAGTTGATTTAATTCCACTAAAAAAAATAGATATAAAAGATATTAGTAGAATTATAGATATTATGAAAAGGCTACTTGCTAATATCAAAAAAGATAATCTTATGAGAAAAAAGTATCCTGAAGTACAATGCATTGAGTTCCATGTTGAGGATTACACATATATAGATATGTTATCCTAAAACAATAAAATTTTATTGTTAGAACAAAAGGTCATCTTTATTTTATTAAGGTGACCTTTACTTTTATATAACTTTATAGTATCATAAAAGTAATAATATAAATAGAAAGAAGGAATTATATTGAAAATTTTAGCTGTAGGAGATATAGTTGGAGAAATAGGAGTTAAAAAATTAGGAAATGTTTTACAAAATCTAAAAAATAAAGAAAATATAGATTTTATAATAGTTAATGGAGAAAATTCAGCAGAAGGGATGGGAATAACAGAAAAAAACTTTAATGATATTGTATCTTTTGGAACAGATGTGGTAACTATGGGAAATCATACTTGGGGTAAAAAAGATATTTTTAAATTTATTGATAACCCTAAATTGATTAGACCTGCAAATTATCCAGAAGGAGTATTAGGCAGAGGATATGAAATATATAATTGCAAAAATAAAAAAATAGCAGTTATAAATTTAATAGGAAGAGTAGATATGGGGGTATTATCTGAAAATCCTTTCTTAGTTGTAAATAAAATAATAGAAGAAATAAAAAATAAAGTAGATATAATAATAATTGATTTCCATGCAGAAGCAACTGCAGAAAAAATAGCAATGGGACACTATTTAGATGGAAAGGTAACTATTATATTTGGAACACATACACATGTACAAACAGCTGATGAAAAAATATTGCCAAATGGAACAGGATATATTACTGATATAGGAATGACAGGACCAGAACATTCAGTAATAGGAATGGATATACAAGCTTCGATAAAAAGATTTGAAACTACTTTACCTGAAAGATATAAAATTGCAAATGGAAAAGCAATTTTTAATAGTTGCATATTTGAAATTAATGATAATACTAATAAAGTTACATCAATCAAAAGAGTAAATTTATAGAACTTTTTGTTATATAAATTTAAATAAAGTATTTATATAATTATAAAAAAAGACATTTGTCGAAAAAAACATATAATAGGCGATGAAAAAAAGTAAAAAATTTCCAAAAACACTAGACATGTTTTACCATATATTGTAAAATACGGTTTGTAAAAAGTTGCAACAAAATTTTAATATTATAGGAGGCAAAAGAAAATGGAAATTTTAAAAATTTCATCAAAATCAAATCCTAATTCAGTAGCAGGAGCTATTGCAGGATTGGTTAAAGAATCACAAAAAGCAGAAATGCAAGCAATTGGAGCAGGAGCTCTAAATCAAGCAGTAAAAGCAGTAGCAATAGCAAGAGGGTTTGTAGCACCAGCTGGAGTAGATTTAGTTTGTATACCTGCATTTGCGGAAGTTGAAGTTGAGGGGGAAGACAGAACAGGTATAAAGCTTATTGTAGAATCTAGAAAATAAGATTTATATATATTATAGGGGCAATTATATTAACTTTAATTTAGTTAATATTAGTTGTCCTTTTTTATTTTTAAAATTATAATAAATTACAAAAAAATATTGAAAAAAAGATAACTTTAATGTATTATTACAAATGAAAAAGAGGTGAATTATGAAAAGTAATTTTTATAAATATATATTTATAGTATTTATAGCTATAATAGTTATATTTGCTATATATAAGATAAGTAGTAATGATTCAAAAACAAAAGGTATAAATCCAGAAGAAAATACTCAACCAGAAAAAAGTTCTGAAATGAATTTAGCTATAGCAGGATTAGACAATATTAACCCTATTATAAGTAAAAATAGAAATGTCCAAGAAATTTCAAAACTAATTTTTGATCCATTGATAAATATAACAGAAGATTTTAAATTAGAAGGAGCATTAGCAACAGAATGGGCAAAAACAGGAGACAATGCATATATAATAAAATTAAGAGATGATGTAGTTTGGTCAAATGGAGAAAAATTTACAGGTGAAGATGTAAGATTTACAATAGATAGATTAAAAGATACTGATTCTATATATTCATATAATGTTCAATATGTATCAGGTGTTGATGTAATAGATAATACTACAATAAAAATAAGTTTAGATAGAAATGTACCTTTTTTTGAATATAATTTATCATTTCCTATTATAAGTAAAAGTTATTTTGAAGGAGAAGATTTTTTAAATACTCAAAAAAATAATAAAATAATTGGCACAGGTATGTATAAAATATCAGAAGTACAAGATTCAAATATTGTATTAGAAAAAAATAATAATTGGTGGAAAAAAGAAAACTTATTTATACAAAAAATAACTATTAATAAATACTCTTCTATGGGAGAAGTATATAATGCTTTTAAATTAGGTAGTATTGATTTTATAAGTACGACAAATGTTAATTTTCAAAATTATGTAGGAACAATTGGATATAATTCAAAAGAAATAAAAAATAGAGAACATACATTTATAGCATTAAATATGCAAAATGGTATATTATCAAATATTGATGTAAGACAGGCAATTGCAGGATCAATTGATAAAGGAAATATAGTAGCTAATGTATTTTCAAATAGAGCATATTCTTCTTCTTTTCCATTAGACTATGGAAGTTGGTTATATCAAGACAAACAATTAGGATATGAGTTTAATACAGAAAAAGCTAAAGAGATTTTAGTAAATAATGGTTGGGGATACAGAAATAATTATTGGCAGAAACGTTTAAATAACAGAAATGAAAGGTTATCATTTAATTTAGTTGTAAAAGCAAGTAATAATACAAATGTAACAATTGCAGAAATAATTAAGACACAATTGGATAATCAGGGAATAAGAGTAAATATAATTAGAGCAAGTGATACACAATATAATAATTATTTACAAAATAAAAATTATGATATGATTTTATGTACAACTAACTTGCCAATAAGTCCAGATTTAACTACTTTTTTTGGAGAAAATAATTTAGCAAATTATTACAATGAAGAAACAAACAGAATTTTACAAGAAATAAATAATATAACAGATGAAAATATATTAAGAGAAAAATATGCAAGATTAGAAGAAATATATAAAAATGATATACCATATGTAAGCATCTGCACAGGAAAAACTACAGTATTATTTGGAGATGATTTAACAGGAGATATTAAATCTAATTGGTATAATTTATATTACAATTTAAAAACTTGGAGCAAATAATTTAAAAAATAAAATAAAAAGTATTGACAAAACAAAAATTTGGTATATAATAAAAATACCAAACAAAAGTTTAATTATTAGGAGGAAAAAACATGGGAGAAAACATAGAAAAAAAGAAGGCATTAGAAATGGCTATGGGTCAAATTGAAAAACAATTTGGAAAAGGATCTGTAATGAAATTAGGAGAATTTAAAGCAATGGAAGTAGAAGCAATTCCAACAGGAGCTTTAAGCTTAGATATAGCTTTAGGAATAGGAGGAGTTCCTAGAGGAAGAATTGTTGAAGTATTTGGACCAGAATCATCTGGAAAAACTACTTTAGCATTACATGTAATTGCAGAAGCACAAAAAATGGGTGGTGAAGCAGCATTTATAGATGCTGAACATGCACTAGATCCAGTATATGCAAAAAAATTAGGAGTAGAAATAGATAACTTAATAGTTTCACAACCAGATACAGGTGAACAAGCTTTAGAAATAACAGAAGCATTAGTTAGAAGTGGAGCATTAGATGTAATTGTAGTTGATTCTGTTGCAGCATTAGTTCCAAAAGCTGAAATAGATGGAGATATGGGAGATTCTCATATGGGCTTACAAGCAAGACTTATGTCACAAGCTTTAAGAAAGCTAGCAGGAGCTATAAATAAATCTAAAACAGTTATTATATTTATAAATCAATTAAGAGAAAAAATAGGTGTAATGTTTGGAAATCCAGAAACAACAACAGGTGGTAGAGCACTTAAATTTTATGCATCTGTAAGATTAGATATAAGAAAAATAGAAAACATTAAACAAGATGGTGAAGTTAAAGGAAATAGAGTTAGAGTAAAAGTTATAAAAAATAAAGTTGCTCCACCATTTAGAGAGGCAGAATTTGATATAGTATATGGAGAAGGTATATCAAAAGCAGGAAATATTTTAGATATGGCTGTAAATTTAGATATAATTGAAAAAAGTGGTTCTTGGTTTAGTTATAATGGAGAAAGAATAGCACAAGGTAGAGAAAATGTTAAAGAATATCTAAAAGAAAATCCAGAAGTTTTGGCAGAAATTGAGAAAAAAGTTAGAGAAAACTTTGAAAAAGCATTTGAACAGAGTTTAGGAGAAGAAATTCAAAAAAATGATGATGACACAGAAGAATAATATATTAAATAGGGGAATTACTTAAATTCTCCTATTTTTTTATAATTAATTTAAATAGATTTGTCTTGATATTTTATTTTTGGTATAGTAAAATGTAGGAGTAGAAAGAAGGAAGATATGTATACTATAGAAGAATTTGACAAAGAAAAAACGAAAGTATTAAAATATATAATGTTTAAAAAAAGAAGTGAATATGAAGTTAGAAATAAGTTTTCAGGTACAATAGAAGAAAACTTATTAGATGATATAATTGAATATTTAAAAGATGCAAATTACATTAATGATAGTAATTATATAAAAAAATTAGTAGATGAATATATAAATTTAAAAAATTTGTCTATAAAAGAATTACAATACAAATTATTATCAAAAGGATTAGACAAAAATATAATAGAAGATTATTTATATGAAAATAAAGAACAACTAGAAGAATATGAAAAAAAATCGGCTCAAAATATCATATACAAAAAAAATTCTTCTATGGATGATGAAGAAATAAAACAATATTTATTAAAAAAAGGATACAAATATGAAAGTATAAAATATGCTTTAGAAGGAGAAGAAAATGCCTAATATATTAACTTTAGAATCAAATAAGTATTCTATTAAACTTGATAATTTTGAAGGACCATTAGATTTATTATGTCATTTAATAGATAAAAACAAAATGGATATCTATGATATTAATTTAAGTCAAATAACTGATCAATATATAGAATATATAAAAGAAATGGAAGAACAAAATTTAGAAATTACAAGTGAATTTTTAGTAATGGCATCAACACTTTTATATATAAAATCTAAAAATTTACTTCCAAAACAAGAAGCAGAAGAAGAGGAAGTATCTGAAGAAGAATTAATAAGAAGGATAATAGAATATAAAAAATATAAAGAAATAACTAAAAAATTAAAAGAAAATTTCTTAATATTTTCAGATAGAATGTATAAACTTCCAGAAGAAATAACTTTACCAAAGCAAAAATTAGAAAGAGAATATAATGCTGATTTAATACCAGAATTATATAAAAGTTTAGTTGAAAGAAATGAAGAAAAGATAAATATAAACGCACAAAACATAGAAAAAATTGCAATAACAGATACATATACAGTAGCTAGCAAAGTAAAAGAAATGTTAAAAGTACTTGTTAAATCTAAAAGATTTACATTTAATAAATTATTTTCTATTAAAAAACACAACAAACAAGAAGTTGTAACTGCATTTTCAGGATTGTTAGAATTATCAAGAAGAAGCAAAGTTACAACAACTCAAGAAGAATTATTTTCAGATATATTAGTGGAAAAAAATTCAAGAAATTAAAGTATGAAAATACCAAAAATGGAAAAAATAATATTAAAGCTTCTAGAGGAGGCGATAATATTGTTTTTTTTATTTTTAATTTTTTTTATTTGTATAGTAACTATTTTATTGATTTTTTCAGAAATTGAAATAAATATTAATAATATAAGATTTACAAGCAATAAGGTTAAAGGTAGGCATCTTAAAGAAAATTATGAAGTAGAGATAAAGATATATATATTAAAATTAATTAAAATTTTAAATATTCAAATAACAAAATCAAAATTAGAAAAATTAAAATTAGAATCTAAATTAAAAGACATAGAAAACAAATTATTAAGAAAAAATATAAAAGTAGATATTAATATTTTAGAAACTATAAAACAATTGAATTTAATTATAAAAAATCTAGATTTAAAAGTTGAAATAGGAACAGAAAATGCTGCTACTACATCAATTATATTTGCAGTAATTTCAAGTGTAATACCAATTATATTAAGAAACAAAATTAAAGATATTGAAAAACAAAAAATTAATATAATTCCAGTGTATACAAATGAAAATTTATTAAATATACAATTAGACTGTATATTTAATGTAAAAATGATACATATTATTTATATAATATATATCTTAAGTAAAAAAAGGAGAGATGAGAAAAATGTCAGAACATCCAATAGAAGGTCTTATGGTTACAGCCATGAATAGTATTAAGGACATGATAGATGTAAATACTATAATTGGAGAGCCTATAGAAACTTCAAATAATATTATAATAATACCAATATCAAAAGTATCTTTTGGCTTTGCAGCAGGAGGAAGTGAATTTAAAGGTGAAACTATAGATGAATATAAAAAAAGAGATAAAGAAGAATCAATACAATACAAATTACCTTTTGGTGGAGGAAGTGGTGCTGGTGTTACAATAAATCCTATAGCATTTTTAATTGTTCAACCTAATAATGTAAAATTATTACCAGTAAATCATTCATCATCTTTTGATAAGATTTTAGATTATATACCAGAATTAATAGATAAAACAAATGGTGTTATGAATAAATGTATGCAAAACAAAAAAGAAACAACAGAACAAATTATAAAACAAATGAAAAAAAGTAATTCTAAAGGCGAAGAAAGAAAAAAAGAAATAATAAAAACAAAGAAAGAACCTATAAAACCACAAAAAGATGAAATGCTTGAATTTGAATATGATGAAACTGAAACTGAAAATGAAAACGAAGATGATATAGATTATGAAAATTATGATGATTAATTGATATAATTAAAATATAAAAAATACTTGAAAAATACTAAAAAATATTATATAAAATGGTTATGTACAAAATAATGTACATAACTATTTTTTATTTTAAGATGGAGAAAAATATTGAAGGAAAAAATAAAGAAAATTTGGAATATTATTTATAATAAAATATTAATTAATCCATATGTAATACTATTTGTAGTAGTAGCATTAATAATGACACCATTTATAATTTCTAAAAATTATATAATTGGAAATGATACAGAATTTCATATTAGTAACATATATTCAATATATACAAATTTATTACAAGGAAATATATCAAAAATATTACCTATAATAGCACATGGCTTTGGATATGGAACAGGTATATTTTATCCAAGATTAGCACATATATGTGCAGGCATATTAACATTTATATTTAATGGTAATATAGTATTAGCATTAAAAGTAACACATTTTGCTGTATATTTTTTATCAGGAATTATGATGTATAAATTGGTATATAAAGTGTTTTCTAATAAATATTGTGCAATTATATCTAGCATTTTTTATTTAACATTTCCATATTCAATTACAGAAGTATTTGTAAGAGATGCACTTGCTGAATCATTTATGTTTATATTTATTCCTATGATATTATTAGGATTATATGAATTATTTTATGGCAATAAAAAAGCATTTTATATATGGTTTATAATAGGATATGTTGGAATGTTAAATTCACATCTAGTATTATCAGTATATTTTACAGCTTTAGTAAGTGTATATTTATTATTAAACATTAAAAAAGTATTTAAAAAAGAGAACTTTAAAGCCTTAGTAATTTCTTCAATTTTAATATTATTACTTACATCTTCATTTACTATTCCATTATTAGAACACAAATTACTTGGAATATACACAGTATTTGAAGGAGAAAGCATGTCTAATAGAGGAACTATTGTAAATTCAACAATGGGTGTTAAAGACTTTTTAGTTCAAAAACCGAGTAAAGATTTTTCATTAATAACATACTACCTTAATTTATTAGCACTTTTGCTAGCTTGTATAGCAGTTATATTTAACAAAAAAATAATAAAAGAAAATAATCAGAGAAATTTCTTTAAATTTTTATTAATTATCATATGTATTATATTATTTTTAATGTCAAAGTTTTGCCCATGGATATTATTACCTAAAATGATGGTAATGATACAATTTGTATGGAGATTAGAAACTATTTTAGTACTTTGTTTAAGTATATTAGCAGGAATACTTTTTAAAAAATTAAAACAAAGAAGCTTAAAAATCATAATATTAATTACAATATTAATATTTAATGGTTATATGGTTTATAATGCATATAATTTTGAAATGTTTAAAGAAATAAATATTCAAGATATTGATTTATCTGGAAGAGGAATGGGATGGGAAAGAGAATATCTTCCTATAAGTACTGGAGAAAATACAGAATATTTTGAAAATAGAGATGAAACAATAATAGTAAAAAAAGGAAAAGCAGAAATTACAATTTTAGAAAATGTTGCACCAAATCTTAGAGCTACAATTAAAGAATGTAATGAAGAGACAGTAATAGAATTACCAAGAATATATTATTTAGGATATGACGCAAAAATAATAGATAACAATGGAGAAAAAACAAAATTAGATTTATATATAAATGAAAATGGATTTGTTGAAACAAAAATAAATTCAAATGGTACATTAGTTTTAAAATACACAGGAACTACTTTAAATAAAATAGCAAATATTGTATCATTATCTACTTTAGCTGGAATATTTATATATATAAATATAAAATGTTATAAAAACAAAAAGAAATAATATTATAAAAGATAAAAAGTTCTATGCTTTAAACATAGAACTTTTTAATTTCTTAGTAATTTAAACCAAGTATTATAAATATGTGTACTCATTGTAAATATATTTAATTTTTCAACATCATTTTGTGCTATTATATTAGTCGTATCTAAAGTTTGATCATTTAATAAATATTTAATTTCACCAACTTTTTGACCTTCATAAACAGGAGCAGATATATTTTCATCTAAAGTAATTTCTTGAGTTACATTTTTATCTTGCCCTTTTTCTAGTAATACACCTGAATCGTTTTCATATATACAATTAACTTTATCAGCTACACCTTTTGCAACATTTATTTGTTTTAAAACATCTCCTTTTTTAGCAAATTGTTTGAAAGAAAAATTATTAAAACCATAATTTAAAAGTTTTTCCGCTTCACTAAATCTAACAGCAGAAGAAGGAGATTTCATGACAACAGCAATTAGTGATAAATCATCTCTTGTAGCACTTGCAGATAAATTAAACATAGCAAGTGAAGTTGAACCTGTTTTTAATCCAGTTGCACCTTTATAATTTCTAACTAATTTGTTTGTATTTACAAGTTCTGATTTTCCATCTCTTAAACTATCCATCCATATAGTTGTATATTGAGTTATACTTGGATGATTATTTAAAAGTTCTCTAGACATAAGTGCAATATCATAACTAGATGTGACATGACCATCTTCATCTATCCCATGGCAATTTTTAAATGTTGTATCATTCATACCAAGTTCTTTTGCTTTATCATTCATCATATCAACAAAAGCTTCTTCTGAACCTGCTATATGTTCTGCCATTGCAACAACACAATCATTTGCAGAAACAACACAAATTGCTTTTAACATATCAGATACAGATAATGTTTCTGTTGTATCTAACCATATTTGAGACCCACCCATAGAAGAAGCATTTTGACTACACGAAATTTGATCTGATAAAGAAAGTTTACCACTATCTATTTGTTCCATTATTAAAAGAAGACTCATAACTTTAGTAACACTAGCAGGTCTTAATTTTTCATGTATATTATGAGAATATAATATTTGACCTGTAGATTGTTCTATTAAAATTGCAGATGGTGATTCTAATCCTAGTTTATTATTATTTTCAGCATCTCCTATATTACTAGAAGTAGGAGCAGTTACATCATAGCCAGACCATATATATTGGCCATAATCTGCAAAACAAAAAGTAGAAAAGCAAGTTAAAATTGTAAGAAATAATATCATGATTTTTAATTTATGCATATAAATCCCTCCAAATATTAGTAAATTATATGCTATCAAAATTAAATTATGAATTTAATGCAAGTAAAGTAATTGTTACATTATCTTTAGAATTTCCAGCTTTTATTTTTATTGTTTTATCTAAGTTGTTTACAAACTTTAAATCATAACCTCCATATGCAACAGCAGCATCTTTACCTTTTTGGATATATGGTACATAATTACTATGTGCATGTCTTTCTGTTACTGTTAAACCATTTACTTGTAAAACAGCATTATATAGTGTACTACTAATTTGACAATTACCACCGCCTAATCCTTTAGTCTTTTTACCATCTGCAGTAAATATATCTGCTTTTTGATATCCTCTAGCTGTAGTTGCTTTTCCTACGGTATTACAAAAAGAAAAAGTTTCACCAGGTTTAACTTCTGTTCCATCTAAAGATTTACAAGTGATTGTTAAATTGTTTTGTCTTGCACTGTCTTTTGTATATATTTTTGTTGAAAAATTAGAAATTTCTTCTTCTGATGGAGTAGTAGCATTTTTAGTAATTTCAATTGTAGGATTATTTGTAGTTGATTCAGTTTTTTGTGCAGAATAATCACTATTAGTGCTTTCTTGGGATTGAACATCTAAAGAATTATTGTTATTGCTATTATTATCATTATTAAAATTACATCCAACAAGTGTAAAAATTAATAAAAAAATTATAATTATAAAAAAAATTTTTTTAGACATAAGTTTCTCCTTATATTTTAAATTTATATAAAATATTATTACCAAAAAAATTAATAATATTGACAAAAATTTAAAATATAGTATAATTATATATGATAGATTATTTAATAAATTAGGAGAAAATTATGTTAGCAAAATATTGGAAAAAAATTTGTATATTAATTTTAATAATTGCTTGTATATTTAATATTATGCTTAAATTAATAAAGAAAGTATCATTAAATACTGAACTTATTGATTCTGCTAGATATACATATGAAAAAAGCAAACAAAATTAAAAATAAACTAAATAATACTTGAAATATATAAAAAAATATGATAATATATTATTTGGCAAAATTATTAACTATTAGAAAGAGGTGAATTCATAATGAAAGAAGGAATACATCCAACATATAATCAAACAACAATAACATGTGCTTGTGGAAATGTTTTAGAAGTTGGTTCAACAAAAAAAGATATAAAAGTAGATATATGCTCAAAATGTCATCCTTATTGGACAGGTAATTTAAGATTAGATACAACAGGTGGTAGAGCAGATAAATTTAAAAAGAAATATGGTCTTGAATAAATAAAATAAGTAGCAATTTAATGCTGCTTTATTTTTTTGTCTTTTAATATTGCAAAATACGACAAAATATAATAGAATAAACAGTAGCTTAAGGAGGAAAAAGATGTACACTTCAAAAGAAATTCAAGAACAGAAAAATTACATAAATAAAGTAAAAAAATTAAATAATAAAAAATTAAAATATTCAATATTAACAATGGGTTGCCAGTTAAATGAAAATGATTCAGAAAAAATATGTGGTATGTTAGAAGAAATGAATTATATACCTTCAAATGATTTTGAAGATGCAGATATAGTTATTTTTAATACTTGTTGTGTAAGAGAAAATGCGGAAGATAAATTATTTGGAAAATTAGGAGAATTGAAAAAAATAAAAGAAACTAAAGGTATTATAATCGCTATAGGCGGATGCATGATGCAAGAAAAACATATTACCCAAAAATTACATGAATCATATCCATTTGTTGATATTATATTTGGAACACATACTCTTCATAAATTTCCAGAAGATTTATATAAAGCTTTAATTGAAAATAAAAAAATAGATGATATTTTAGATATAGATGGAAAAATATATGAAGGATTACCAATAAAAAGAAGTAGTAATTTTCAAGCTCAAGTAACAATAATGAATGGATGTAATAATTTTTGCAGTTATTGTATTGTTCCATATGTTAGAGGAAGAGAAAGAAGTAGAGATCCAGAAGATATAATAAATGAAATAAAACAATTAGCAAAAGATGGATATAAAGAAGTTACTTTACTTGGTCAAAATGTTAATTCATATTTAAGAGTAGAAATGGAAGAAATAAAAAATGGAAAAAGGAAAGATACAGGAAAATATGATAAAATAAATTCTTTTGCTAAACTTTTAAGAGAAATAAATAAAATAGATGGGATTGAAAGAATTAGATTTGTTTCTCCACACCCAAAAGATTTTACAGATGATGTAATTGAAGCAATTAGAGATTGTGATAAAATATGTAAGCTAATACATTTGCCTCTACAATCAGGAAGTACAAATATGCTTAAAATAATGAATAGAAAATATACTAAAGAACAATATTTAGATTTAGTTAAAAAAATGAAAAAGGAAATACCAAATTTAGTACTTTCAACAGATATAATTGTAGGATTTGCAGGAGAAACAGATGAAGATTTTGAAGATACTTTAGATGTTGTAAGACAAGTTAAATTTGAACAAGTATATATGTTTATATATTCAAGAAGAGTTGGAACTCCAGGAGATAAAATGAAAAATCAAATACCTGAAGAAATAAAACATAAAAGATTTGATAAACTAAAAGCTTTAGTTGAAAGTCAAATACAAGAAAATAATCAAAAATATGTAGGTACAATTCAAAAAGTATTAGTTGAAGGACCAAGTAAAAATAATAAAGATATGCTTACAGGAAGAACAGATAGTAATAAAGTTGTAGTATTTGAAGGTAAGCAAGATCTAATTCAGAAAATTATAGATTTAAAAATAGTATCAGAACATATGTGGTATTTAAAAGGAAAGATAATAAATGAAGGATAATGAGTGGAAAGAATTTATATTAAATTTAGTAGAAAATGATAAAAAAATAAATTTGAAAGAAGCATGTAGAGAAAAAAGAGTAGGCCTAGATACTTTATATAGAAAAGTGTATAAATTAAAACAAGAAGATAATGAACTTTATATGAAATTTATGAGCTTACATCCATACATACCAAGAGATATTAAAAGCATTGACTTTGAACAATTGATGAGAGAATCAATTATTTCAGGTGTTTCTCAAAAAGACTTAGAAAATATTTATGGAGTATCAAAAAGAACTATACAAAGAAGATTTAGAAAAATAAATGAAATTAATCCCGAATTATTTAATTTATATCAAGATTATTTAAATACTGATAGTGAAGAAAAATTAGAATATATTATTGAAAAAGCTTTAGAAGGATATCAAAAACAAGAACCACTACAATACGAAAATGAAGTAAAAAATAGAAGACAAGAATTTATTGATAGAATTAAACAAATGGAAGAAAATCCAAGCAAAGCAAAAAACAACATAAAAATCACTATAGAGAACAAATTATAAGAGCAAATAACCAAATAGATATTAATGAAGAAAATGAAAGAAATAAAGGAGAAGAAAAATAAATGGCAGAATTTTCACCGATGATGCAAAAGTATCTTGAAACAAAAGAACAATATAAAGATTGTATATTATTTTATAGATTAGGCGATTTCTATGAAATGTTTTTTGATGATGCAATAACAGCATCTAGAGAACTAGAACTTACATTAACAGGAAAAGATTGTGGACAAGAAGAAAGAGCACCAATGTGTGGTATACCATATCATGCTGCTGAAGTCTATATATCAAGATTAGTTGCAAAGGGTTATAAAGTTGCTATATGTGAACAATTAGAAGATCCTAAAGAGACAAAAGGAATTGTTAAAAGAGGAGTTATAAAAATAGTAACACCTGGTACACTAGTAGAAAGCAATATGCTTGAAGAAAGAAAAAACAATTTTATAATGTCAATATTTAAAAGTGGAATATATTTTGGTATAAGTGTATGTGATATTTCAACAGGTGAGTTTTATTCAGTAGAAATAAAAGATAATCAAAATTTTCCTTTAGTACTAGATGAAATTGCAAGATACATGCCATCAGAAATTGTAATAAATAGTATGATGTCAGATTGTACAGAAGAAATGGAAAAGATAAAAGAAAGATTTGACGTATATATAACTAAATTTAATGATAAATATTTTGAAAATGATGCAGAAAAAATAAAATACAGATTTAATTTTATAGATACTAATCAAAAAGAAATAAAAGATATAACAGATAAAACATTATCTATATGCTCAATAAATGCATTATTAGAATATCTTGAACAAACACAAATGACGTCTTTAGATCATATAAATAAAATTGTATTATATAGCATTTCAAGATATATGTCATTAGATATAACAGCAAGAAGAAATTTAGAAATTACTGAAAAAATGAGAGACAAATCTAAAAAAGGAACTTTACTTTGGGTATTAGATAAAACTTCTACATCAATGGGAGGAAGACAATTAAGAAGATGGTTAAATGACCCATTAATAGATGTAAATGAGATTAATAGAAGATTAAACGCAGTAAAAGAATTAAAAGATGACATTATATTAAGAGGAGATATTATAGATAATTTAAAAAGAGTTTATGATATTGAAAGATTAGCAGGAAAAATGGCATATGGTAATGCTAATGCAAGAGACATGGTTACATTAAAAAATTCTGTATCTAAATTACCAGATGTTAAAAAAATATTGGAAAATACGAAATGTGATTTATTACAAGAATTATATGAAAATTTAGATGAACTTACTGATATTTATGAATTGATAGAAAAATCAATTGTTGATGATCCTCCAATGACAATAAAAGATGGTGGAATAATAAAACTTGGATATGATGAAGAAATAGATAAACTAAAAACAGCTACTACAGAGGGTAAGAATTGGATACTTAAGGTAGAAGCGGAAGAAAGAGAAAAAACAGGTATAAAATCATTAAAAGTTGGGTTTAATAAAGTATTTGGTTACTATATAGAAGTTACTAAATCTTATTTAAATCAAGTTCCTGATAGATTTATAAGAAAACAAACATTAACAAATGCAGAAAGATATATAACAGAAGAACTAAAAAATTTAGAAAATCAAATATTGGGAGCTGAAGAAAAAGTAATAAATTTAGAGTATAATGCATTTACATCAATAAGAGAGGAAATATCTAAAAATGTTAAAAGACTTCAAAAGTCAGCAAATGTAATCTCTACATTAGATGTTTTATCATCATTTGCTGAAGTTGCAGAAGATATGAATTATTGTATGCCAAATGTAAATTCTAATGGAATAATAAATATAAAAAATGGAAGACATCCTGTAATAGAAAAAATGTTAGGAACAGGTAGTTTTGTTGAAAATGATACATATTTAGATAAAGATGAAAATAGATTGTCAATTATAACTGGACCTAATATGGCTGGTAAATCTACTTATATGAGACAAGTTGCATTAATTACTTTGATGGCTCAAGTTGGTAGTTTTGTACCAGCAGAAGAAGCATCTATAGGAGTAGTAGATAAGATTTTTACAAGAGTTGGAGCATCAGATGATTTGAGTTTAGGACAAAGTACATTTATGGTAGAGATGATGGAGGTTGCAACAATTTTAAAAGAAGCAACACCAAATAGTTTAATTATTTTAGATGAAATAGGAAGAGGAACTTCAACATATGATGGACTTTCAATAGCTTGGGCAGTAGCAGAATTCATTGCAGACAAAGAAAAATGTGGAGCAAAAACTTTATTTGCTACACATTATCATGAACTTACAGAATTAGAAGAAAAATTAGATGGTGTAAAAAACTATTCTATAGCAGTAAAAGAAAAAGGTGAAGATATAATTTTCTTAAGAAAAATCGTAAGAGGTGGAACAGATGAAAGTTATGGAATTCATGTTGCACGTTTAGCAGGTGTTCCAAAATCTGTAACCCAAAAGGCAAATGAAATATTATCATCATTAGAAAGAAAAAATATATTGACTAATAAAAAACAAGAAAACAAAAAACAAGTTGAAGGTCAATTTGATATGTTTAACTACAAAATTGCAGAAATAGCACATGAAATAGATAAAATAAATTTAAATGAATTGACACCAATTGATGCATTAAATACATTAGTAAAAATAAAAGAAAAAATAAATTAAAAGTGTATATATATTTATATACACTTTTTATTCTATTTCAGTTATTTTTAAATTAAATTTATCTTCAAAAACTTTTTTCTTAGCTATGTATTCTTTTGTTTTAAAACCTTTAACATCTATTACTTCAGAAGTGTTATCTTTATGAAATACAATAAAATCTGCTTTATATTTTAAACTAGGTGCTAAAATAAAAGTAGGTTGCAAGCAAAAACCATTAATTTCATTACTTTGAAGTCTTAATTTTAATTCACAATAATAGTCAGCTTCTTTTTTACTATCAAAAGTATGACCATCTATTGATACTTTATTAGATCTATATTTTGTTTTTCTTTTATTTGTATTTGTAAAATTTTTATATTCATCAACTGACCAATGTTCCATAATTTATCTCCTTTATGATGAGATTATATCATTTAGTACAAATGTTTGCAAGATGTTTATGAAATATTTTATATAAATTCAAATACTATAATATATTTTACAAAGTATATAAATTGTGATATAATTTATGTGTAACATAATTTATATTTTAAATCTATTTTAGGAGGTATTATTATGAAAGAACGGAAAATGGACTACTTAAGAAGAGTTGCTATCCCAAAGGAATTTAGTAGAAAATTGAAATTCGTTGAGAGACAACAACTTGATATTACAATTCAATATGGTAAAATTCACATTAAAAAGTTTGAAGAAGGCGATTTAGAAAAAAGACCTTATGTTGGAATTGTTCGGAATATTGATAATCTTACTAGAGTTACCATTCCTGTAGAATACTTGAGGTTATTATGTATTAGACCAGGAGATACCGTTAATATTGAATTAGAAGGTGAAGTGATAAAAATTTCTAAAAAGATTTAAAAAACTATAGTAATTATATAGTATAAAATGAACACCTAAATTTTAAGTTAGGTGTTCATTTTTATTGTATTCTAAAACAAATAAAATAAATTATATATCAATTTTAGGTTGATATTTTTCAAGCCACATATTAACTTGACAAAGGTAAGCCATAAGCTGTGGACCTGTCATTAATTGACCAAACCAAGGTCTTGAAAATGCTTTTCCATCTGTTTGTAATATATCTAGTATATAATTTCTATTAAGTAAGTTATTAATTGGAGCATCTTTTTTATTCATTATATCTGTAAGCATTTCTTTTACTCTTCTTAAATAAGTAGGATTATGTGTTTTTGGATAAGGACTCTTTTTTCTATCAACAATTTGGCTAGGAAGTAAATCTTTTACTACATAACGAAGTAATCCTTTTTCTCTACCATTTAATGCTTTTATTTCCCAAGGTATATTCCATAAATATTCTACTAATCTATAATCACAAAATGGGACACGAAGTTCTAATCCACTATACATTGAAGTTCTATCAGATCTGTCTAATAGTGTTTGCATAAACCAATTCATTGTTAAATAAGTGATTTTTCTTTTTTCATAAGTTTCTTCTGAATCAGTACTTAAAAAGTCGATTTCTGATAAACTTTCATTATATCTAAAATCTATATAACTTTTTAAATCTACTTTAGATGATATATTAGGATTTAATATTTCCTGACGTTCTGATAAAGCTATAGACCAAGGAAATGTATTACTTTTTAGTGCATCTTCACGGAAAAACCAAGGATATCCTGCAAATATTTCATCTGAACATTCACCTGACAGACATACAGTTGCTTCCTTTTTTATGTTTTTACAAAATAGAAGAAAAGAAGAATCCACATCTGCCATTCCAGGATAATCACGAGCAATCATTGCATCTTCTAAAGCTTCAGCAAGTTCAGGAGTATCAATTACAACTGTGTGATGATTTGTTTTAAATTTTTTTCTCATGATATCTATATAATAATTATCAGAGTTAGGTTGAAAATCACTTTTAACGAAATTTTTATCATTATCTACGTAATCAACAGAAAAAGTATCTAGAGGTGGTAGACCATTTCTTTTACAATAATTACTAGCATATGCAACTATTATACTAGAATCTAATCCACCAGATAACATTACACATAATGGAACATCTGAAACAAGTTGTCTTTTTATTGCATCATCTAAAAGAAAATTTACTTTTTCACAAGTTTGTTCAAAATTATCAGTATGTTCTTTTGTTTCTAATTTCCAATATCTTTGTATGTGCAGTCCAGATTTATTATATATAGCATAATGAGCTGGTTTTATTTCATAAATATCTTTAAAGACACTAGTACCTGGCGTATGGGCAGGACCAATGCCAAACAATTCAGATATTCCTTGTTTATCTATTTTTCTTTCTATGCCAGGATATTCAAATATTGCTTTAATTTCAGATGAAAATATTAAAGTATTATCAAATATTGTATAATAAAGAGGTTTAACACCAAAATGATCTCTTGCTAAAAAAAGTTCTTGTTTATAACTATTCCAAATTGCAAAGGCAAATATGCCATTTAAATGTTTTACAACATCATTACCATAATGTATATAGCTTTTTAATAATATTTCGGTATCACAATGACCATTAAATGTAAATCCATTTTCTTTTAAAGTATCATGTAATTCTTTAGTATTATATATCTGACCGTTATACACAATAACATATTCACCAAAAGAATAAGTTTCTATCATTGGTTGTTTTCCACCTTCTGGATCAATAACGATAAGTCTTCTATGTCCAAGTGCAACATTATTTTTAATATAAAAACCTTGCTCATCAGGACCACGATTTGAAAGTTTGTTATTCATATTAATTAATATATTTTTAGAATCAGATAAATCTTTTTTGTAATTTACAAAGCCAACAATTCCACACATAAGTACCTCCAATAATTTTTTATTATTATATGCAATATATACTAAAAAGTTACTTGTAACTGTTGACAAAAAGAAAAATAACTTGTATAATCGTATAGTGATTAATTTAAAAATTGTGAAATAGATATATAGATATATCTTTAAAATAAGGAGGGATTATAATGGCACAACCAAAAAGAAGATGGTCAAAAGCAAGAACACATAAAAAGAGATCAACTTGGAAATTAGAAAATCCAAAATTTGCTAGCTGTCCACATTGCCATGAACCAGTAATGCCACACAGAGTTTGTCCTAATTGTGGATACTATGATGGTAAAGAAGTAGTAGCAAAAAAAGAAACTGAAAATGCATAATTATGATAGATATCATCTGCAAAATATTGCAGGTGTTATTTTTTATTGACAAAATTTATCATTATCTATATACTTTATATAGTCGAAGTAAGAAAGAAGGGATTGTTTATGTTAGAAAAATTTTTTAAAAAATCTATTAAACAAGACATTATAATATCAATTTTATTTGTTATTTTTGGTATTGCACTTATATATAATCCAAATGCTATAATTTCAATTTTATCATTTATACTTGGAGGAATATTTATAGTAGCTGGAATTATGAGAGTATTTGAATTTATATCTGCAGGCAAAATAGATAACTACTTACTTGCTATTGGAATTTCAGCAATAATAATAGGAATTATAATTATGTTTTCATCTAAAATTATTCTATCATTTTTTGGAGTAATAATTGGAATTTGGATAATATATGCAGGAATAATTAATCTACAGACATCAATAGTATGGAAAGATTATACTTCAAGAGTTTGGCTTTTATCTGTTATATTATCTATTGTAACTATTATAGTAGGAATATATGTACTGATTAATGTTAGTGTAATTATGAATATAATTGGATTTATAATTTTAATATATGGAATTATTAACTTATTAGAAAATATAATTTTTATGAAAAATGTAGAGGTAAAATAGAATGACTAAAACGAAGATGTTAAAAATGCTTAAAATATTACTTTCAATAATTGTAATAGCAATATTTATAGCTTTAATAATATATCTATTACCTATAATGAAAAATTTAACAACAGAACAAGGACAAGCTGAATTTAAAAATACTGTATCTAATTCTGGAATATATGGAATGTTTATGCTTTTTGGCTTACAAGTAGCACAAATAGTTTTGGTAGTACTTCCAGGAGAGCCTTTAGAATTTTTAGCAGGGATGTGTTATGGTACAATATGGGGAACTATTTTTATATTTGCATCTGTTGCAATTACAACAACTATAATATTTATGTTAGTTAAAAAGTTTGGAAAAAAATATATATATGAATTTTTTAAAAAAGAAAAAATAGATAAAATAGAAAATAGTAAATTATTTAAAAATCCGAAAAGAATAGAACTAATAATGATGATATTATTTTTAATACCAGGAACACCAAAAGATTTATTAGTTTATATAGGAGGACTACTTCCTATAAAGCCATTAAGATTTATATTGATTTCTACATTTGCAAGATTTCCATCTGTTATTTCATCAACAATAGCAGGAGCAAATGCTGTTAATGGAAATTTTGAGATAAGTGTTTTAGCATATATTATAACATTTTCTTTATCAGCATTATTTATTATACTTATAAATAAATTTGATAAAAGTAAAATAACTTCAGATGCAATAAATGTAATTAAATAAAATAAATTTGATACTATACTTGAAATTATGATAAAATGTGGTATAATAAGTATAGTTAAAAACTATGAAGGGACAAAGTAAAATAAAGGTTACTATCAGAGAGAATTAGTATATAGCTGAAAACTAATTTTAGAAAACGTATTTGAAAAACTACCCCAGAGTTTCTAGTTAAAAGCTAGACGTTAATTACGTTATAATTATAATTAAGAAAAAATTAGGATGGAACCGTGTAATAGCACTCCTATGAATATTAATTCATTAGGAGTGTTTTTTATATTTCTAATGATAAAAAGAAAGGAAGATTTATATGATTAAAATTACTTTAAAAGATGGTTCTGTTAAAGAAGTAGAAAAAAATACTACTATAATAGAACTTGCAAAACAAATAAGTGAAGGATTAGCTAGAGTTGCAACTTGTGGGAAAGTAAATGGAAAGGTCCAAGATTTAAGATTTGAGTTAATTGAAGATTCAAAAGTTGAAATATTAACTTTTGAAAGTGATTTAGAAGGAAAAAAAGCTTATTGGCATACTACATCACATATAATGGCACAAGCTATAAAAAGATTATTTCCAAATGTAAAATTAGCAATTGGACCATCAATAGATGAAGGTTTTTATTATGATTTTGATGTAGAAGCTCCATTTTCTGAAGAAGATAAAGAAAAAATAGAAAATGAAATGAAAAAAATAATAAAAGAAGATTTACCTATAGAAAAATATACATTACCTAGAGATGAAGCTATAAAATTCATGAAAGAAAAAAATGAAAAATATAAAGTAGAATTAATAGAAGATTTACCACAAGATGCAGAAATTTCTTTTTATAAACAAGGAGAATTTACTGACCTTTGTGCAGGACCACATTTAATGAGTACAGGAAAAGTAAAGGCTGTTAAGATATTATCATCTTCATCTGCATATTGGAGAGGTGATGAAAAAAGAGAAACTTTGCAAAGAATATATGCAATATCTTTCCCTAAAGCAAGTATGGTTGAAGAATACTTACAAATACTAGAAGATAGAAAACAAAGAGATCATAGAAAAATTGGAAAAGATTTAGAACTTTTCATGACACATCCATTAGTTGGAGCTGGACTTCCAATGTATTTACCAGATGGTGCTACAATAAGAAGATTGTTAGAAAGATATATTCAAGACAAAGAACTTTTACTAGGATATAATCATGTATATACACCTTCACTTGCAAATGTTGAATTATATAAAACAAGTGGACACTGGGATCATTATAAAGATGATATGTTCCCATCTATGAAAATGGAAAATGAAGAATTAGTTTTAAGACCAATGAATTGTCCTCATCATATGTTAGTATATAAGAATAATTTACATTCATACAAAGATTTACCAATTAGAATTGGTGAACTTGCACATGATTTTAGATATGAAAATTCAGGTGCAGTATGCGGATTAGAAAGAGTTAGACAAATGTGTCAAAATGATGCACACCTTTTTGTAAGACCTGATCAAATAAAACAAGAAGTAGGAAATGTTTTAAAATTAATAGTTGAGGTATATCAGAAAGATTTTGGATTTCCTGCATCAAACTTTAAATATAGATTATCATTAAGAGATAAAAATGATAAAGAAAAATATATAGATAATGATGAAATGTGGGAGACAGCTGAAAATCAATTAAGAGAAATATTAAAAGAACTTAATATAGATTTTTATGAAGCAGAAGGTGAAGCAGCATTTTATGGACCTAAAATTGATATTCAAATAAAAACAGCATTAAATCATGATGTGACAATACCTACATGTCAATTAGATTTTGCACTTCCTGAAAGATTTGATTTAACATATATAGGAGAAGATGGAAAAGAACATAGACCAGTAGTTATTCATAGAGCAATACTTGGATCTTCTGATAGATTTATTTCATTCTTATTAGAAGAAACAAAAGGAAATTTACCAACTTGGCTTGCACCACATCAAGTAAAAGTGTTACCAATATCAGATAAATTTTTAGATTATGCAACTTCTGTAAAAGATGCACTATTAAAAGAAGGAATAAGAGTTAATTTAGATGATAGAAGTGAAAAAATTGGTTATAAAATTCGTGAAGCACAACTTCAAAAAGTTCCATATATGTTAATTATAGGAGAAAAAGAAATGTTATCTAATTCAGTTGGAGTTCGTTCAAGAAAAGATGGAGATATTGGTGCAATGACATTAGATGAATTTATAAATAAAATAAAAAATGAAATTAGCAATTATGAAAAATAATATTAATTTAGCTAGATAATAAAATTATTATCTAGCTTATTATATTTATTTATGTTTTTAGTTTACAATTTGTATAAAAAATGATATAAAATTATTAAATAAATTTTAGAGAGGAATATAATTTGAAGAGAAACAAAAGTAATATAGAGGAAAATATACCAAAAGCTCTAAGAAAGAAAAATATTAAAATGCAACAAAGAGAATTAAAAACAAAGAGACAAATAAAACAAGAGCTTAAAGAAGAAAAGAAAAGAATAAAAAGAAGGAAAAGAATTAAATTAATTATATTTTTGATTTTAATTTATGTTATATATAGTGGAATATCTTTGGCTATTTCTATGCATAGATTTAAAAATCTTGTTTCAGATATGATTATAAATGAAAATTCCCAAGTAATAGATGCAAATGGAGATGTAATAGCTGAAATTGGAAGTGAAAAGAAAAAACTAAAAGCATCTAATATACCTGCAAATTTAAAAAATGCTTATGTAGCAATAGAAGATCAAAGATATTTTTCACATGGAGGTATTGACTTAAAAAGAACTTGTGCTGCAATAGGAAATTATATAATTCATTTTGGAAAATCTTCATTTGGAGGAAGCTCTATAACACAACAAGTTGTTAAAAATTTAACTGGTGATGATTCAGGAAAAATATCAAGAAAAATAGATGAATGGAAAAGGGCTATTTTTTTAGAAACATTTTTAAGTAAAGATGAAATATTAAATATATATCTAAATATTATATATGTTGGGCCAAATATGTATGGAGTTGAAACAGCATCTAACTATTATTTTAATAAAAGTGTATCTGAATTAAATTTAGAAGAGTGTGCCTTTTTAGCTGGTATAAATAATTCTCCTAATTCATATAATCCATTTTCAGAAAATGATAATTCTGAAAAAATAACTAAAAGAACAGAAACAGTATTATATAAAATGAAAGAATTAGGATATATACAAGAAAATGAATATAATGAAGCAATAAAAAATACAGAAGAAGGATTAAACTTTAAGAAAACTGAAATAAAAGCTGAAGGTGATGGAGTTTATTCATATCATACAGATGCTTTAATATCTGAAGTTATATCTGATATTATAAATAAAAATAAAATATCAAAAGATTTTGCAACAAATTATTTAAATATGGCAGGACTAAAAATATATAGTACACAAGATACTACTATTCAAAATAAAATAGAAAAACAATTTAATAATAGTAGATTTATTTTGAAATCAAGCAATAACTCAAATGAAACATCACAGGCTGCTATGGTAGTTGTAGATCATAAAACAGGATATGTTGTTGGATGTGTTGGTGGACTTGGAAAGAAAGATACAGCAAGAGGATTAAATAGAGCAACACAATCAGTAAGACAAATAGGTTCTGCTGGAAAACCACTTTCAGTTTTAGCTCCAGCAATAGAAAAAAAGATAATAACAGCATCTAGTATATATGATGATTCACAAACTACATTTGAAAATAATTATGCACCAGGTGATTATGATGATTATCAAGGAAATATAACAGTAAGACGAGCTGTAGAATCATCACAAAATATACCATTTGTAAAAATAATGCAACAAGTAACTCCAAAGAATTCTATAAAATATTTAAAGAAAATGGGAATAACTACATTAACAAAAAAAGATGAAAGTTTACCACTTGCATTAGGTGGACTAGAAAAGGGTGTAAGCCCATTAGAAATGGTAGGAGGATATGCAACTATTGCAAATGATGGAATATATATAGAACCTACTTTTTATAAAAAAATAATAAATTCTAGTGGTAAAACTATATTTGAATCTAAACAAAAAACAAAGAAAGTATTTTCCGTTTCTACTGCATTTATATTAAAAGAATTATTAAAGCAACCAGTAACAGGAAATAAAGGAACTGCGACATATTGCAAAATTTCTGATATGGATGTAGCAGCTAAAACAGGAACAACAGACGAAAATTATGATAGATGGCTTTGTGGATTTACACCATATTATACAGCAGTTACATGGTATGGATTTGATTTAAATGAAAGTATTGATTATAATGGTAAAAATCCAGCTGGTTTAATATGGGCAGCTACTATGAAAGACATACATTCTAGTTTACAGGAAACTAGTTTTATAAAACCATCAAATGTAGTTGAAGCAACTATATGTGCAGAAACAGGATTATTAGAAAATAATGGTTGTACAGATACTTATACGGAATACTATTTAAAAGGAACTCAGCCAAAAGAAAAATGTAATAAACATTTAGCTGAAAAGAAAAAAACTACAACTACAAATACAAATACTAAAAAAACTACTACAGACAAAAAAGAAGAAAAAAAAGAGACTGATAAAAATACAACAACTAATTCTACTCAAAATAAAGTAACAGAGTCAAATACAACAAAAAATGAAACAAATAATACTTCTAATAATGTAAATAAAAATTCAACTAATAAAAATACTACTTCAACTAATAAAAAGACTAATACTACTAAAAATACAAATAATAATATAAATTAAAAATTGGAGGATATATGAAAAAAATTATTATAGCTGCAAGTGCTAAATTTCAAGATGGAATTTTGTACTGGAAAAATTATTTTAAAGAAAAAGGATATAAAGTAATAAATTATCCTAAAAAAATAAATCAAGAAAATGAATTAGAATATAAAACTACGTATGTCAATTTTTTAAAATCATTAAATGAAACTGATATTTTATTTGTTGTTAATGAAGATAAAAATAATATTAGTGGATACATAGGAGCAGAAACATTTGCTGAGCTTGTATTTATAGTTGCAAATAATATAGTTAACAATAAAAGTAGACAAGTATGGTTATTAAAGATGCCAAGTAAAAATGTGCAGTGTTATCCAGAAATTAATAATTTTATTAAACTAGGATGGGTAAAAATATTTGATAAAGAGGAACTAAATAAATAATGAAATTTTTAAAAGATATATTAAAAAATAATTATAAATGGATAATTTTATTTATATGTGTAGTAGTTTTTCTAGAAATTTTAGAAGACTTATTTGAAATAGAAATGTTAAAAATTGATATTATAACATATGAAGTTGTAATAAAAAATATTAGAAATTCATTTTTAACAGCATTTTTTAAATTTATTACTTTTTTAGGAAGCCAATACACTATACTTTTTATAACTTTACTTAGTTTTATATTTATAAAGAATAAAAAAGTTCCTATAGCAATTTTAACTAATTCAATTATAATTACAGTTTTAAATATATTATTAAAAAATATAGTAGATAGACCAAGACCACAAGGATATAGAATTATTGAAGAAACAGGATATAGCTTTCCATCAGGACATTCAATGATAAGTATGGCTTTTTATGGATTAATATTATATATTATATTTACAAATTGTAAGAACAAAAAAATTAGAAATACATTGTGTGTATTTTTTATAGTATTAATTTTTTTAATTGGATTTAGTAGAATATATTTAGGAGTGCACTATGCAAGTGATGTATTAGGAGGATTTTTAATTTCTATTTCATACCTAATATTATTTACAACATTTACAAAACCAATATTTAAATTAGATAATATAAAAGAGGAGAACTAATATGCGGTCAAAAAAATAAAAAAATTTTAAATAGTTTTAAGTTTGCTTTTGAAGGAATATTATCAGCATTTAAAACAGAAAGAAATCTAAAAGTACATATATTTATTATGATTTTAGTAATAATTTTTGGAATTTTCTTGAAAATAAATGTAACAGAGTGGTGTATTTGCATAATACTTTTTGGACTTGTTATATCTTTAGAATTAGTAAATACAGCAATAGAGACAGTAGTAGATATTGCTATGCCTGAAAAAAATGAAAAAGCTAAAAAAGCGAAAGATATATCAGCTTCTGCAGTACTTATATCTGCAATATGTTCAGCTATAATTGGATTGATAATATTTATTCCAAAAATAAAATTATAAATTACAAGTAAAGGAGAAAATAAAAAATGGATAAAAATAAAATAGAACTAGCAATTTATTTAATTAATCTAAAAATAGCAAAAGAAACCAAAGAATTTAAAGAAAAAGACTATAATTCATATAAATCAAAAATAATAAAATTAAAAGAAGAAAAAGAAGAAATATATAAAAATAATAAAGAAATAATAGAAAAAGTAATTAATATTTATGGAAATGAATTAAAAAATGGAGGAAAAAATGAGTAGTGATAATTGTAAATATGACTTAACAGAAGAAGAATATCAAAAATGTTTAAATTTAGCAGAAATGGCAATTTTTATAAATTCAACTAGTAGTAGAAATCCAAAATCAATATTTATTATTGGTCAACCAGGAGCTGGAAAAACAGGACTAAAACAACATATAGAAATGCAATATATAAATAGTAATAATGCAAGTAATTTTATTGAATTTGATCCAGACATGGTAGCAGTATACCATAAAAATTATGATAAAATTTTAGAAGAATTTCCAGATGATTCTTATTCTATTTTACAACGTTTTGTAAAACCAGCATTAGATAATTATTTACGACAAAGAGCAGTTCAACTTAAAAACAATATAGTACAAGAAGGAACTTTTTCAAATACTGATGGATATATAGATATTCTAAGATTTCAAAAATATCGGCGGAAAAGCTCCATTAGGAACGATAAATGAACAAGGAAAAAGAAGTTTAGTAGATATACAAGGTGGCTATGAAATAGATATTAATATTATGGCTGTTCATAGATATGAAAGTTTATTATCTTCATATGAAAGGGAACAATATTTTATAGAAAATGGATTTCCACCAAGAGCTGTTACAATGGAAAATCATGATAAATCTTATATAAATATGTTAAAAACTATAGGAGAAATAGAAAAAAATCAACTTTTTGATAAGATAAAAATTTTTAAAAGAGGATATAATGAAGAAAGACCAGAATTAATATATGTAAATGGTGATCCTAAATATATAAATACTATAGAAGCATTAACTGCAGAAAGAGAAAAAAATAAACAAGAATTATTACAAAATTCACAGCAATTTTTACAAAGAATACAAAATTTAAAAGAAAGAATAGAAAAAAATGATAAAAGCTTAGAAAAATCAACTGCTATTCAAATAGAGAAAATTGAAAAATTAGAAATGGAATTTTTAGAAGAATTAAAAAAAGAAAAAGAAGAAGAACAAAAATAATAATAGGAGAGAATAATTATGATAGATTTACATTTGCATACAACATACTCTGATGGTGCTGATACTTTAATAGAAGTATTAAAAAAAGCAGAGAATTTAAAATTAGAATATATATCAATAACAGATCATGATACTTGTGAAGGATATAAAGAATTAGAATCATTAGATGTAAAAAAATATTATAAAGGAAATATAATAAATGGAATAGAAATAAAGTGTGCTTATAAAAAAAGATTAATTGAAGTATTAGGATATAAGGTTAATACAAAAATAATAAATGATTTTATGGAAGAATTTCATAAAACAAATTCAAAAGAAAAATTACAGCAAAAGTACTTTAATATTTTATATGATAGATGTTTAGAAATGGGATTAATAATGTCAAAGAAAGATGATGTTATATTTAATCCTAAAACAGATTGGGCAAGTTTACAAATTTATAAAGAAATTAAGTCACATAAAGAAAATAAAGATAAAGTTCCAGAAGATTTTTGGCAAGAATTTAATATTTTTTCTAAAAAATATTGTGGAAATCCAGATTATAAATTATATATAGATAAGAGTAATGATTATTTACAACTTAATGAAGCAATTGACTTAATAAAAAAAGCAGGAGGACTGGTATTTTTACCACATATATTTATCTATAAATGGGCAGAAAATAAAAAACAACTTTTAGATGATATTTTAAAAGAATATCCAATAGATGGAATAGAATGTATGCATAGTGAATTTTCACAAGATGAAATAGAATATTTATTAGATTATACTGATAAAAATCATTATTACAAAAGTGGTGGAAGTGACTATCATGGAAAAAATAAAGTAGGAATTGATATGGCAGTTGGCAAAGGAAATTTATGCATTAAGTCAGAATTAATTAAAGATTGGGTATAATAGATATTTCCAGAAATTACATACAACAAATTTATTTAAAGGATTAAACTACTTATTAAAGGAGAAATAAAATGAGTATTTTAAAATTAAATAAAGATAATTTTAAGGAAGAAGTTTTAAATTCAGAAATTCCAGTCATAGTTGATTTCTATGCAGACTGGTGTGGACCATGTAAAATGATGGCACCAATTATGGAAGAGGTTTCAAAAGATTTAGAGGGAAGAGCTAAAGTTTATAAAATAAATGTAGATGAAAATCAAGAATTATCAATAAATTATGGTATAATGAGTATACCAACAATTTTAATATTTAATAACGACGAAATAAAAAAAGAATTAGTTGGCGTAAGAGATAAAAAAGAAATTGAAGAAATTATAAATAATTTATAAAAAAAGTAGCATAAAAGACTTCCAAACATATAATATAAAAAATATTTTTGGAGGTTTTTTTATGGACTATGAATTAATGATGAATGGAAATGTTAAAATAGGTCAAGTTGCTCCGGATTTTGAAGCAATGACTACATGTGGAAAAATATCTTTAAATGATTATAAAGGAAAGTGGTTAGTCCTATTTTCACATCCAGGAGATTTTACACCAGTGTGTACAACAGAAATGATAGCTTTTACAAGAGCACACACTTATTTTAAAGACTTAAACACTGAACTTTTAGGATTAAGTGTTGATAGCAATAGTTCTCATTTAGCATGGATATATGACATATATTGTAAAACAGGAATTAAAGTTTCTTTTCCAATAATAGCAGATAGAAATGGGGAAATTGCAAGAAAATATGGTATGATTTCAAGTGACATAAGTACGACAGAAACAGTTAGAAATGTGTATATAATAGATGATAAAGGAATAATAAGGGCAATATTTATATATCCTTTAAACATTGGTAGATTTATACCAGAAATTATAAGAACTGTTCAAGCACTTCAAATGTCAGATTGTAGTAAACGGATCAACTCCTGCTAATTGGATGTTAGGAAATCCTGTAATAATACCTGCACCTACGACTTATTGCCAATTAGAAGAAAGACAACAATATATTGAAAAAAATAATAATGGTATTAGCTGGTATTTAAGCTTTAAAAATCCAGATGAAAGTTGCACTAAAGAAATAGATAATTGTAAACAAGAAAAATTAGATGAAAAATGTGATTGTAAAAATAAAGAATCAAAATAAAATATATAGCTAGTAAGTAAAATATTACATTTTTATTACAATTATTGAAAGATAATAATAATTAATATATACTATAATAAATATTACTATGATTTGTTAATACATTTTAGATAATTATTTAAAGTACTAATGAAAGGAAAAATAATGGGAGAAACACTAACGATTGCTAAAAAAAGAAAAAATAATATGAAAATTTATCCTTTTTATACAATGATAGGATTAGATTTAATGTTCTTTTATGGAATTAAGTTATTATTTTTATCACAAGTAAAAAATATAGATGTATCTTATATCATATTATCAGAATCTTTTTATGCATTATTTTATATAATTTTACAGATTCCTATTAATGTTATTATGGGAAAAATAGGAACAAAAAGCAGTATAGTAGCTGGAAATGTTTTTACCATGTTATATATAATATTAATATTAAGCGCAAGTAGTTTCCAGCATCTTATTATTGCGGAATTTGTATCTTCAATTTCATTTGGCTTTAAAAATGTTTCAGAATCTGAAATGTTAGAAAAATCTATTCCTGAAACAGAAAACAAAAGCAAAATATTTACTAAAATTGATAGTAAGGGATATTCAATTTATTGTTATTTTTATGCTATAACAACTTTATTATCAGGATATTTATATGATATAAATCCTTATATTCCAATGACATTATGCTTAATGTGTAGTGTAATAGCATTAGGAATATCATTAATGTATGAAGAAATAGATACTAAAAAATCTAAAAATAAGACATTAAAACAAAATGTTAATGAAACAAAAACTGGATTTAAATTCATATTTAATTCTAAAAGGCTAAAAGGACTTTTATTAATGCTTGGATTTTTATGGGGCATAATAACATTATTACAAAATTATGAAATAACATTGCTAGAAGATATAAATATTTCTGCAACATATATAGGAGTAATACTATTTGTTACACAAATTATAAGAGGATATTTTTCTAAAAAATCAAATAAATTTAATGAAAAATTTAGAAATAAATCATTAACAATTATTGCATTATCAACAACTATATGTATGATAGTTTCAGGTATAATTGCATTAGCTAAAATACCATTTATATTACAAATTAGTATTATAATATTTACATATTTAATAAGAACTTCAGTAAGAGGAATTTACATGGTTATTAAAAAAAGATATATGAATAATTTCTCGAACGAAAAAATATTATCAAAAATATATTCTGCAAATTCAATTATTGAAAATTTATTTAGAATGGTTATTTGTTTTGTAGGATCATGTGCTTTAAATTACATGAATATAAAATATGCAACTATATTTATAGGAATAATTTTTACAATAATTGCTATATTTATTTCGAGTTATATAAAAACAAGACTTGGATTAAAACCGGAAGAATATAATAAAAAAGATATAGAATATAAAATTTTAGAATAAAGAATATTATTTTAAAAAAATTCCCATAATAATAATGTGAAATTTTAATTTCACATTATTATTATAGGAGGTATATTATGGAAAAAAATCAAAAAATAAATTGCACAGTTGAAACTTGTCAATATAATGACAGACAAAGACAAGAATGTGAATTAAAAAATATAATAGTAACTCCAGTACAAGATTGCGAGACAAAGCAACCTGATGAATCTATGTGTTCAAGTTATAAAAACATAGATGAATAATATTAAAAACATAAAAGGAAAAAGCCTTTTATGTTTTTTCTTGACATTTTAAATTAAAAGAAATACAATGTGAATATCATAAAAACAAAAGTTAAGGAGGAATAAAAATGCCATTAGTAACAACTAAAGAAATGTTTGAAAAATCTATGAAGGAAGGATTTGCAATAGGAGCTTTTAATGTAAACAATATGGAGATAATTCAAGCTATAATGGATGCAGCAGCAGAAAGTAAATCACCAGTTATTATGCAAGCATCATCAAGTGCTATAAAATATGCTAGAATAAATTATTTAATGAAAATGGTTGAAGCAGCAGTAGAAGAACACCCTGAAATACCAGTTGCAATACATTTAGATCATGGACCTGATTTTGAAACAGCAAAAATGTGCATAGATTCAGGTTTTACATCTGTTATGTTTGATGGATCAAAATATGATTTTGAAGAAAATGTTAGATTAACTAAAGAGGTAGTAGATTATGCTCATAGTAAAGGAGTAGTAGTAGAAGCAGAACTTGGAAAACTAGCAGGAATAGAAGACGAGGTAAATGTTGATTCAAAAGATGCAATGTATACAGATCCAGATCAAGCAAAAGAATTTGTAGAAAGAACAGATTGTGATTCTTTAGCAATAGCTATAGGAACAAGCCATGGAGCATATAAATTTAAAGGAGAGGCTAAATTAAGATTTGATATATTAAAAGAAATAAAAGAAAGAATACCAACTACTCCAATTGTGTTGCACGGTGCTTCAACAGTTATACCAGAATTAGTTGAGATGTGCAATAAAAATGGCGGAGATATACCAGGTGCAAAGGGCGTTCCAGATGAAATGCTAAATGAAGCAAGCAAATCAGGTGTGTCAAAAATAAATGTAGATACAGATATACGTTTGGCTATGACTGGTGCAATAAGAAAGGTTTTTGTAGAAGAACCAAGTGCCTTTGATCCTAGAAAATATTTGACTTCTGCACGTGATTTAATAAAAGAGACAGTTTCACATAAGATTAGAGATGTTTTTGGTTCTACAGGTAAAATCTAGTAATGATATAATATCTTGCACTGAGTTGGGTTCAGCGCTTGCTACTAAAAGCGAATTAACCATTGCCAACGCATTTTCGGAAAATACATATAACTTATTTGTCAAGTATTGTAATGCTAACGGATTAACTCTGTTTTCAGAACTAACAGGGTTTGACTTTGATTCGTTAGCTTACGAAAGTGGTTTTGGCACGGTTAAAATTGAAAAATTAAAATCAAAATATGAAGAAATATTAGGAAATATTGCTAACT
>CANQXY010000009.1 GCA_947627935.1 uncultured Clostridia bacterium | reverse complement strand
CAGGAGGAATATTCTTAATAAAGAAATTTGTATTATAAAATAAAAAAGAATAGAAGATTAGTCTTCTATTCTTTTTGCTTTAAAATATAAGTTATAGAATATAAAAAGTAAGGGAATATTAATAATAAAATAAAAATGTAATAAAAATGTAATAAAAATGTAAAAAAATCTTGTATAATAATTTTTTTTATGATATAAGTATGTTATAGATTTAACCTTAATTATAGGAAGGGGAATTTTTGTGGAAGAAGATTTAGATAGATCAGCAAAAACAATCTTAATAGTAGATGACGAAAAACCAATAGTAGATATATTAGTATATAATTTACAAAAAGAAGGATATAATACTTTAGAGGCAAATGATGGAATTACAGCTGTGGAGATAGCTCTAGATAAAAAACCAGATTTAATTTTGTTAGACATAATGCTTCCTAAGTTAGATGGTTTAACTGTTTGTAAAAAG
Source organism: uncultured Clostridia bacterium (assembly GCA_947627935.1). Lineage (GTDB taxonomy): Bacteria > Bacillota > Clostridia > TANB77 > CAG-508 > CAG-269. The sequence continues at coordinate 49,464 of CANQXY010000009.1, read as the reverse complement.
ATAAGAAATTCATTAAATGTACCAATACTAATGCTAACTGCTAAAGATGAAGAAATAGATAAAATATTAGGACTAGAATTAGGTGCAGATGACTATGTAACTAAACCATTTAGTGTTAGAGAATTGATGGCAAGAATAAAAGCAAATTTAAGAAAAGTAGAAGCTAATATGAATCCTCCTATGGATAAAGAAGAATCAAGTTCTGATAATAAAAATAATAAAATAGTTGTTGGAGATTTAGAATTAGATTTAGATAAATTTGAAGTTAAAGTTAGAGGAGAAGTGATTGATTTAACTTTAAGAGAATTTGAAGTTTTAAAATTCTTAGCAATGCAACCAAGCCAAGTTGTAACAAGAGAACTTTTATTAGAAAAAGTTTGGGGTTATGAATATTATGGAGATATTAGAACAGTGGATGTAACAGTAAGAAGAATCAGAGAAAAAATAGAAAAAGATACTTCAATGCCTAAAATATTGATAACTAAAAGAGGTGTTGGATATTATATAGCTTCAAAATAAATTAAAAATAAAAAATATTCACCAGTTTTACTGGTGAATATTTTCTTTATTTTATTCCATATAAATTACCATCAATAAGAAGTTTAGCTCTTCCTTTAGTCTTTTCATCTGAATTTAATGCATTTTCTAAAAATTCGGGATGTTCAATTAAAAATTGTTTCATAGTTTCATCAGGATTTTCAAAAAATTTATTTAACATATCAAATTGAGACTTATTAATTATATTCATATTTAAAGCTTTTTCAAATAAATTTTTGTCAATATTAACTAAAGATAAAGATTTAACACCTTCTTGTGCTAATTTTTCTTGTCCACCTTGCATTCTATCTACAACAACACAAGACCAACAAATATTAGCATTTAAATTTTTTATTGCTGGAATCCAAGCACGAATATAACTTGATGCTATAGTTATTAAATCAGCGATATGTAAAACTTTTTTACCAGATAAGTCAAAAACTTTTTCTGTATTTTCAAAATTGCTATCACTTACAACTGTATTTAAATCTTTATATATAGATATATGTGGTTTGTTTAAAAGATGAGCTATAGTGTTAGAGAAAAACCAATCTCTTCTTTCTCCACCAGAGATGTAATCAATTTCTGAAATATCAATATTGTCTTTTATATAAGATATCATAGAATCTATAACATCTTTATATATTGAATTTGTTTTATATTGATTTAAAGTTTTTTCAAAAACTTTTTTTGGTAAAGTAAGTTTATCACTTAAAGCTTCATCAATAAATTTTAATAAAGAAGTTGCTTCTTCTTCACTTCCATATACAAAGTGTGTATTAATAAAATATGGACCTATTTTACCAGATGTATACCAAAATGGTTTGTTTTCTGGACAAAATCTTACTGCATTTGTTTCAAATAAATATGACATTATATCAGACATCCTAATTCCTCCTAAAATAATATTATAGTAATCTTAAATTAAAAAGAGAAAAATGTCAATAAAGTATCTTGAAAACAATATTTAAAAATGATAATATATAAAAAAATTAAGGAGGATTTTTATATGAAGACTTTGCTAAAAAATGGACTAGTAGTTGATTACAAAAATAATATAGAGGAAAACATGGATATATTAATAGAAGGAGATAAAATTAAAAAAGTTGCAAAAAATATTAGTGATGATGCAGACAAAATAATTGATTGTACTAATTTAGTAGTTATGCCTGGAATGATAGATATGCATTGTCATTTAAGAGAGCCAGGATTTGAACATAAGGAAACTATAGAAACAGGATCAAAAAGTGCTGTTTGTGGTGGATATACAGCAATTTGCCCTATGCCAAATACAAAGCCTACTCCTGATAATGTAGAAGTTCTAGAAAGAATTATTAATGAAGCAAAAAGAGTTAATTTGTGTAAGATATTTCCATATGCATCTGTAACAAAAGGAGAAAAAGGAGAAGAACTTGTTAATTTTGAAGAATTAAAAAAAGCAGGGGCTATAGCATTTTCAGATGATGGGATGCCTGTAGTAAATTCTAGATTTATGAGACAGGCAATAATTGAAGCTGATAAATTAAATACATTTGTTGCATCACACTGTGAAGAAAAATCAGTATCAGCTGGAGCTATAAATGCTGGAGAAGTAGCAGATAAATTAGGCGTAGAAGGAGTTCTACCAGAGGCTGAGGAAATAATGGCAGCAAGAGAAATAGTAATATCTGAAACAAATAATGTAAGAGCACATATATGTCATATAAGTACAAAAACAAGTGTAAATATGATAAGAGATGCAAAAGAAAGAGGAGTTAAAATTACTTGTGAAACATGTCCTCATTATTTTACATTTACAGTAGATGAAGTTTTAAATTCTGGAGTAAATGCAAAAATGAATCCTCCACTAAGAGAAGAAAAAGATAGACAAGCAATAATTGAAGGACTAAAAGATGGAACAATAGATTGTATTATAACAGATCATGCTCCACATGCAGAAGAAGAAAAAAATAAAGGATTAGCACAAGCACCAAATGGAATAATTGGATTTGAAACAGTTGTACCTGCAATTATAATGAATTTAGTAGAGCCAGGACATCTAACATATTTAGATGTAGTTAGATTAACATCATATAATCCATCTATATTATTAGGATTAGACGATAAAGGAACAATAGAAGAAGGAAAAACAGCAGATATAACAATAATAGATCCAAATAAAGAATATGTTTACACAAAAGAAATGGTTGTTTCAAAATCAAAAAACAGTCCATTTATTGGTAAAAAATTAAAAGGAAAAAATAAGTATACAATAGTAGATGGAAATATTGTATATGAAGATTAGAAAGGAATCTTAAATGGAAAATTTATTTATTCAATATCCAAAATGTTCTACTTGTAAAAAAGCTAAAAAATGGCTAGAAGATAATAATATTAATTTTAAGAGTAGAAATATAGTAGAAGATAAACCTACAAAAGAAGAATTAAAAAAATGGATTAAAGATAGTGGTTATGAAATAAAAAAGTTTTTTAATACGAGTGGACTAAAATATAAAGAACTAAATTTAAAAGAAAAATTAAATCTTATGTCAGATGAAGAAAAAATAAATTTACTTTCATCTGATGGTATGTTAGTAAAAAGACCAGTATTAATTACAAAGAATAAAGTTTTATTAGGTTTTAAAGAAAATGAATGGAAGTGTATTAAATAAATATGAAAATATATAATAAATTAGTAAGAGATAAAATACCTGATATAATAGAACAGGATGGGAGCAAAGCATATATAAGATATTTAGATGAAAAAGAATATAATGAACAGTTAAATAAAAAATTACTAGAAGAAGTAAAAGAATATATAGAATCAGAAGAAGTCGAAGAAATAGCTGACATTTTAGAAGTAATAGAAAGTATTTTAAAATTTAAGAAAGTATCAGAAGAAGAAATTTTAAAAATAAAAAACGAAAAAAAATCCAAAAGAGGTGGATTTGATAAAAAAATATTTTTAGAAAAAGAGGAGAAAATAAATGAAAGCAATTGATAGATTAATAGAAAGAATAAAAGAAACAAATAATCCAACAGTTATGGGATTAGACCCAAGATATGATATGTTACCAAACTGTGTTAGACAAAAATATGGACAAACTCTAGATGAAGTTTGTAAAGCTATATTAGAATATAATAAATCATTAATTGATAGTACATATGACATTATTCCAGCTGTAAAACCACAAATTGCATTTTATGAAATGTTCGGAATTCCAGGTATGGAAGCATTTAAAGAAACTTGTAGATATGCAAAAGAAAAAGGAATGATTGTAATTGCAGATATAAAAAGAGGAGATATAGGTTCTACTGCAGCAGGATATTCAAATGCATTTTTAGGAAAAACTCCTATAGGAGAAAATGAAGAAGCTATATATGATGTTGATTTTGTAACATTAAATCCATATATGGGAATAGATAGTATAAAACCATTTATAGATGATTGTAAAAAATATGATAAAGGAGCTTTTATATTAGTAAAGACATCTAATCCATCTTCAGGTGATTTACAAGACTTAAAACTAGAAAATGGAGAAGAAATATACACAAAAGTTGCAAAACTTGTGGAAAACTGGGGAGAAGATTTAGTTGGAAAATATGGATATAGTAGTATAGCAGCAGTAGTTGGTGCTACATATCCAGAACAATTAAAACAAATAAGGGAAACTGCTCCACATACATTTTTCTTAATTCCAGGTTATGGAGCACAAGGTGGAAAAGCAGAAGATATTGCATTAGGATTTGACAAAAATGGAATTGGAGGAATTATAAATGCATCAAGAAGTTTAATGTGTGCATATAAATCAGATAAGTGGAAAGATAAAGTAAAAGAAGAAAACTATGCTAATGCTACAAGATTAGAAGCTATTCGTATGAGAGATGAATTAAATGAAGCTATAAAATAATAAGGAGGAAATTAATATGCCAAAAATGTTACTTGCTAAATTAGTAAAAAAAGAAAAATTAAAAGAAGATATTTTTAAATTTAGTGTAGAAGCACCTAAAATAGTAAATACATCTAAACAGGGAAATTTTATTGAAATAAGAGTATCTGAAAATATTGAACCTTTTTTAAGAAGACCTATTAGTATTTATAATTTAGATAAAGAAAAAGGAATTTTAGAATTTATATTCCAGGTAAAAGGAAAAGGAACAGAGATTTTATCTAAAAAAGAAGAAGGAGATTTAATAGATATTATTGGACCTTTAGGATATGGAACTTTTGATTATGAAAATTATCAAAATATAGCAGTTATAGGTGGAGGAATAGGAGTATTTCCATTATATGAATTATCTAAAAATGCTAAAAAAGATGGTAAGAATGTAAATATATATCTAGGATTTAGAAATAAAAATTTTGTACTTCTAGAAGAAGAATTTAAAGCAGTTTCAAACAAATTTATTCTTACAACAGATGATGGAACATATTCTGAAAAAGGTTTTGCAATTGATTTCCTAAAAAAAGATGTAGAAGAAGGAAAGATAGATGCAATATATGCATGTGGACCTTTGCCAATGCTTAAAGCTGTAAGAAGTTTTGCAATAGAAAAAGATATACCATGTCAAATATCATTAGAAGAAAGAATGGGATGTGGATTAGGAGCATGTCTAGGTTGTGCTGTTAAAACTGCAAATAGTCCAAAAGATGCACCTGAATATATGCATGTTTGTAAAGCAGGTCCAGTATTTGAGGCAAAGGAGGTAGAAATTTAATGAATACACAAGTAAATTTAGCAGGAATTAAAATGAAAAATCCAGTAACTGTAGCTTCAGGTACATTTGGATATGGAAGAGAATATAACGAATTTTTTGATTTAAGTAAATTAGGTGGAATTATAACAAAAGGAACATCTTTAAAACCAAGAAGTGGAAATAAAGCTCCAAGAATATGTGAAACAGCTAGTGGTATGTTAAATAGTATAGGACTTCAAAATCCAGGAGTTGAATATTTTGCAGAATATGACCTACCTTGGCTTAGAAAATTTGATACAGCAATAATTGTAAATGCATGTGGAAGTTCAATAGATGAATATGTAGAACTATGTAAAATATTAAATACACTAGATATTGATGGAGTAGAATTAAATTTATCTTGTCCTAATGTAAAGGCAGGATGTATGGCATTTGGAAATACATACGAAGGTGTAAAGCAAGTTACAAGTGAAGTAAGAAAAGTATTAGACAAACCTTTAATTGTAAAATTAACTCCAAATGTAACTGATATTGCTTCAATTGCAAAAGCAGTAGAAGATGCAGGGGCAGATGGAGTATCATTAATTAATACTTTATTAGGAATGAAAATAGACATAGATAAAAAGAAGCCAATTTTAGCAAATAATACAGGAGGACTTTCAGGACCAGCAATAAAACCAGTTGCAGTAAGAATGGTATATCAAGTTGCACAAGCTGTTAATATTCCAATACTTGGTATGGGTGGAATCATAAATGGAGATGATGCAGTAGAATTTATGCTTGCAGGAGCAACAGCAGTATCAATAGGTGCTGGAAATTTTGTAGATCCATATACAAGTGTTAAAACTGTACTTGGTATAGAAGACTATATGAAAAAATATAATATTGATGATGTAAATGATATAATAGGTAAAGTTCAAATGAATTAAAAATTTATAAGAAGGTTCGTATTTTTATGATACCTTCTTAATTTTTTTATATGATATAAAGTAAAAATTGATAATTATTATAATATATAATAATATAAAATAAAAAGGGATGGTAAATTAATACCATCCACTGAGGTTACTCATCAAGGCTTAAAACTTCATCTAATTCATGTTCGGCAGCTGTAGAAAAATAAGAAAACTTATTTGTTCCTTTACAATGAATTCCTATTCGAAGAATAATTCCACGAAATTGTGGTACATAAAGTTCAATTTCTTTACCATACCAATCCTCCGGATAATTATATAAAGAATTAAATCTTTTTTCTAAATCTTCTTTTGAATCATTAGGAAAATTATTCTTTAATAAATACCGAAGAGAATCCCATATATCGTTGTTTGTTGCCATAACTTACCCTCCTTTTAACCTCATACTGAAATATCAGCTAGTTACATTGATATTTTAACATTAAATACTTAAAAATGCAATTATAAAAGGAAGGCATACAAAAAATATTATTTTTACAGACTGCAATTGTCGAATTTTGCGATGAAAAGATAGATAAAATTTTGTCGAAATTATTGACAATTTATGGAAAAAGATATTATACTCAAATTAAATTATATAATTTTAAGTAACAGATTTTGTCAAATTTATTTTTTCAAACGTTACATTTTTTCAAAAAGAGTTATAACTCATAAAAATTTTTTTCTTTTAAAAAATCAATTAAAATAAAAATCTAAAAGGAGGTTAATTTTATATTTTATCTAGAAAGAAGGAATTAAATGAACAGTAAATTTGTGTCTAAAAGTAATTATGTCTTAAGAAAAGTATTAAATAATCAAGAAAATTTAGACGTAATAAAAGATTTTATTGAAACTATTTTAAAAATTGAAATAGATGAAATAATATTACATCCATATTTACAAAAATTATCAAATTATTTACCATCAGAAGAAAATTTTGGAATTGCAGATGTAAGAATAAAGACAAAAGATAAAGAAGAACTAAATGTAGGAATTCAATTTATAGATGGATATTATGTTCAAAATAAATTACTGCTATATTATGCTCAAATACATGCAAACCAATTAGAATATGATAACCAAAATGATATAGTAAGAACTATTACTATTAATATTTTAGATTTTAATTATTTTAGTTCTAAAGAATATCATAAAGTAATTAGAATAAAAGAAAATAGTAAATATGGAGAATTACCTGAAGATATTGAATTACATACTATAGAATTAAGAAAATTTAATAAAAATAAAAAAGTTATTGAAAATAAAGAAGATGCATGGATTGCATATTTAGAAGGAAGTGATAGTGAATTAAAAAAATATGCTGTAGAAAAATTCGATAAAATTAAAAAAATAGATGATTTACTTGATAACTATTGGAAAAATGAAAAGATGGAGTAAATTATTTATAGAAAGGAGATCTTTTAAATAAAAAATTTTAAAAATATTTCTAATAATAATATAAATTTATTAGAAAGTATTGAAATGCAAAAATTACTTAAAAATTTATTAAGAAATTTAATAAACTTAAATATTAAAAATTTAAAAATAAATGGTGTAAAGAAGTTTAATAATATTTCTGAATATGAGTTTTCACTTGTAAAAGCAAAATTAGAATTAGAGAATAATAATAAGTTAGATTTATATTTTCAATTTATTGAAAATAATAAAATAAAAGAATCTATATTTTGTTATTGGTCTTTATTATATGATGAAGAATGCAAAAGACATAAAACTGAAGTAAATAGTAAAGCTATAATAACAGAATTAGAAGTAAAAGAAGATAAAAGTAGTATTTTATTAGAAATAGAAAATAGTAATTCAGAAATATTAAAATATGGTACAATAGTTTATTTTATAAATTTTATTAAATATTTAAAAAGTAATAATATGTGTGAAAATATAATTAATTATTTAGAAAATAATAAAACTACATTATTAGTTGGAATAAAACTAAATAATAGTATAAAATTATTGTAAAAAAATGCTATTGATTTTTGTAAAATGCTTTATTATAATATAATTATAGTTAGAGTAAGGAGATGATGATATGCAATTTAAATATAATCCAAAAGGAGTTTGCTCAGGCGAAATGATTTTTGAAATAGAAGGAGATATTATAAAAAAGCTACAAATTATAGGAGGATGTCCTGGAAATACTGTAGGTGTATCAAAACTTGTAGTAGGAAGAAAAATAGATGAAGTAATAGAAATGTTAAAAGGCATACCTTGTGGTATGAGAGGAACATCTTGCCCAGATCAAGTTGCAAGAGCATTAGAACAATATAAATTAAATAATTAATTATATTATAAATAAAATAGGGGAACTTAGAAAAATGTATTATCTAAATTCCTCTATTTTTTATATTAATGAACATCCCCTAAATCTTGTCTTAATGTTACATTAATTACAGTTCCTTCTTCAACACTTGAATCTTTTGGAGGGTCTTGTGAAAGTACAACTCCAGATCCTTCAATACTTATATTTAAATTTTTTGATTTCAAAGAGTTGATTGCTTGTGATACAGACATTCCTTTTAAATCAGGTACAGTAACTGACGTACGCACATTATTTTCTTCTGAATATAATTTTACAACAGAGCCTGATATTAATTGTGTACCTGGTTTTGGAACTTGATCTGTTACTAATAATGAATTTGCATTTCCATTTACTGAATAACTTGCAGTAAATCCTTCTGCTTCTATAACTTTTTTAGCTTCTGTTACAGTTTTATTAGTAATGTTAGGTAACGTTTTAGTTGAATAAGTTTTATTAGAAGTATTTGTATTTGATGAACTATTTCCTGTTGATTCAGAAGAAACACCTAAATATGGTAATATTTCTGAAAGCATTTGACCTACTACTGGTCCTGCAATTGTTCCACCTTGATGACTTCCTGCTTGTGGTTTATATAAAGTTAATAATAATACAACTTCAGTATTTTCTATAGGTGATATTGCGACATATGATGCAACATAACCTGCATCAGGATCACTTTTATTTGGTTCAGAAGTACCAGTTTTTCCACCAATTGAGTAACCTGTAACTTTAGCATTTCCACCAGTTCCCTTTGTTACAACATATTCCATCATTGATTTTACTTTTTCAGATGTTTGTTTAGATATTACTTGTCTTACTTTAACTGGTTCAACAGTAGTAACAGCTCCAGTATCAGAATTTCTGATTTCTTTAACAATTCTAGGTTGCATTAATACTCCATCATTTGCTACTGCTGATATAGCTGTTATCATTTGTAAAGGAGTTATTGTAAATCTTTGTCCAAAAGACATTGTTGCAAGTTCTACTTGATGAACATTATTTAAATCATGAAATATACTATTTGCTTCTCCAGGTAATGCAACACCAGTTGTATCAAATAATCCAAAAGCTTTATAATATTTATATAAAGTTGGTGCACCTATTTTTCTTCCTAATTGTATAAATGCGGGGTTACAAGAGTTACCTAAAGCTTGCCTTAAAGTTTGCATTCCATGAGGATTATAAGATCTCCAACATTTTATACTTGTTCCATTTACATTTTCAGCTCCTGAGCAAGAAAAATTATTTGGTACGTCTGTATCTGTAATGTTTTCTTCTAAAGCAACTGATGCAGTTATTACTTTAAATGTAGAACCAGGTTCATATGTTTCATTTACTGATTTATTTGACCACATTTTATATAGTGAGTTTAATTTTTCTTCTTGAGATAATTTGTCCCAATCAGTGACTAAAGATGAATTTGGTGTAGAAGGGTTATTTAGGTCATAATTAGGGTATGATGCCATTCCTAAAATATCACCTGTTGAAGGATTCATAACAATAACATTACCACCTCTAGCACAAGAATTATCTTCAACTGCTTGTTTTAAATATTTTTCTATTGTTGATTGAATATTTACATCTATTGTAAGTATTAAATCACTACCATTTTCAGCTGCAATATATGTTTGTTCACTATTTGGTATTTCAGCTTGACTACCATCTTTTGAACTTACAATTTTACCAGATGTACCTGATAAAATAGAGTTCCATTTATTTTCTATACCATATCTACCATCATTATCAGTTCCACAAAATCCTAATACTGCTGAAGCTAACGTAGAATATGGATAGTATCTTTTCGTATCTTCATCTATATTAATATATGATGTTATCTCATTTTCTTTCATCCATTTTTTTAATTGATCAACTTTATCTTTTTCTACTTTTCTAGCTATTGTTTCTACAGAAGAATCACTTTGTACTTTTGAAAGTGTCTCTTCATAATCTAATTCAAATATTTCAGAGAGACCTTTTGCAATTTTTTCTTGTAAAAGTTTTCCTTCATCAGAAGACTTTCCTTTTATTTTTTCTTTTATTTTCTTAGGGTTAATAGTTATTGTATCAACTTGCATACTAATTGCTAAAGATTGACCAGTTGAATCATATATATTTCCTCTTTTAGGACTAATTATTTGATTTATGTTTTGTTGTGAATAAGAACGTTCTTTTAATTCTGCACCTTGAATAAATTGAATCCAAGCAATCCTAATTAGTAATAAAAATAGTAAAATAAATATAATTAACATAGAAGTTTTTAATTTTTTATTAGATATCATATTATTTACATTAAAATCATTTTTTAATTTTACGATTTTACTATTTGATTTTGAGGTTTTTTTACTACTTTTTCTATTTTTATTCATAATATCACCATTCTTTAGTTTTAATTACATACATTTTATAGTAAAAAAATATATAAATCAATACTAAATATTGTATAAATTATAAATTAATAGTAAAATAGTTTTATAAAAGAAGAGGTAAAAATATGAATAATATTTTAGAAGAAACAAAGTTCATAATGAAAAAATATAATATTAAAGCAAATAAGAATTTAGGACAAAACTTTTTAATAAGTCAAGATGTTGTAGATGCAATCATTGATAGTTCTAATATAAATAAAGAAGATTTAGTAATTGAGATAGGACCGGGTCTTGGTACTTTAACTAAATTTTTGTTAGAAAAAGCAGGTAAAGTTATTTGTATAGAACTAGATAATAAAATGATAGAAATATTGAATGATAGATTTGAATTTTATAATAATATAGAAATTATAAATAAAGATATATTAAAAACAGATTTAAATAATATAATTAGAAAAGAAAAATTAAATAGTAATATAAAAAATGTTAAAATAGTAGCAAATTTACCATATTATATAACTACACCGATAATAATGAAATTGATTGAAGATAAATTAGAAATAGAAAGTATAACAGTTATGATACAAAAAGAAGTAGCTGATAGATTAATCGAAATTCCAGGAGGGAAGAATACAGGAGCAATTACTTATTCTATTTATTATTATTGCACATCAGAAAAAGTATTAGAGGTTGAAAATGATTCTTTTATACCAGAACCTGAGGTAACATCTGAAGTAATTAAATTAAATATAAGAAAAAATCCACTATTTGATATAGAAAATAAAGATTTAATGTTTGATATTATAAAAAAATCTTTTATGCAAAGAAGAAAAACTCTTTTAAATGCATTATTAAATTCTAATATTATAAATAATAAACAAGAAGGGATTAGTATTTTAGAAAAATTAAATTTAGATGTAAATATTAGAGCTGAAAAATTAACATTACAAGATTTTGCTAAATTAGCAAAAGAAATTAATAATAAATAAAAAAGTACTTTATTTTTTATTACAAAAGTGATATAATTTTTATTAGGAATGCTTATGAAAGGAGATTAATATGAATCAGATTCTTATAACACAAAAATTATATATAACACCAGAATTAAAAAGAAAGAAAAAGATGTATAAATTTGATTTTATATTATCTCTTTTTTTGGTGATTGTATTATGTTCTATATGCATTTATGCAGAATATGATAGAAATAAGAGTGAAGCAGTCTCACAAGAGATTTTATTATCAATGGAAGCTTCAAATGTAGAAGAAGATACTACAATAGCACCTCAAAATAATGTATTAGTTGTTGCCTTAGATGATACTACAGATGAAGAACTTGAAGAGATAAAACCAATAGTAACTAATGCATCTGTTATAAAAACAGGAGAAGAGAAAGAAAAACAAGTAATACCAAATATATATACAGATAGTCAAGGCAATAAATATGCTACTGTTGGAACAATTAATATTCCAAAAATAAACGTAAATTATCCAATTCTTTCTGCAACAAAAGATACATTAGATGCATTATTAAAAGTTTCACCTTGTAAGTTTTGGGGTCCTAATCCAAATGAAGTGGGAAACCTTTGTATAGTAGGTCATAATTATAGAAATAATAGATTTTTTAGTAAAGTACCAAAACTAGAAAACGGAGATAAAATAGAAATAATGGATTTAACAGGTACAATTGTAACTTATGAAGTATATGATATTCATACTGTAAATCCAGAAGATACAAGAGATACAACACAAAAGACAAATGGTAAAAGAGAAGTTACATTAATAACATGTACAAATGATAGTAAATTAAGAGTAATTGTAAAAGCTACTGAAATAAAAGGGTAAAATGTATTTTAATATATATTGTTGTTTATAAAGGAAATATTTTTATAAAAATATTTCCTTTTTTATTATCCTATGATAGAATAATAAAAAATTTTGAGGGATTTAGATGGAGAATATAAGCAAAAACGATTATAACAAAGTTAAAAATAATATAATAAAAAATTCAATACCAACAATCATAGCTTTTATACTATCAGATGTATTTTCAATTATAGACACAATGTTAGTAGGAACAATAAGTGATGAAAAAATATATACAGCTTCATTATCAGCAATTAATATTACTACAAGAGTAATGCTATTTATATCAGCATTATCTAGAGGATTAAATGTAGCAAGTGCTACAATACTTTCTAGATATATAGCAAATGATGATAAAGAAAAAATGCAGTCTACAATTATACATACAATTATATTAAATGTATTTTTTATTTCTCTACCATTAGTAATAATATCACTAATATTTGTAAAACCAATAATGTTATTTATAGGAAATGATTCAATTATATATGAAGTAGGAAAGGGATATTTTATAGTAATAATGATATCATTTTTATTTTCTTCATTTAATAATATATTTGCTTTTTTATCTAGATCAGTATGTGAAGCTAGAAGAGCATTGTATATGGAATCATTTGCTAATATATTTAATATTATAGGAGATATAGTATTAATAAATGGACTATTTATATTTCCTAAATTAGGAGTTACAGGAGCAGGAGTCGCAACATTAATTTATAAAGTTATATTAACGTTAATGTGGATATTTGTATTATTTAAATCAAAATCTAAACTTAGATTTAATCCAAAATATAAATTCAATTTTAATAAAAGAATGATTAAGGACATATTACATATTGGTGTTCCTGCAAGTACAGAATTATTATCTATAAGAGGAGCCAATATAATATTTACAAAAATAATATCTACTATGGGAACCTCAGTTTTAGCAGCTCAACAAATATGTATGACAATATTTAATTTAATAATAGAAGTTGGAAATGCATTGTCTGTTTCAGTTGCACCATTAGTTAGTGAATGTATAGGAAAATGTAAATATAAAGTTGCAAACTTATATGTACTATTTTCAAGAAAAATAGCAATAATAGTATCAACAGTAATAGGAATGTTAATCTTAAGTATATCAACTCCATTACTAAATTTATATACAACGTCAGAATCAGTAAAGTTAATAACAAAAAATGTTTTAATTATAGTTATTATAGCTCAATATGCTCAAAATATTAGAGATGTGTATGCAGGTGGATTAAGAGGAAGTGGAGATACAAAATATATTGCTAAATATACAATAATAGCAGATGTTTTTTTAAAGATTGTACTTTCATATATTTTCGTAAATATATTTAAATTTGATTTAGTATCAGTTTGGATTGTTATAATATTAAACGAGTTATTTAAAGCAGTTATTTTTTATAAAAGATTTCACTCAGATAAATGGCAAAACATAAAAGTAATTAATGATACAGAATAATTTAAATAATATTAAAATAATAAATTATTATCACATATATAAAATCCTTTTCATATTATTTATAAACTAAAAAATATGAGGAGGATTTTTTGTGGCTAAAATAATTATATATAATAATGATACAGATAGAATGGAAACTTATTACAGAGGAGAAAATGATTCCATGCCATATAATACAAATGGCACTTTAAGAGTAAGGGAATTTAGGGGGTCAAGTAGAAGTAATATATTGTGGACTACCAAAAGAACTATGCAAAGTTGGAACAGTCAAAGATATATATATGGAAGATCTATCTTTGTTGGATTTGCTTTTAAAAGGCCATATGAAGGTGGACATGGAAACCAATCACAACATTATGCTGGAGTTGCATTTGATGTAGGACAAAATTTAAATAGTTCAGGAAGAAATGCTTTATGGAATAGTGCTAGAAATTCTGGAGTATGGAGTTATGTAGAACCACAATCATTAACACCAACATGGGTACATTTTGACAAACGTTTTGGAACACCTGCTTGTTCATCAGGAGGATTTCCAACTTTAAAAAGAGGAAGTATAAGTAATTATGTTTTAATTGCACAAGATGATTTAAATACATTAGGATTTACAACTGGAGGATTAGATGGAATATTTGGAACACAAACATATAATGCAGTAAGAAGATATCAATCATCAAGAGGATTATCAGTAGATGGAATAGTTGGTTGTAATACATGGAGATCTCTGCAAGAAAATGTGGTAGGAACAGGTGCAACAAGTACGACAATAAATTAAATATATTAAAAATAGTAGTAAATATGGTATTTGCTACTATTTTGTGATATACTGAACAAAAAATAGCAGGTGATAGTATGAAAATAGTTAAGTTTAAATCAACAGATAATGTTATATTAGATGGAATATTGTATGAAAGTAATATGAAAACTCACGATATTATAATTTCAGTACATGGAATGAGTAGTAATTGCTTTAAAGATAGAGATTGTATAATTTCAAAATATGCAAATGAAAATAAAATAGATTATTTATGTTTTAACAATAGGGGCAGTGAACTTGTGAAATATATAAAAAAAGAAACTGAAAATGGAACACTAAAAGAGGTTGCAGGTACAACTTATGAAGATGTCTTAGATGGATATAATGACATAATTGGTGCAATTTTAGAAGCAAAAAAATTAGGATATAAAAATATATATTTACAAGGACATAGCTTAGGATGTACTAAAATAGTTTATACATATAATAAATTAAAAGAAGAAAACCAAACAGATATTCTTAGCTATATAAAAGGTGTAATATTACTTTCATTAATTGATATTCCTGCAGTTTTAAAAATATATTTAGGAGATAAATATATTAAGTATTTAGAATATGCACAAAAAAGTGAAAATAAAAATGATTTAATGCCAAAAGATGCATTTATACATCCAATTAGTATAAAAACATTTTTAAGGTATAGTAAAGATAATAAAGATATAGATTTTGCTAGATATGGAAAAGATGATAAATTATTAGAATTAAATAATATAGATGTACCATTATTTATGAGATGGGGAAATGTAAATGAAATGGTTTTACAAAAATTAGATGATTTAGTAAAAATTGTAAAGGAAAAAATAAATAACAAAAATGCTGATATAGATTATATAAATGGTGCTGATCATGGATATACAGGTAAAGAAGAAATAGTAGCAAAACAGATAATTGAATTTATAAAATAAGATTTGGTTTTATCCAAATCTTATTTTGCTTTTTCTAATTTTTCTTCATTTTGTAATTTTATAAGCTGATCTGCTAACAAATGCAGAATTTTTTTATTTTTACTATCTAATTTAATATAAGATTCTAAAAAATCATTATCAATTAAATTATCTAAAGAAGGTGAGTTTGAATCAATTAAATCGCTAAATAAAAAATCTGAATTAATACCTAATGCTCTACAAATATTTATTATAGTACTTGCACTTCCAAAAGCTAAGCCTCTTTCTAATTGACTAATATATCTAGATGATAGAGAGGTTTTTTCTGCTAATTTTTCTTGAGTAAAATTAGATTTTGCTCTTGCTAATTTTATTTTTTTACCAATATTTTTTCTTAAAACAATTTCTTCATTCATAAATATACCTCCTATTAACAATAAAGTATAACAATGAAAATAAAAAAACAACACGAACTAATAGTTATATTTTTAAGACTATATATGAATAAAATGTTCAAGAAAAATATTTTGAAAATTATAAAAAATAAAATATATAAAAAATTTTTAAAAAATACTTGCAAAAACTAAAAAAGTATATTAAAATTTAATAAAAGTGGTACAAAGTGGTACAAAGTGGTGAAAAAGTGAAAGGGGTGAATCTAATTGTTAATTGGTGAATATGAACATACTCTAGATGTTAAGGGTAGATTAATAATGCCTGCAAAATTAAGACAAGATATGGGAGAAAGATTCATCGTAACAAAAGGATTAGATGGATGTTTATTTGCGTTTTCACAAAATGAATGGTTAAACTTTGAAACAAAATTAAAATCATTACCACTTTCAGATAAAAATGCTAGAAATTTCGTAAGATTTTTCTTATCAGGAGCAACAGAATGTGAGTTAGATAAACAAGGAAGATTTTTAATTCCAAATAATTTAAGAATAGCAGCATCACTAGAAAAAGAAGCAATTATAATAGGTGTTGGAACTAGACTTGAAATATGGAATAAAGAAACTTGGGAAAAATGTGACGAGAATATATCAGCAGATGAGATAGCTCAAAATATGACAATGCTTGGTATATAACTTGCAAAAGTTTATATAAAGCACAAAAGATTAAATTACAAATGATAAAAATACAAAAGATAAAATTAAGATACAAAAGATAAATGTACAAAAGATATTAACTAAAGAATTTATTTAAATTACAAAAGATGTATTACAAAAGAGAGCAAAATTTGTAAATACAAAAGAATATAAAAATACTTAAGATATAATAAACAGCTGGTAGTACAATATATACCAGCTGTAATTTATATAAAACAATTTTGCTGAGGTGAAGAAGTGGAATTTAGACATGAGCCTGTATTATTAGAAGAATGTATAAAAGGCCTTAATATAAAGAAAGATGGAATATATGTAGATGGAACTTTAGGAGGAGCAGGGCATAGTAAAAAAATATTAGAAAATCTATCAAAAAATGGTCTTTTAATAGGCATTGATAGAGACATTCAAGCACTTGATGCAGCTAAAAAAAGATTAGAAAAATATGAAAATGTAAAATATATTCATGGAAATCATGATGATATAGAAAATATTTTAGATAACCTAAATATAGAAAGTGTAGATGGAATTTTATTAGATTTAGGAGTTTCTTCATATCAATTAGATGAAAAAAATAGAGGTTTTAGTTATTTAGGGGAAAATGAATTAGATATGAGGATGGATAAATCTCAAGAACTAACAGCAAAATCAGTAGTAAATTCATATACAGAAGATGAATTATCTAAAATTATTTATGAATATGGAGAAGAAAGATTTTCAAAGCAAATTGCTAAAAATATATGTTTATATAGAAAAGATAAAGAGATTACAACAACAAAACAATTAGTAGATATTATAGATAAATCTATTCCAGGATTTGCTAAAAAAGATGGGCATCCTGCTAAAAGAACGTTTCAAGCAATAAGGATAGAGGTAAATAATGAAATAAAACCACTATATGAGACTACTAGAAAATGTATAACATTGTTAAAAAAAGGTGGAAGACTTTGTATAATAACATTTCATTCTCTAGAAGATAGAGCTGTAAAAAATGCTTTTATAGATGCAGAAGGAAAATGTACATGTCCTAAAGATTTACCATATTGTGTATGTGGATATAAATCAGAAGGAAAAATAATAAATAAAAAACCAATAATTGCAACAGAAGAAGAGCAGATAAGAAACTCAAGATCTAAAAGTGCAAAACTTAGAATTTTTGAAAAAGGATGAAGATAAACTTAAGAGGAGGTGAATTAATTTATGGCAAGAAATAAATATCAATATGGAACTAACCCAAGAAAGCTAGAGCCAGAATATAGTCCATATAGAAAAAGATCACTTAAAACCGAAAGAAAACTAGAAGTTAGAAAAACTGAAAAAAAACCAGAAGTAAAAATATCAAGAGACGAAAAAATAAAAATAACGAAAAGAATAGCAATAGTTTTTGTAATATTTGCAGTATTACTTACCATAAGTTATAGAAATTCACAGATAAACGAAAGTTTTAATCAAGTACAAACTCTAAAGAAAAAATTATCTTCAATTGAAAAAGAAAATGAACAATTAAGGGTAAATATAGAAAATAGTATAAATTTAAATAATATAGAGCAAGCAGCAAAAGAAAAATTAGGAATGCAAAAATTAACTAATAAGCAAACAGTATATGTAGATTTGCCAAAAAAAGATTATATAGAATCTGCTTCAGAAGAAGTAGTAATTGAAGAAGAACCAAATTGGTTTCAAAAGATAATTAATTTTATAATGAATAAATAGAAAACACTATAGTAAAATATATTGTTTTCTATTTTTGTTATATAGCTAAATCATACACTTACTTTAATTGCATATAAATTTAAGTAGGTGATTTAAATGGTAACAATGAAAATTTCTAATAAGAAAAAAATAAGAAATACTTTATTTATAGCACTTATAATTTTACTTCTTTTAATTATAAGAATAGGGTATATTCAAATGATAAAAGGAAAAGAATTAGAAACTTTAGCATATCAGCAACAATCATTAGATAGAAAAATTAACCCTAAAAGAGGTACTATATATGATGGAACTGGGAAATATATATTAGCGACAAGTAGCACTGTTGAAACAGTTACAGTAAATCCTACAAATATATCAAATGATGATAAGGAAAAAGTTGCAAGAGCATTAACAGATATATTTGGATTAGATTATGAAACTGTTTTAAAGAAAGTAAAAAAAAGAAGTTCTATTGAAACAATAGCAAAAAAAGTAGAAAAAGATAAAGCAGATGAACTTAGAATATGGATGAAGGAAAATAATATAGAATCAGGAATAAATATTGATGAAGATACAAAAAGATATTACCCATATTCAAATTTAGCATCACAAGTAATAGGATTTTGTGGGAGTGATAATCAAGGATTAGATGGTGTAGAAGCAAAATTTGAACAAACATTAAAAGGAAAATCAGGTACAATTGAAAGGCTAACAGATGCTAAAGGTGGAGAAATAGGAAATGAAGGAGAAAATTATCTATCAGCAATAGATGGAGATGGTCTAATATTATCAATAGATATGACAATTCAATCAATAGTAGAAAAATATTTAAAAGAAGCTTGTATAGACAATGTATGTACAGATGGTGGAAATGTAATAGCAATAAATCCTAAAACAGGAGATATTTTAGCTATGGCTACATATCCAAATTATAACTTAAATGAACCATATAAACCATATACAGACGAACTAAAAAGTATATGGGATTCTCTAGAACAAAAAGAAAAAAATTTAAATTTACAAGCAGTATGGAGAAATAAAGCTATAGCTGATACTTATGAACCAGGCTCAACTTTTAAAACAATAACTGCTTCAGCTGCACTAGAAGAAAAAATAACAGATACTGATAATAGTGGAGAGTTTACTTGTACAGGTTCAATTGAAGTTGCTGGTACTAGAATGAAATGTTGGAGATATTATAGACCGCATGGATCAGAAAGCTTAAGGCAGGCATTAATGAATTCTTGTAATCCTGTTTTTATAGGATTAGGTCAAAAATTAGGAGTAAATAAATATTATAGTTATTTAAGAAAATTTGGACTTTTAGAAAAGACAGGAATAAGTCTTCCTGGAGAAGCAAATAGTATTTTTCTAAAAGAAGAAAAAATGGGCCCAGTAGAACTTGCAACTGTAAGTTTTGGCCAAAGATTTGAGATAACTCCAATCCAACTTGCAACTGCAGTATCAGCAATTGCAAATGGTGGAAATTTAATTACACCAAGAATTGCAAAAGCAACAATAAATAGTCAAACTGGTGAAATTACTGAAATACCTGTTCAAAACAAAGGAACAGTAATATCTAAAGAAACTTCTGAAAAAGTATTGAGTATGATGGGATCTGTTGTTTCAGAAGGAACAGGTAAAAATGCAAAAGTTGCAGGATATAGGATAGGAGGAAAAACAGGAACATCAGAAGATGGAGTAAATACAAATAAATATGTAACATCATTTTTAGGAGTAGCACCGATTGATGATCCAGAAGTGGTTTTATTAATTACATTATATAACCCTACAGGAGAAGGGGGACACCATGAGGGTGTCAGCTTATAGAAGTTAAAAAAATACAGGTGTATATATTTGATAAAATTCAACATATAAACAAGATATACGAATTATGAAAAAGAAAAAAATTTAATATTAATAAATGTAAAAATATATTTTTTTTAATGAAAAAATGAAAACAACATATAAAAATGTAAAAAAGTATTTACATTTTTTTTTCAAAAATATATAATAATGTCGAAAAGTACATTCTTAAATGTAAAAAACACAAAAACAACATACATACAATGAAAAACATATGTTTACTAAAGGAGAAAAAATTATGAAGCAACTAAAGAAACCCGTTATTATAACTATCGCATTAGTTTTTATTCTAATTTTATTTATAAATCAGCAAGTATTGGCGAAAAATAATACAATTTCAATCCAAAAAAGAGAATATTCAGAAGATTTTAAAAGATGGCTAGAACTATCTGATGAAGAAAAGAGTAAAGTTATACAACCGAGAATGTATGATGTAAAAAATACAAGCAATATTTCTAAAAATCCACTTTATAGAGCAAGAATGATAACAGCCAATATTAATAAAACATTTAATTTAAAAAGTATAATTCCTAATAATCTAGTAATAAGAAACCAAAAGCAAACTAATACTTGTTGGGCTTTTGCAACATTATCTTCATTGGAAACAAATCTTGCATTAGCAAATAGGAACGCAAACACAAATACTTCAAAAGTCTATGACTTTTCTGAAAGACACATGGAATATGCTACAAGTAAGAAGTTTACAGATCAAGATAATCCAAAAGGATACAATAGGAAAGTTGGAGATGGTGGAAATTGGTATTATGCACAATCATATCTAACAAATGGAACAGGTGCAATAGATGAAAATGATATGAAGTTTGAAAATAATGAAGATTTAATAGCATTAAATCTAATACAAAATAAAACAGTTACAAGTCAAGTGTATGATACTATTGAATTTGAAGATTATCAAAGTGTAGATGAAGGTAAGAAAAATGAAATAATGAATCAAATTAAGCAACATATTCAAAACTATGGTTCTGTATATGCTTCTATGCACGGAGATTCTTCGACATCAACAATATTTCCGTGTTACAATAATGAAACAAGTGCTAAATATTGTAGTAATTCAATTACACACAAGTCCGATCATGCTGTTTCAATAATAGGGTGGGATGATGATTTCCCAAAAGAAAGTTTTAATAAAGCATCACAACCTAAATCAAATGGTGCTTGGATTATAAGAAACTCTTGGGGAGAAAAAGAAGAATACAAATTACAAGAATTAAAGCAAATGCTATTAAAAGAATTGCAAGATGAAGGTTATGGTAGTAGATTTGATGATGTATCAAAGATTACTGATGAGATGATTCAACAATTAGGTTTTACTATTGAAGGAGATACTGCTAGTATGGAAATTGGGGACAAAGGTCTTATGTATGTATCTTATGAAGATAGTAATATATCAAAAACACTTTGTGGAATAGTAAAAGCAGGAAATGATATTGATTATGAAAATATTTACCAATATGATGAATATTATCCTGCCTCTGGAATTAGACTATTTTCAAATAAAATAATTTTGTGTAATGTTTTTAATAGAAAAAGTAAGAGTGAAAAAGAATATCTTACACAAGTTTCACTATATGCACCAGAAACATATACTTGTAAAGTCTATGTAAATCCTACTGGAGATGGTAAAACACAAAGTGAATTAAAACAAATTCAATTAAAAGATGGAAATACAGAAAAATTTAATACAGGTTACCATACTTTAGAGTTTGCAAAGCCAGTAGAGATAACAGGAGATAAATTTGCAGTAGTTATAGAAATAGAGGGAACAGGCAGTACATTAGATTTAAGTCTAGAAGCCCCAGTTGATAAAGTTGAACAATTGAATGTTGTACAAGTAGAAAAAGGAAAATGCTTTTTGGCAACAGAAAATGATTTAAGTAAGTGTCAATGGCAAGATTTAGGACAATTATCTACATCACAGGTAGGTAGTGAATTACATGACGGAGATAGTACAATTAAAGCATTTACAGTATCACATATATATGATGGATCATTAGAGAAAATTGCAGTTACAAAACAACCTACTAAAACTGATTATTTTGAGGGAGATAATTTCGAAAAAGACGGAATGGAGATTACAGCGTACTATAATAGAAAAGAAAATCCAACAGTTATACTTAAAGATGGAGAATATAGTATAACTAATGAAAGTAATTTGAAAGTAGGACAAACAAGTGTAAAAATAACATATAAAGATAAAAGTGTGGAACAACCTATAAAAGTACAAGCAAACCCTATAACAAGTTTACAAGTAGCACATGAGCCTAATGTTACAACTTATAAGGAAGGACAAAGTTTCAAAAAAGATGGTATGGTAATTAAGGCTAAATACAAAAATGGTACAACTAAAACCATAACAGATTATAAAATAGAAGACGGTAATAATTTGAAGGGGAATCAAACATATGTAACGATTTCTTATGGAGGACAGACAGTAAAGCAACATATAACGGTTACTCCAAATCCATTACAAAGCATCAAGATTACTAAAGAGCCAAGTAAAAAGGAATATTTAGTAGGAGAGGATTTTGATAAAACAGGAATGGTAGTTACTGGTACATATCAAGATAATGATACCTATGAGATAATAGATTATATAATAAAAAATGGAACAAATTTAAATTTAAATCAAACTTCGGTAACGATAGAATATGAGGGAAAAACAACTACTCAAGCAATAACTGTTAGAAGTAAAGCGACAAATTCTAATTTAGATAATATTAAAACAAAAGTACAAAAAGTACAGGCATATTACTTTACAAACAATTCACAAAATAATTATACTTTAATAAATGTAGAAATTGATGAAATTTCAATAAATATGGATAATGATATGGTCGAATATTATTATTATCTATCTCCAGACCCAAATGAACAAGATATAAATGATTGGACTAAAATTACTGAAAATCAAAAAGATAACAATAAATTACAATTCACAATAGATTCAAGAAAGATTGCTAACTATAATAAAATAGCAAGTGAAGAAGTATTATATTTATACATAAAAGAAGTGGCAATAAAAGGTGAAAACCAAAGTATAGCGATTTCAAAACCAATGAAATTAGAAACAGATAAGAAGATTGAAACCTATATAGATAATGCTAAAAAGGAAAATTTGCAATCAAGTAACTCTAGTACTGATAGTACAGTAGCAAGTGGTAAATTACCACAAACAGGATTTACAACTATAGTAATTATTTTAGCAATAATAATCACAGGTATAGGAATAATCGTATATATTAGATATAAAACATTAAGTAAATACATTAAATAAATGCAAAATAAAAAAAGTAAGAAAGGGGTAAAAAAATGAAAAGAAAGATATTGTTTATAGTATTTGCAACATTTTTAATTATGACCATATTTAGTATCAAAGTTAACGCAGCAAATTTTTCATTTGAAGAGCAAAGCTTAGATGTTAGATTAAATGCTACTAGTGATATATCATTTAGTGGAGGAGAAGGAGAGATAACATGGAAAAGTGATGATGATAGTATAGCAAGTGTTAATAATGGTACAGTAATAGGTAATAAAATAGGGAAAACTAATATAAAAGCTACAAGAGGTGGAGAAACAGCAACATGTGAAGTAAATGTAGTATATAGTGGAATAACTATTGTTGGAAATCGAGGGAATAGTGTTTCAAGTGTAAATTTAATTATAGGAGAACATGATACTGAAAATCTTATTGCAGAAGTTGAAGATGGAAATTTTGAAGAAGTTTCCAATGCATCTGTTACTTGGATAAGTAATAATCCAAATACAGTTACAGTAGATAAAACAACAGGTAAAATAAAAGCAGTTAAACAGGGAAAAGCGACCATTACTGCTTCGG
The DNA here is from genome assembly GCA_947627935.1 of uncultured Clostridia bacterium. Lineage (GTDB taxonomy): Bacteria > Bacillota > Clostridia > TANB77 > CAG-508 > CAG-269. Next base: position 25,059 of record CANQXY010000009.1, on the reverse strand, counting down.
TTGCTGGGGCTTCGGATACTTGTGAAGTTATAGTGTATGATAGTCCAAAATTTACAGATTTTTCAAATGCTAGTTACGAAACGGCATTAAATTGGACAACAGAAACTTTACAGATTAAAGGAATAAAACTTAATACTAATGATTATACGAATTATTATTATATAATTACATCAAACAATACAAAACCTAATATTACAAAAACAGCTTATGGATCAATAGATACAGATAAAATGAAAAATGTTATTGAAAATTTTTCAATAAATACAGATGAAAACTATATATATACTCGTAATATTTCAAAATATGCTGAATTAAACCAAGATATGTATATATGGATATTGCAAGAGTCAAGATTAGGAGATAGTTATTACGATGAAAATGGTAATTATGTAAGTTATGCAACGAGATTTGTTTCAGATGGCAAAAAAATAACTAGAGCAGAATTACCAAAATTAAATTTAATATTGCAAACTTTTAGTATAGGTTATTGGAATAGTACAACAAGTAATAAAAAAGATAACTATACATATATAAATTTTAATTTTCCAACCGAAGTTGAAAATAGAAAATTCACATTAAAAATTGGCAAAATTACAGATAATTCAATATTATCTAAAATTCAAAAAAATGATTATTCAGGGATTACAGAATTGTTGAATTATGCAAAAAGCCACGATTCGATATATTCACAAAACTTAACAACTACAAGTGAAGCATATTTTGAAAGTGATAAATCTCTTTTTGATGGAAAAAAATTACTTCAAAATAAAGGATATTACTATATATATGTAAAATTTGATGATGAAAACGGAAAGTATTACCCAATAGAGGGGGTAACATTAGGACAGGCTTGGTTATCTTCTTCATTTGATTCTTGGGATTTGTGGGCTTATACAAGTAGTGATTTTAAATGGGACAATTTATCTTCTACTTCTCAAGGAACTCTAAGTAAAACGGATGATACTGTTGTTAAAGGTGTTCTTCCACATACAGGGGTTACATCAGTTGTTTTAATTTCTTTTGTGAGTATAACATTATTAGGTATTTTCCTTTATAAAAAATATAAGAAATATAAAGATATAAAATAAAAACTAGACCTACATAAGTAGGTCTAATTTTTTTATCAGAAATACACTCACATCATCCTAGAAAGACAATAAAAGAGGTTAACTTTACTTTAGATGAATTTTTCCAAAAATGAAAAATTAGTCATAAATTCAAGCCAATGTTAATAGTTTTTAAGAGAATTTAGGAGGTGTATATATATGGTACAAGATGAAAAAAAGCGACAAAATGTAACAACTTATGAAATAGGCAATAAAAAATATACTGTGATAACAAAATGTATAGAAAATGCACAGAATATAGATAAATTATATGATCTAATATGCAAATATGCAATTTCACAAATAAATTAAAAATTACACATTTGTAATGAAACACTAACAATTATAAAATTTTTTTATCAAATATATACACCTCAAAAAGAGGTGTTGAATTATGAATGAAAAATATAAAGTTGCAGCATATTTAAGGCTGTCGCAGGAAGATGGTGATAAAGATGTAAGTGATAGTATAGTAAGTCAAAAAAGTATAATAGTAAAAAAAGTAGAAGAATTAGGACAGGACTTTTTTATTGTAGATTACTACATAGATGATGGATATACTGGATTAAATACTGATAGACCAGACTTTCAAAGAATGATAGCAGATATAGAAAAAGGAACTATAAATTGTATTATTACAAAAGACTTATCAAGACTTTCAAGAAATAGTTTTGAGGCAAATTATTTTATTGAATTATACTTTTTGGAAAGAAATATAAGATATATATCTGTATTAGATAATGTAGATACAGGAACAAAAAACTCAAATAATGATATGATACAGTTTAAGACTCTTATAAATGATTGGTATAGTAAAGATATTTCAAGAAAAATAAAATCGAGTGTATGGGCAAGAAAAGAAAAAGGAATGTTTATGGGAGCAATAGCCCCTTACGGTTATAGAAAATCGAAAGAAGATAAACACAAATTAGTTATAAATAAAGCAGAGGCAAGAATAGTAAAAAGAATTTTTGAAGAATATAGCAAAGGAAAAACACCTTCTGAAATAGTAAAAGGACTACAAAATGATAATATACCAAGTCCCAATAATAGTGGAAATAATGGAGATATTAGGTATAAATGGAGAGAAGAAACTATTAGAAGAATGATAATAAAAAAAGAGTATTTAGGACATCTTGAATATGGAAAAAGAATTAACTTGAGTTACAAATCAAAAAAAGTAAAATATATTCCATCAGAAGAATGGAAAATAGTCTATAACACACACGAGCCAATTATTACCGAAGAATTATTCAATAAAGTACAAAATATGAGAAATATGAATAAAAATATTAAAAGAAAAAAACACGAATGGGAACTAAATGGACTTGTTAAATGTAAAGAATGTGGTGCTAAAATGACTTTGAAAGTTGAGTATAAAAGGAATCAGTCAGAAGAATTGAAATCAAAAAGAATATGCTGTTTAAACGGATTAAAAAGGTATAGAGGAAATAATTGCATAAGAGCAAGTAGAGGATTCGATGAAGAAATATTTAATACAATTATTTTAAAAAGTTTAAAAGAAACAATGGAAAAACTTGATAAAAAAAGAATAAAAAACTTAATTTCCAAAGAGCAAATGGAAATTATAAATAACAATATAAATTACAACAAAGAATTACTAAATGTAGAATTAGCAAGAATAGAAAAAGATATAAAAACTTTATACCAAGACTTCAAACAAGATTTATTAGATGAAGATGATTATAAAAAATATTATAAAGAAAAAACAGATGAAAAAAGAAGAATAAAACAAGAAATAGAATTACTAATTCAAGAAGAAAAAAATAAATATATTATAGAAGAAAAAGAGATAATTGAGTTAATAAAAAATATATTAAACATGAAAAAATTAAATAAAGATATTATATCAGAACTAATATATGACATACAGATTGATAATGATAACCAAATATATATCAATTATAAATATGATATTTTTAATCAGGTGGTGTGATATGAAAGAATATAAAGCAGGAATATATTTAAGATTATCAAGAGAACACGAAGAAGAAAATAATAGTATAGAAGCACAAAGAGAAATAACAACAAATTATGCTATTAAAAATGGATATAAGATAATTAAAGAATATGTAGATAATGGCTATTCTGGAATATTAGATTCAAGACCAGCACTTAATGAAATGATGATAGATATAACAAGAGGTTTTATCAATATGGTCATAGTAAAGGATATAAGTAGATTAACTCGTGATAAGAATAAAACAGGTTGGTACACAGAAATCTTTTTCCCAGATAATGATACAAGGTTTATTTCAGTAACAGAGTTTATAGATAGTGGAGATAGATATGAAATTGATGATACTATAATGCTTCGTGGAATAGCAAATCAGTATTATATTACAGATATATCAAAAAAAATAAGAGCAAATAAAAAAGCAATGAAAGAAAAAGGACAGTTTGTTGAACATTATCTTCCATACGGCTATAAAAAAGAACAAAATGATAAGTATAAAATAATCATAGATGAAGAAGTAGCAGATAATATAAGAAAAATTTATGATATGTATATTGAGAGAAAAACAGGTACTCAAATAGCAGAATATTTAAACAGTAAAAAAATAAAAAATCCTAGCAGATATATGAAAATGAAAAATTATACTAGAAAATGGGATGCAGAGCAAGTAAATACTATATTGTCGAATCCATTTTATATTGGAAATACAGTAATGAACAAATATGAAACAAATTATATGACTAAAATTTGTAAGGAAAACAGAAGAAAGGATACATGGATTATAAATGAAAACACACACGAGCCAATAATCGAAAAAGAAAAATATGACAAAGTGCAAGAAATAAAGAAAGGAAAAAAAGGTAGGGAAAGTGTAAAACACGAATATTTGTTAAGAGATTTACTGTATTGTGGAAATTGCAAAAGAAAAATGCAATATAAAGTTTATAGATCATCAGATAAACAAAGATTTTTATATGATAGTGCAGGATTTAATTGTAGCCTTTTATATAAAAAGAAATGTAAGAATAAAACTTATATAAGAGAAAAAGACTTAAATGAAATTGTAAAAACAGAAGTTATAAAAAGACTAGATTTAATAGAAATAGATAAAACAACCAATAGAATAATTGATTACTATAAAGAAAATGATGAAAATATGAAAAAAATAAATGAGTACAAAAATGAAATAAAAAAAATAGAACGAAAAAAAAGTGTTTTATATAGGAAGAAATGTGAAGAATATATAACAGTAGAAGAATTTAAAACAGAATATTCAATAGCAAAAGAAGAAATTATAAAGTTTGAAAATCTAATACAGGAGGTAGAACAAAATAATACAGATAAGATAGATGAAAAGAAAATGAAGAATATAATATTAGAGTATAAAAAAGGAAAATGGATAAATAATGATTTCTTAAAAGAAATTATAAACAAAATAGAAGTATATTCTAAAAACAGAATTGAGATTACTTTTAATCTTTAAAACCATTGAGATTTAGCTAAAAAAGTTAAATTTATTTTTTAAAACTATTTAACTGCAATAAACGGAGTATAACACAAGGAGGTGTAGGGGTAATTTTAACAACACTTTATTGTAAAAGATTTGAAAGGAATATGTTTACAGAATAAAGAAAATATGGTATAATATAGTAGATATTTATTAAAAGGAGGTTTTTAGTGAAAGAAAATATAGAAAATAAAAAAAGAAAATTAATGCCAATACTAATAATTATTATTAGTTTTATTTTATTATTAACAATATTTTTATCACTTAAAAACATTATTACAAACTTAAACATTGGGCAAAATTATGCAAAAAAAGCGATTAAGGGAGAAGAAAAATATTATTTGGCAGAAAATAGTAAAACTGAAGATGAATCTCAAGACATGTGTAAATATTTGTCTGATATTGAATATATTAAAAATGAATCAAATGTAGAATGGGGAAGCATTACATTAGACAGTAATTTAGAAACACAATATAATCATGGATTAATTACATTATTAGAAGAAAAAGAAGGCAAACTTAATAAAAGATATTTTTTAAAAGGTATATCTGCTCATGCTACATCAACATTAATCTATGACCTTAGCAAGTATGATTATGACTATTTCAGCACATATATGGGTGTAGATGCAAGTCGTGAAAACAATGGAAATGGTGTTAAATTTTATATTTATACCAAAAAGGATGATGATGAAGATTGGGTGTTACAAACAGAAAAAAATCCAATAGCAGTAAAAGGTAATGAAAAGGCACTATTTAAAGAAATAAATGTTAAAGGTGTAAAATATTTAAAACTATATTGTGATAGAAATGGAAATAATGCATCAGACCATGCTGTTTATGCAGATGCAAAATTATATAAAGAAGGATATAAAGAAAATAAGTCAGATACAGTAAATTTTAAAACAGTAGAAGAATATGATAATATTTTAAAAGAAAAAATGTCACAACAAGGTAAAACAGTAGAACAAGTAATAAATGAAAATGAATTAACATTATTACAAAGAACTTTTGTAAATAATGTTGGTTATGATCTTTTAAAAGCTATTGTAAATCTAAATGAACAATATAGAGAAGCAGTAGAATGGTTAATGAATGATGTAGAAAATCTTAGATTATATGTATTAGGTGGAGAACCAGATGGTGGAAGTTATTATAATTCAATAAAAGAACTTTCAAGACTATATAGTGCATATAAAGAAGACTTTAAAGATGAAACTTTAACAAAAAATACATGGTATCCAAATTTAACAAAAGGTGATGTATATAAGAAAATGGCAATTTCACTTTCTTTAACACATTCAACAAAAGTTGGATATTGGGCTCAAATAGATCATCCAAGTAACAGGTCAGACTCTGTAGTTCGTTATAAAATATATAAAGATTTATATGATGAAGGAAAATTTATAGTAGCCAGAAAAGTTGAAAAAGATGCTGATGGTACAATAATATCAATAACACCGATACTAAATGAAGATGGTACACCAAGGCAAGATCATACACCATGGTTTGAAGCTCTACAAGTTGAAGAAATGCGTTATGTTATGAATAATATTACAGACGATGAAGAACTTAAATGGTTTAATGACTATACACAAAAAAGAATAGATGAGAATCCAAATCAGGAAGAAAAATATTTACAACCACATACTTATATTGCTTATGTATGGCCAAATTTTGAAAATGAAATTTTCCACGATCCTAATAAATGGCAAGAATGGGACGATTTATTTGAAGGAATATTTTCTAAATATAAAGTAACATATAGTACTGAAAATGACCATGTATATAAAGCATGGATGAGTATGAGAAATAAATATGGAACAGGAGCTGTTTGTGGTGGTATATCAAAATTAGGTGCACATATACGTGCTGCTCATGGTACACCAGCTTCAGTTGTAGGTCAACCAGGACACGCAGCAATAATTTATTATAGAAAAGATAAAAACGGTAAAGGATATTGGACACTTGATAATGATGTTTCAGGTTGGGCTCAAACAGGAAAATCAGAAAAATTAGGAACTAGAATGCCACTTGGTTGGGGAAGTGACAGCTATGTGGAAGGTTTTGCTGCAACTTATATTATGTTGTCACAAGAGGCATTAAATGATAATGCAAATTATGAAAAATCTGAAAAAATCATTATGACTGCTCAATTATATGAAGGAAATTTACAAAAACAAGAAGAAATATATAGAGAAGCATTAAAAGTACAAGATATTAATATTGATGCTTGGTGGGGATTAATAAATGTATATAATGCTGATAGTAATAGAAAAGATAAAGATTATTATGAGTTAGCAGAAGAATTAGGAAATGCATTAAAACCATTCCCACTACCAATGAAAAATCTATTAGACCAAATTAAACAAAAAATTACAAGTGTAGAATATTCATTTAAATTTACACTTTTAGAAACACAATTATTAAATGAAGGAAAAACATTTGAAGATGCTAGCAAAGTTTATCAACCAAGTATTACAAGAACTGTAGCAAGCTATTTATTAGGTCAAACAGATACATCACTTGCAAGCTTTTCATTTGATGGAGTAGATGGAGGAAAGATTGTATTATCTAGTCGTTTTGATAATACAGGAATTCGTTGGGATTATAATTTAAACGGAAAAGATAGTTTAAATGTAAAAGAAAGTTGGAAAGAAGTATATTATAATGCAGATGAGACACATAAAAAGCAATTAACTAAAGAAGAAATAGCAAGTATCACAGCAGACAATGATATTTATATTCATATAGTTGGAACTGATTACACAGATGCAAACATATATAAAATAGATATTGAAGATCAAGCATTATTAGATAATCTATATGCTAATGATTTAGAAAACCGTATTGTAGGTGTTGATTTAAATACACAATGGCGTTATTCTGGAACTGAGAAGTGGACTTTATATAGTACAGAATCACCAGACCTAACAGGAAATAAAACTGTACAAGTAAGACAAAAAGAGGCAGGTAATAAAATGGCAAGTCCTGTATCAGATGAATTTAAATTCACTGAGGATAATCAACCAGATAAAAGAAAATATATAAGAGTATCAGATTTACAAATTGAAGAATTTTCAACTGAATCAGTTGATAAAGGTAGACCATTCTATGCACCAAATGCAATTGATGGAAATATAAATACAAGGTGGCATACAGATTTTAGATATGATGTTATAAAAGAAAAACAAAATCCATTTATAACTATTAAATTAAATGAACCAAGATATATATCAGCAGTAGAATTTGTTCAAACAAAATATAAAGTAGATGATCCAGATGCTATAAAAAATGTAACAGTTTTTGTAAGTACAGATGGTAAGGATTGGAAAGAAGCAGGAAAAATAGAAAATTGTGCTACTGCTGACTATAATCAATTAAAAGATATTACATTTAATGAAAGTGTATATGGACAATATGTAAAATTATATATAGAAACACACAGTATGTTTGCTTCAATATCAATGATAAACTTATTTGAAGATACAACTAAAATTGATAGAAGTAAACCAACAGCAGGAATTTACTATAGTACTAAAGAGCCAACAAGTGATTATGTAATTGCAAGACTTGATAATCCAAGTACAGAAATTACAATTACAAATAATGACGGAAATGATACATATGTATTTACAGATAATGGACAATTTACATTTGAATTTGAAGATAAAAATGGAAATAAAGGCTCAGCAACAGCTAAAGTAGATTGGATTGATAAAAGTAGTCCAACAGCTGATGTAGAATATAAATTAGATGGAGATAAAAAATTACTTATATTATTAGACAATATAAGTGAAGATGTATATTTATTAGACAAAGATAATAATAAAATAAATTATATTGAAGTAAAAGATAAAAAAATATCAAGTATTTCATATTTAGATTCTGAAGGAAATGTATATAAATTAATTGAAGTAGATGAAGAAGGAAATACGACAAAAATAACATATAAAAATACAACAGGAGAAGTTTCAACAGTTGATACATATGTAACAACATTAAAAGATAGAGAAGTAAGTTTAGAAGAGTATTTTGACGAAGAAGGAGTTGCAGTAGATATAACAGATGCAGAAAAAGAAACTTTAAGAAGATTACAACAAGTAAAAACAAATCCTTTAGAGTATACATTTGATGAAAGTGGAAATTATGAATTTAAACTTCTTGATAAGGCAAGTAATACAGCATATAAAACTATAAAAGTTGATTATCTTGAAGATAATAACATTATGGCAAGTGATATATCTTATGATATTACAAAATTAACAAATAAAAATGTTGTAGCTACTATTAATCCATATATGATTAGTACTGAAGGAGAAAAATTAGATGTAGAAATAATAAATAATAATTCTAATAAGGAACATATATTTGAAGATAATGGAGAATTTACATTTCAATATAAAGATTCAAAAGATATTAGCAATGTAGAAATAATAGAACATACTGCAAAAGTTGATTGGATAGATAAGATTGCTCCAACAGCAAAGATTAAATATAGTATAAATCAAAATACAGATAAGCCAGTAGTTGCAAGCCTAACAGACGAAAGCGAAGATATAGTAATAACAAATAATAGTATGCGTAAACAATATACATTTACTTCAAATAAAGAATTTACATTTGAATTCCAAGATAAAGCTGGAAATAAAGGAACAGCAGTAGCAAAAGTTGATTGGATTAATAATGAAAAAGAAATGGGAGATATAAATCAAGATGGTAAAATAACAGCAACAGATATTATATTAGTAAAAAGACATTTAGTAGCAGGTAAAAAACAAGAATGGATTCTAACAGAAGACAAATTTAAGTTAGCGGATATTAATAAAGATAATAAAATAACAGCAACAGATTTAATATTAATAAAAAGGCTAGTATTAAAGCAGTTAAAAGAGCAGTAATATTTAAGACATATTATAATTAAAGGAGATAAAGATATGAAAAATAGTAAAAGGATTAAAAAGATAATTGGTATAATATTAATTTTAATATTAGCATTTATGAGAAATATATATGCAGCAAATGATAGTTTTAAGACAAATTTAACTGTAGATAACTCTAAAGTAAAAAAAGGTCAAAATGTAACAGTTACAATTTCATTAAGTGATATTGCAATTGAAAGTGGTGAAAAAGGAATTGCTGCTTATACAGCTAAGATAGATTTTGATTCTTCTGTTCTAGAATATGTATCAACAAATGGAACAGATAAATGGGAAGCCCCATTTTATCAAGATAAATTAATTACAGGAGAAACAAAAGATGGTGAAGTTATAAAAACACCACAAAGTATAGGAACTATTACTTTTAAAGTAAAAGAAGATGCTAAACTAGGAGATACAACTATTAAATTAACTAATTTTTCTGGTTCAACAGTAAGTTCTGATGTGGATGCTAATGATAGTTCTGTTAAAGTAACAATAATAAATCAAAATAATGGAAATGGAAACACAGATGCAAGTGGAAGTGAAAATTCAAATGGAACTGAAAATGAAGGTGTAAGCGGAACTGAAAATGAAGGTGTAAGCGGAACTGAAAATGAAAATGGAACCGAAAACGAAGGTGTAAACGGAAGTACAAATACAAATACAACCGAAAATGATAATTCTCAAAATCAACCAAATGATACAAATAAGCTTAATGTAAATAATACAAATAAAGAAAATATAAAACAAGGTGTATTTCCAAAGACAGGATATACAAACATAGCATTAATAACATTAATTGCTGTAGCTACTTTAGTAACAATAATTCTATTTGTTAGAATTATATTACTAACTAAAAAAAAGTAAAAAAATTTTAGAATAATAAACAACTAGAATTTAGTAAAACAACTAATTTCTAGTTGTTTTTTAAATTTTTAAAATCTAAATATTTTGATTTTTCAAAAACATTACTAAGTAAAGGGACAATTTGTAATAAAATTTTTAAGAAAGAATAAAATTAAATAATAAAATATTTCAAAGGGAGAAAAAGGATTGGAAAATCAGGATGAAGAGATAAAAATTTTATCAAAAGAAAAATACTTATATAAATTAAAGGTGGGAAATATGGATGTAGATATAAAATATTCCCAAGATAATAAAAGCTTTAATGAATGTATGTTAAATATATTAAAATTAAAAATGAAATAGTAACAGATAAAGAAAGGAGATAAAATTATTGGCAGGAAGAAAATCAAAGTATTCTTCTATTGAGAACAATAATATAAAAAACGAAATATGGTCAACTGCACTATATATAAGACTTTCACAAGAAGATGAAGACAATCGGAAAAGAAAAACAAGAAAGTAATAGTGTAACTAGTCAAAAAACATTATTAAATGAATTTATTAATGAACATGATGATTTGATAGTTTATGATACTTATATAGATGACGGATTTACAGGAACAGATTTTAATAGGCCATCATTTCAAAGATTACTAGAAGATATGCAAAACAAAAATATTAATTGTGTTATTGTAAAAGATTTATCAAGACTTGGAAGAAATTATATAGAAGTAGGTAATTACATTGAACAAATTTTTCCATTATTTAATATAAGATTTATTGCTATAAATGATAATGTTGATAGTTTTAAAAATCCTGCAAGTACAAATACAATATTAGTTCCATTTAAGAATTTAATTAATGATGAATATGCTAGAGATACATCAATAAAAATTAGATCATCATTAAATGTAAAGAAGAAAAATGGAGAATTTGTAGGAGCATTTCCATCATATGGATATATAAAAGATCCAGAAAATAATCATAAATTAATTGTGGACAAAGAGTCAGCTGAAATTGTAAAAAAAATTTTTGAATGGAAAGTCTATGAAGGAATGGGAAATTTAACTATATGTCATAGATTAAATGATATGGGAATTTTAAATCCAACAGGTTATAAAAAGAAAAAGTTAAATCAAAATTATAATAATTTTAAAGTAAAACAAGATTATTCTTGGTGTCCATCAACAGTAAGAAACATTTTAAAAAATGATATTTATATAGGAAATGTTACACAAGGAAAAAGAAGAGTAAAAAGCTATAAAATTCATAAAGTAGAACAAGTTCCAGAAGATGAGTGGATTACAGTGGAAAATATGCATGAACCTATTATAGAAAAAGAGTTATTTGAAAAAGCACAAAAATTAAGAAAAATAGATACAAGAGTTCAAAAAAATGGAAATTTAAGTATATGGGCAGGAATATTAAAATGCGCAGATTGTAAAAGAGCAATGCATAAAAAGTATTCTAAAAATAATAATGGTACTATTTATGAATATTATATTTGTAGTACATATAAAAATAAGTCAAACAAATTATGTACAAAACATACTTTAAAAATAGAGGATTTAGAAAAATCTGTATTAGAAGTAATAAAATTACATATAAAATTATTAGTTAATATAGATGAATTATTAGAAAAAGGTATTTTTAATAATAAAAAAATATTAAATGATAATATTAAAAATATAGAACAATCAAAAGAGATGGAAATAAATAAGATAAATAATCTAAAAAGATTTCTATATGAAGATTGGAAAAATGAATATATAACAAAAGAAGAATATTTAGACTATAAACAAAAATATGAAAAAGATATTGAAAGATTACATGAAATTATAGAAAATCTAGAGAAACAAAAAAAGCTAGAACAAGATTGCAGAAACAATAAAAGTAAATGGATAGAAAATTTTAGAGAAAATAAAAATATAACAAATCTAGATAAAGATATTATAAATGAATTAATTGACTATATTGAAGTACATGAAAATAAAAAAATAACAATACATTTTAAATTTAAAAATACATTAGATAACTTATATAATTAAATGTAAAATATATAAGTTATCTATTTTTAATTAGTATAATCTGCTCCTTTTTTTGCAACTACAACAAATCTACCATCTTTTGTATGATATGAACAAGTAGATAATGTCATTAATTGTTCTCCATATTTTGCAGTTTTACCAGTATCATATAAAGAAGCTTTTTTTGCATTTTGCACATATTCATTATATTGATTTTCATTTTCTGCATTAATAAAATAATAATATCTAAACACATTTTTTTCAGATTTATAATATACTCTAGATTCAAAAACAGATATTATTTCATAATTTACATCTTCTTTATTTGTTGTAAATCTTATAATTGGATGATTAATAAAAAATTTTTTATCTTTATATTTTAACAAATGTTGAAACATAGTATTATTTTTCATATTGTGTCCATATATTAACAAATTACTACTAGGTAAATCCCAGTTGTAATCCTTATCTAAAAAAATAGCACCATTTGAAGATTTTTGTTTTTTATAGTTATGATTCATATAATAACTATTATCTTTTCCTTGTAAAACAGGGAAGTTTATATCTGTGTTTTCTATTTCAATCCAACCTATAATATCAGAATTTTCTTCTTGTAGTTTTTCTATCTTAAGCATTCTTTCTGTTTTTGTTTTTTCAGTTACAATTTCAGTTTGAGTTCCATTTCCATTTCCATTTCCATTTTCATTTTCACTTTCACTTTCACTCTCTACATTATCAGTAATATTTTCGGAAATATAAAGTTCATTTAGTAAATTACTTTCTTTTTTAGTCTGATTTAAGTCAAAAAAATATTTTATAATGAATAGAAGAGAGCATATAAGTAGTATTGATAATATAATATAAAGAAACAAATTTAAAGATTTTTTCATATATTATTATAAATAGATTAAGACAAACTAAAATAGTTTGTCTTATAATCTAGAAGTCCTTTCTTTTTAATGCTATTAATGATAATGAAGATATTATAAAGATTAGTGTAGATATTTGTAATACATTTTCTGTTCCTGTTTTTGGAGTTTTATCTTTTATTTGTGGCTCTGGATTTGGAGCAGGTGCTGGCTCTTCAGGAGTATCAGCTTTTTCTTCATATTCATCACCTACAATTTCTAGACCAGCATATTCATTACTTTCATATAAAATATTGTTATCTTTATCTGCAACTACTACTTTATTACCTTCAACAAATATTTTGTTTGGTGATGATTCAGTGTTTTTAACTTCAAATTCACTTAAGTTATCATTTTCTGCAATATAAATAACATGATCTTTTTCTGTTGAAGAAATAGTACCATTCATTACTAATGTTGGAGTTTTATCACCTGTAGCATCACCTTTTCCTATTTCAATACCATTGTTACCATATTGTCCATTTTTCTTTAAAATTAAGTTTCTAACTTCAACTGTACCAGCATTTACTAATACTGCACCATATCCGTTATTAGTAAGTGTAACATTATCTAATATAACATAAGCACCATTATATGATTGAACTCCATATTTTTGAGCATCTTTTAAAGTAAGATTTTTTAAAGTAACTTTTGTTCCTGTGCTACCAGCAGTAATTAAAGAACCATCTGAACCATTTGGTGTCCAGTTTGTATCAATTCTTGATATAGAATGTCCTTTACCATCAATTGTTATATTTTTTTCAGTTATACCAACTGGCTTGATTAAAACTATATCTTCTGTAAGTTCAATAACATCTCCAACTTTTGCATTTTCAATAGCTGAAACTAAGCTATCTTGATTGTTTACTTCAGTATTTGCAGCATGAGAAAAATTTGGAGTAAAAATCAATGCTGCTGATAATACTAATAAAGACAAAATTGTTCTTTTTAAATTTAAATTTTTCATTTTACATCAAATCCTTTCAAAATTTTTATAATTTTATTGTGTCCAAAAAATTTAAAAAAATATAAATTTTTTAGTTTTCCAATAATTTTATATTAAAGGAATTTTTTAGATTTAAAAAATAATTATTATTCATAAATTTTAAAATATTATTTATAATTATTAATAAAAGAAATTAAAATTTTGTGTTTCTTAAATATATCAAGGAGGTGGTGTTGCAGCACCTGTAGGTGGGCAAATATTTAGTGAAATATTACCTTATTTACAAGTAAATCAAGGTAATAAAGAAGAAGTAGAAGAAAGAATACAGTTAGCAGTTCCTGATGTCATAGGATTAAGTATAAAAGAAGCAGAAAGCAAATTAAAAGAAGAAGGATTTGAAGTAAAGATAGGTAATGAGACTGAAGATTTAGATAAAGAAAATACTTTTGTAACAAATCAAATACCAAGGTCAGGAATAAATGTATATAATAAAAGTTGTGTATATTTAGATTACTAAAAAAATGATAAAAAAACTATACAAAATTATATTTTAGTTATATAATATAACAAAAAATGAGGAGATTTTAATATGGATTTAAAAAAGATTTTATTAGGTCTAGAAGGATTAAAAGTAAAAGGAAATTTAGATTTAGAAATTGCTGGAATAGAAAACAATTCGAAAGAAATAAAGCCTGGATATATGTTTGTTGCAATAAAGGGATTTGTTTCAGATGGTCATGAATATATAAATGATGCTGTAAAACAAGGATGTAAAGCAATAATGATTCAAGAAGGATGCGATTTAAGTAAAATAAAAGTACCAGAAGATGTTACAATAATAATGGCTAAAGATACAAGAGAAGCATTAGCTATTTGTGCGTCAAATTTTTATAAAAATCCATCAAAAAAATTTAAATTAATAGGTGTAACAGGAACTAAAGGTAAAACTACAACAACTTTTATGATAAAAGAAATACTAGAAAAAGCTGGAAAAAATGTAGGACTAATAGGAACAATTGCTACATATATTAATGGTAAGAAAATAAAAGATAGTGATAGAACTACTCCAGAAAGCCTTGAATTACAAAAAATATTTAGTAAAATGGTTGAAGAAAAAGTAGAATATGTTGTAATGGAAGTTTCTTCACAGAGTTTAAAATTACATAGAGTTGATGGATGTGAATTTGATATAGTTTTATTTACTAATTTTTCAGAAGATCATATAAGTGAAAAAGAACATCCAGATATGAAAGATTATTTTGAATCGAAATTAAAATTATTCCATATGTGTAAAAATGGAATTGTAAATGCAGATGATTTATATGGAAATAAAATACCAAAACTATTTCCTGAAAGTAATATAATAACATATGGTATAGATAATTTCTGTCAAATGTTAGCAAAAGATATTACAATTACAAATTCATATGTTGATTTTAAAGTAAAAATAATAGATAGAAATGAAAGAATTAAAACATCAATACCAGGAAGGTTTAGCGTGTATAATTCATTAGCTGCAATATGTGTCGCTAAAAATATAGGTATACCAGTAGAAACAATAAAAGAAGCATTATTAGATGTAAGAGTTCCTGGAAGATCTGAATTAGTAAATAATAAAAAAGAACTTCCAATAATGATAGATTATGCTCATTCTCCAGAAAGTTTAGAAAATATACTTCAGGCAGTAAAAAGTTATACAAGAGGAAGAGTAATTTGTGTATTTGGATGTGGTGGAGATAGAGATAAAGGTAAAAGGCCAATAATGGGAGAAATATCAGGAAGAATAGCAGATTATACTATAATAACATCTGATAATCCTAGAACAGAAAAACCAGAAGATATAGTAAAAGAAATAGAAAATGGTATAAAAAAGACAAAAGGAAATTATAAAGTTATAGTAGATAGAACTGAAGCTATAGAAGAGGCAATAAAAATGGCTACAAAAAGAGATATAGTTGTTCTTGCAGGAAAAGGTCATGAACCATATCAAGAGATAAATGGAGAAAAATATCCATTTGATGAAAGAATTATAGTAAATCAAATTATTGATAAATTAGGAAAAAATAAATAAAACAAAAGTAAAAAATGGAAAGGTTGATACAATTGAATTTTCAAACAAAATTATTACTAATATCGTTTTTTATAACAATAGTATTAGCAATAATAATTATACCAATATTGAAAAAATTAAAAGTAGGACAAATGGAAAGAGATGATGGTCCAGAGTCACATTTAAAAAAACAAGGTACACCAACAATGGGTGGAATAATAATGATGATTTCAATGACTATATGTGCTATTGGAACATATTTATATTATATGTACATAGGAAACAATCAAGTAGCAAACAATTTGATACCAATGGTAATACTTAGTATAGGATTTGGAATTATAGGTTTTATAGATGATTTTAAAAAGTTAAATAAAAAAAATACAGAAGGACTAAAACCAAGTTATAAAATGCTTGGATTACTAATAATTTCAGTAGCATATATTATACTTATTATAAATGGAACAAAGATAGAAACTCAAACTTATATACCATTTTTTAAATTATATATAGATATACCAATTTATTTATATATACCTTTTGCAGTACTTGTAATATTAGGAACAACAAATGCAGTAAACTTAACAGATGGTATTGATGGACTATCTTCTAGTGTATGTGCAATAATAATAACTTGTTTAACTGTAATAGGAATTATATTTGATATAAAAGAAGTTGTAATATTTGGTAGCATAATTATAGGTACAACATTAGGATTTTTGATGTTTAATCTTCATCCTGCAAAAGTATTTATGGGTGATACAGGTTCTCTATTTCTAGGTGGAGTAATATCAGTTTTAGCATTATATTTAAAAATGCCACTATTATTAATAATAATTGCATTAATACCTATATTTGAAACCTTATCAGTAATATTACAAGTCGCATATTTTAAAAAGACAGGTAACAGAATTTTTAAAATGGCACCACTTCATCACCATTTTGAATTATCTGGATGGAAAGAAAGTAAAATTGTAATTGTATTTAGTTTAATAACTTTAGTTTTATGCATAGTAGGACTAAAAGCAATTTAGTTTTGGAAAGGAAAATTGTATGGATAAAAAAGTTAAAAAATTTTCAAGTTTTTTAAATAATCCAATTGATTATACATTAGTAATAACTATATTGTTATTACTTGCAATAGGTTTAGTTATGGTTCTTTCTGCAAGTTCCCCATCCGCTCTTTCTGAATGGGGAGATAGTTATAGATATTTTAATAGACAACTAATATTTGCTATATTAGGAGTTATAGCAATGTTATTTATATCAAAAATAGATTATAGATTTTATCAAAAATTCTATAAACATGCATGGTGGATTTCAGCTATATTATTAGTTTTAGTAATGCTTGTAGGAAGAGAAGTAAATGAAGCAAAAAGATGGATATATATTACTGATAGTTTATCTTTTCAACCATCAGAGATTGTAAAATTTTTAATAATAATATTTTATGCAGGAATACTTACAAAAAATAGAGATCATTTAGGAGAATTTAAGAATGGATTCTTAAAACATATTATATTACTTGCACCAATAATAGGATTATTACTACTTCAACCACATTTTAGTGCTTCAATAGTAATAATTGCAATAGTATCAGTTATGATGATATTAGCTGGATGTAAATTTTGGCAATTTCTAGCTGTTGGCGGAGGAATTGGAATACCAGGTTTAATTGGATTAATTATAATAGAACCATATAGATTACTTAGAGTAACTACATTTTTAGATCCATGGAAAAACGCAACAGGAGAAGGATGGCAAGTAATCCAAAGTTTATATGCAATAGGCTCTGGAGGGCTTTTTGGAGTAGGATTAGGAGAAAGTAAACAAAAATATTTATATATTCCAGAACCACATAATGATTTTATATTTTCAGTGCTTTCAGAGGAATTAGGATTTATTGGATGTGCATTAGTTATTCTCTTATTTGCTATATTTATATGGAGAGGTGTTTTAATTGCAATGAAATCTCCAGATATGTTTGGAAGTTTAGTTGCAATAGGAATTACAACATTAGTTGCAGTTCAAGTAATATTAAATATAGCAGTTGTTACATCATCTATTCCTGCAACAGGAATACCATTACCATTTTTTAGCTATGGAGGAACAGCACTCTTTATTTTACTTTGTGAAATGGGTGTACTTTTAAATATATCAAGAGCAAGTGTAAAATCATAAATTCAAGTTTTAGGAGGATATAATGAGAGTTATAGTTGCAGCAGCAGGTACTGCAGGACATATAAATCCTGGAATTGCAATTGCAAATAAAATAAAAGAAAAAGAAAAAGATTCAAAAATTATATTTGTAGGAACAACAAGAGGATTAGAAAACGATTTAGTGCCAAGAGCTGGATATGAATTAAAAACTATAGATGCATATGGATTAAGTAAAAAAATTTCAATAGATAATTTTAAAAAATTATATAAAACATATAAAGGTTTAGGAGAAGCAAATAAAATAATAAAAGAATTTAAACCAGATATAGTTATAGGAACAGGTGGATATATATGTGGAGCAGTAGTTACAGCAGCTAAAAAAAATAAAATTCCTGTAGTATTACATGAGAGTAATGCATTTCCAGGAAAAGCTGTAAAAATGCTTGCAAAAAAAACAGATGTGATATTAATATCATTTGAAGATGCTAAAAATAGGATAAAAAATGCTAAAAAAATAGTATATACAGGAACTCCTGTTAAGATACAAAAAAGAAATTATGAAATTAATGAAAAAACAAAAATAATTAAAGATTTAGGATTAAATGAAACAAAACCTATAATACTAATATTTGGGGGAAGTCAAGGAGCTCAAAAAATTAATGAAGCAATAATAGGTATAATAACACAAAAATTGAATAAAAAGTATCAAATTATTTGGGCAACAGGACCTAAACAATATGATATTATTAAAGAAGATTTAGAAAATAAAAATATTAATATAAATAATATAGAAAATGTAAAAATTGTTCCATACATATATAATATGGAAGAAGTGATGAATGTTTCAGATGTTATTGTAGCAAGAAGTGGTGCAATGACTATAACTGAAATTTCAAATTTAGCAAAACCATCAATTTTAATTCCACTTCCAAATGTAAGTCAAGATCACCAATTATATAATGCTAAAGTTTTAGAAAATGTAGGTGCTGCAAAAATAATTTTAAATGATAATTTAAATGAAAATAATTTAAATGATTCAATAGAAAGTATTATATTAGATAAAACAAAAATGGGAGAAATGGGGAAAAATGCATTTAAAATTTCATCAAGTGATGTTGAAGAAAAAATTTATAAAGAAATAAAAGAACTTGTAAAATAAAGGAGACAAAAATGTTTAAGAACATACAAATAAAGATAGTAATATTATTTACAGTAATTGGAATAGCCATAATTTCTGCATTAGGGCTATTCTTTATAAATGAATTAAATGTACTTAATAGCGATATTTTAACAAACCAATTAACAATAGAACAGGTAACTACTAATATTAATAATATTTTTAATCAAACAAAAATAACATTAATAATTTCAATTATAGTATTCATTTTAATTTCAATATTAGTTGGAATATTTATATCAAAAGTTGTTATTCACCCTATAAATAAGTTGATAAAGAGTGCAGAAAGGATAGCATCAGGAGAAGAACTTGATATAGGAAATAAAGAGGATAATAAAGATAATAATGAAGTAAATGGATTAGTTAATGCTTTTGATATGATGACAACTGAACTTAAAGATAAATTAAGTGAAGTATCAAAACAAAAAAACCAGATAGAAACAATACTTTTGCATATGACAGATGGTTTAATAGCATTTGATATGGAAGGTGAAATAATATTAATTAACCCAGCTGCTAAAAAATTATTAAGTATATCACCAGAGGATAATAGTTTTGAAGATATATTTAAGAAATTTAAATTAGATATTAATATGGAAAAAATAATATATCTAGAAAATTGGACATCTTCTGAACAAAGAATACAAGTACAAGAGAGATTTATTAATGTGTTTTTTGCACCATTTAAAAATGAAAACGATAGACCTGCAGGTATAATTGCTGTTATTCAAGATATAACAGAACATGTTAAACTTGATAATGTAAGAAAAGAATTTGTTGCAGATGTATCACATGAATTAAAAACTCCAATTACATCAATAATGGGATATGCAGATACACTTTTAGAAGGAGAATATGATAAAGATACTCAAGATAAATTCTTAAATGTAATTGCAACAGAAGCTAGAAGAATGGCAAAATTAGTAACAGATTTACTTACATTATCTAGATATGACAATAACCAAAATAGAATGCAAAAAGAAGCATTTGATTTAGGCGAATTAGTAAAAAAATGTAAAGAAAAATTAGAGATAGAAATTCAGAAAAAAAATCATAAAGTTAATTGCTTTGTAACAGCAGATGTACCGCCAGTATATGCTGATAAATCTGATATTGAAAGAGTAGTATTAAATATATTATCAAACAGTATTAAATATACAAAAGATAATGGAGAAATAAAAATATATGTAGGATTTGTATATAATGATGCATATATAAAAGTATTTGATAATGGTATAGGAATTCCTGAAGACGATTTAAACAGAATATTTGAAAGATTCTATAGAGTTGATAAAGCTCGTACAAGAGAAATGGGAGGAACAGGTTTAGGATTATCTATAGCAAAAGAAATATTAGATAAAAATGGTGGAAGCATAGATATTAAAAGTGTTGTAGGACAAGGAACAGAAGTTGTTATAAAAGTTCCTACAAAAGATAATAAAAAATAATGAAAAGAGACTTCATAATGAAGCCTCTTAAATTTTAACTAAATCATCTCGAATCAATAATTATAAACTTTAAAGTTCATCTATTTCAATGAGTCCAATATCGCATGAATTACTTGCAATATGTTGTATAGCTTCAATGCATTTTTTAGCTAATGACATTTTCTTTTTAGTAATATAATTTACTAAAATTTTATTATCATCATTGCAAAAGCTTGAATGCAATTCATTGAAAAGGTTATCATATAAACTTATTTCATATGATAAGTTTGACGAGATTGCTATTGGAATATGATAGTAGTATTTCTCAAGCATAGAATGTTTAGTCTTATCTGAAAAGAAAGATGTTGCTATAACTATAGGAATACTATATTTGTATGCAAAATCAATCAAGTCACAAATAGGTTTTGGTGATGAAACATCAATAATTACATCTGGTCGAGTATTCTCGTTTTCCAAATGCATTTCTTCCATTTCTAAAATGCTTTCAAATACAGGAAATCTAGACAATTCCCGTGCTGCATATTCTAACCCGGAAATAACTTCCATATTGTCACTTTTTTCAATCAAGTCACAAACAATCTGTCCCATATGACTATTACATCCACTAACTAAAACTTTAATTTTTTCCATAAAGCCCTCCTTAAATGAATAATTAAAGATGATTTAGTTTTTGCACATTGTGCTACTAAATAATTAGTGTAAATATTATAGCATATAACAGATATAAAATCAAATGTTTAACAAATCTAAGTTTTTATTATTATTTTTATTGATAATTCAATTAAATTGATATATAATATAGAAGCGATGAAGACTAAGGAGGAATAAAATTGAAAATTGACATAGATCCAAAAATAAAAGAAATCTTAGAATGGGTATATTGCATAATAATAGCAATAATATTAGCATTATTAGTTAGATATTATGTAGGAACACCGACAATAGTAAAAATGCCATCAATGTTTCCAACATTAAAAGAAGATCAAAGATTATGGCTTAATAGATGGGGAAGAACAACACATAAAATGCCAGAAAGAGGAGATATAATAACATTTGAAGCACCAAGTGAATTTGATTTAGATGAAGATTATATAGAAAAAAATGGTATAATTGCTAAATATGAAAAAGGACCAGAAGGATTATTTGGAAAATTTGTATATTATGTATTAGAACTAAACAAAACAAGTTATATAAAAAGAGTTATAGCTCTTCCAGGAGAACATGTTGAAATAAAAGATGGAAAAGTATATGTAAATGATGAACAATTAAAAGAAGATTATTTACAACCAGGTGTAGTTACAGATTATAAAAAAAGTGCGCTTTCTGATTTTATAGTACCAGAAAATTGTGTATTTGCTATGGGAGATAATAGAACACAAAGTACAGATTGTAGAGAATTTGGATGTATACCATTAGAAAAAATAGAAAGTAAAGTATTAATAAGATTTTGGCCATTGAATTTATTTGGTAAAGTGAACTAATTTAGAGGGTATAAATGTTTGATAATATAGTTGGAAATGATAAAATAAAAGAAGTTTTAAAAAAATCAGTAGATTTAAAAAAAGTATCACATAGTTATCTTTTTATAGGAACTGAAGGAATAGGCAAAAAACTAATTGCAAAAGAATTTGCAAAAATGATAATGTGCATAGATGAAAATAAGTGTTGTAATAAATGTAAATCATGCATTGAATTTGATACAGGAAATAACCCAGATTATATATTTATAGAGCCAGATGGAAACAATATAAAAATTGAACAAATAAGACAAATGCAGACAAAAGTTATAGAAAAACCAATAATATCAAATAAAAAGGTATATATAATAGATAATGTAGAATTGATGACTATAGAAGCTCAAAACTGTTTGTTAAAAACATTAGAAGAACCACCAGAATATGTTACAATTATATTAATTTGTAAAAATGAAAATAGTATTCTAAATACGATAAAATCAAGATGCACTATAATACATTTTGATAAATTGAAAAATCAAGATATAAAAAAATATCTTGAAAAAAACTATAATATAACTAATATAAAAGACAATCTACTTGATATATTTCAAGGGAGTATTGGAAAAGCAATAACTTTAAAAGATAAAGTACAAGATTATGAAAAAATAGAATATATGCTAAGAAATATAAATAATAAAGATATTATAGAAACACTTCAATTATCTGAAATTTTATATAAATCAAAAGATGATATAGAACAAATATTAGAATATCTAAATGTTATATTACTTAATTTAAGTAAAGAAAATATTAAATATATAAAATGCATAGATATAGTAGAAGAAACAAAAAAAAGATTAAAATCAAATAGTAATTATGATATGACTATAGATAATATGTTATTTAACATATGGGAGGAAGTTAATGAAAAATATTGTAGGAGTCAGATTTAAAAGATTAGGAAAAATATATTTCTTTGATCCAAAAGATTTAAAACTTGAAAAGAAAGATTATGTAATAGTAGAGACATCTCAAGGTGATGAATATGGAGAGGTTTTAATTCCTAATAGATATATAGATAATGAAAAAATAGTAGAACCATTAAAAAAAGTAATAAGAAAAGCAACAGAAAAAGATAAAAAACATTATGAAGATTGTAAAAACAAAGAAAAAGAAGCATTTGAAGTATGCCAGAAGAAAATAAAAGAACATAACTTAGATATGACATTAACTGAAGTAGAATATAAATTTGATAATAGCAAAATATTATTTTACTTTACTGCAGATGGAAGAATAGATTTTAGAGATTTAGTAAAAGATTTAGCTGCAATATATAAAACAAGAATAGAATTAAGACAAATTGGTGTAAGAGACGAAGTAAAGAAAATTGGTGGTAATGGAGTTTGTGGTAGAGAACTTTGTTGTTGTTCATTTTTAAGTGATTTTGAAACAGTATCAATAAAAATGGCTAAAGAACAAAATATATCATTAAATCCATCTAAAATATCTGGAAATTGTGGAAGATTAATGTGTTGTTTAAAATATGAACAAGAAGTATATGAAGAAAAATTAAAAAAACTTCCTAATATTGGAGCAATTGTTAAAACAGAAGATGGAACTGGAGAAGTAGATGGAGTAGAAACATTAAAAGAAAGAGTTAAAGTTAAATTTAAAGATGGAGAAGGACATTTTTATAAGAAATATAATGCACAAGATATAAAAATAATAAAAGATTCAGTAAAAGAAAACATAGATAAAGAAGAACTAGAACATCAAAAAGAATTAGAAGAATTAGAAAAACTTGAAGAAGAAGATATAAAAAAATAGGTAATAATAGGAGGTGATATAAATGGCATATAAAATAACAGATAGATGCATAAGTTGTGGAGCATGTGCTGCAGAATGTCCAGTTGGATGTATTTCACAAGGTGATGAAAGATTTGTAATAGATGGATCAGCTTGCATAAGTTGTGGAACATGTGCAGGTGTTTGCCCAGTTGGAGCACCAGAAAATAATGATTAATAAAATGTTTAGATAAAATCACACAAAGCTAATATATTAATATAAGTTTTGTGTGATTTTTAATTTTTGATAAGTTGTTAGTTTATATTCTTATAATTGTTATATTTATTTCATTTCTAGAATATTGTTGAAAAAGTATGAAAAAAGTGATATAATATATACACAAATAAAGTAGAGGAGGAGTCAATATGAACAAAAACAACGATCAACGGATTGAAAAAGCACTAATAGGAGGGATATTTGTTTATATTGTTGCAGCAGTTGGAGTATCGAAATTTTTGAACAAAAAAATTGAAGATGATTTCAAACGTTCAATTATAAATCAAATTTCAACTGCTGTGCTGAATATAGGTATTTATACCTATTACTACAAAGTATGTAAAATGTAATATAGTTACATTTTACACTAAAGAGAGACTAGCAAATGTGAAGTGAACCCAAATTGTTAGACAAAAAAGTTTAACGAGGAGGGTTCATTTTATGTCAAAATATTCAAAAGAATTT
>CANQXY010000008.1 GCA_947627935.1 uncultured Clostridia bacterium | reverse complement strand
CTTAAAATTTAATATTAAAAGTTTATAATATTTATATAAAGATTTATTTCTATTAATTATTTTATTATTTATTTTTTATAAAATAATCCTATAAAAATTTTAAAAAATAAAAATATTAATCTTTAATTTTATTTAATAAAAAATTTTTCAAAATTTATTTTCAAAATTTTAATATTATATATTTTTATTTTATGAAATAAATTTTATATTTTAAAATTATTATTAATTTATTTTTTATTTTTACTTTTTAAAATTATTATTAATTAATTTTATTAAATTATTTTTTATAATAATTATTTTTAATTTATTTTCACGAATTAAATAATTGTACATATTATATAGTAAATAAAAAAATAAGGTGATTTTATGAATAATATTTATCGAACTAATAATTACATAGAAAATAGAGGTGATATTTCACCTCATAAAAAAAATAAATTTGATTTTTATAGAATTAAAAATAATACAATTAATTCACTAAATAGTGTCGAATATTTTTTAAATAATTTTAATCATTTTATAAAATATATTAAATTATATAAAATATTAAAATAAATTATATTCTAATATAGCTATCTTTAAAATTATCATTTTCTTTACCTTCTATAGTAAATTTAATAGAATTAACCTCTGTTAGTTCTGTTAATGTATTTACTATACTATTTATAATTTTATCTTTTAATTTATCATCTTTATCATAATTGAGAAATTCATTTGACATATCTAAAGTAACACAATTATTTTTTATTGTTGCATTATTTATTTTTACACCATCTGGTATTAATTTTTCTAGTTTTTCATTTTTTGGTCCTTGAATTAATAATTCAACTATTTCCTTGTATGGATTACTAATTAATTTTGATGCATCTATTAATCTTGCTTCTGTAGATATTTCTCCAGATTCTTTATTTAAAAAATATAATGTTACTATCGTCTGCCTTAATTGTTCATCACTAATTTCTTCTTCAGGTGTATATTCTTGTATTGTGTTTTCTGCATTGTTCTGTTTCAGATATTTCATAATAAAATAACCACCCAACACTATTATTATAAAAATGATAATAAATAATATTATTAATTTTTTTCTTTTCATTTTTACCTCCTTTATTTTATTAATAATTATTATCTTTGTACAACTTTTAGAACTAATTTAGGACAAAATATTTATATATATATATTTAAAATTTCTACAAAATATGATAAAATATTCTTAGAAAAAATATAGGAGAATAATTATGCTTTTAGCCGAAAAAGAAAAAAAAGAACAAATAAATTTAAATACAAATAATTATAATAATACAAATTTAATAAAAACTATTAAAGATTTACATATATTAAAAACATATTTTATATTGATTTTAATATTTTTATTAATTGTTTTAATAGCCTTTATTTCCTTCGCAATATATAATGATCGAAATAATAATTTAGCTAAAGGATTATATGTTAAAGGTGTTGATGTATCAGGTTTAAGTTATGATGATGCAAAAGTTAAAATTGAAAGTTACTTAAATTCTAATATGAAAGAAAATATTATGTTAAAACATAATGAATATGATACTACAATTAATATAGATCAATTAGAAGTAAAATTTGATGTTGAAAGTGCATTAAATGCTGCATATCAATATACTAGAAATGGTAACATATTAAGTAACAATTTTACTATTTTAAAATTGATGTTCTCTCCTATAAATATAGAACCTCAAATAATTATAAATGAAAATAATTTAAATAATGCTTTAGAAGATATTTCATCAAAATTACCTGATACTGTAATAGAAAGTAGTTATTATATAGAAGATAATGAATTAATTATAACTCCTGGTAAAACAGGATTAGTTGTTAATACCGATGAAATGAAAAAATACATAATAAATTCTATGCAAGATTTATCTTATTCAAACAATGTACTAGAAATAATTACAAAAACTAAAGCCCCTCAAGAGATAGATATAAATAAAATTCACAAAGAAATTTATAAAAAACCTATAGATGCATATTATAGAGAAAATCCACGTACAGTTTCTCCTTCAGAAAATGGTGTCGATTTTGCTATATCTATAGAAGAAGCAAACAAATTAATACAAGAAAAAAAAGAAGAGTATATAATTCCTTTGCAAACTCTTTATCCAAATGTAACAACAAATATGATAGGGATGGAAGCTTTCCCAGATTTAATTTCTTCATTTAGTACTAAATATCCTACTTCTAATACAAATAGAACTACAAACTTAAGACTTGCAGCAAATAAAATAAATGGTACTGTTATAATGCCAGGTAATACATTTTCTTTTAATACTATCGTTGGAAAAAGAACAATTGAAGCAGGATATAAGGATGCAGCCATATATCAAGATGGAAAGGTAGTAGATGGTCTAGCAGGTGGTATATGTCAAATATCTACAACTTTATTTAATGCAGCTGTGTATGCAAATTTAGAAATAGTAGAAAGAAGAAATCACCAATTTGTTCCTTCATATGTAAAAGCAGGCAGAGATGCAACAGTAGTATATGGCTCACAAGATTTTAAATTTAAAAATACAAGAAATTATCCTATAAAAATAGTTTGCTCTGTAAGTAATGGAATTGCTAAATTTGAAATATATGGATTAAGGGAAAGTAATGAATATCAAGTTGAAATAACTTCAAATATAACTAGTAGAACATCTAATTATATATACTCTAAGACATATAAGACATTAAAACAAAATGGTCAAACAATAAAAACAGAAGTAATTTGTAGAGATACATATAAAGTACATTAATATTATCTTTTACAATTTTTACCTTTGACAAAACGTTGATTTCCGTATACAATATAGCTAATTTATATGTAATTGCAAAAAGGAGTAATGATAAAATGAATAATGTTTTACATATAGGTCTAGATGTTGGATCTACTACAGTAAAAATTATTGTAATGAATGACAATAAAGAAACAATATATAGTGATTATAGAAGACATTTTTCAGATACAAAAAATACTGTTTGTAATGTATTAGAAGAACTATGTGAAAAATACAAAGATAATACATTTACTATAGCATTAACAGGATCTGGAGCAATGTCTGCTTCTAATTTTCTAGGAGTTAAATTTATACAAGAAGTTGTATCTTGTAAAAGAGTTGTTGAAAAATATATACCAAAAACAGATGTTGTAATAGAACTAGGTGGAGAAGATGCAAAAATTATATATTTTGATAAATCTATAGAACAACGTATGAACGGTACTTGTGCCGGTGGAACTGGAGCATTTTTGGATCAAATGGCATCATTATTACATACTGACACAGCTGGATTAAATGAACTTGCTAAAAACCATACTATGATATATCCTATTGCATCTCGTTGTGGTGTTTTTGCTAAAACTGATATACAACCACTTATTAATGAGGGAGCTGCAAAAGAAGATATAGCAGCATCTATTTTTCAAGCTGTAGTTAATCAAACAATTAGTGGATTAGCATGTGGAAGACCTATTAGAGGGAATGTAGCATTTTTAGGAGGTCCACTTAATTATTTATCTGAATTAAGAAAAAGATTTATAGAAACTTTAAATTTAACTCCAGATGAAACAATAATACCAGATGAAGCTCATTTGTTGGTTGCAAAAGGTGCTGCACTTGACTCTATAGATTCAGATCCTATTACAATTGAAGAATTAAAACAAAAAATTAAAAATTTAAGAAACTCTCAAGATAATACTACTAATCCATTAGAACCATTATTTATTGATGATAATGATTATAAACAGTTTAAAGAAAGACACGATAAAGCAAAAGTAAGTAAAAAAGATCTTAAAGAATATGAAGGAGATTGTTTCCTAGGTATTGATGCAGGATCAACTACAACTAAATTAGTATTAATAGATAATGAATCTAATTTATTATATTCTTCTTATGGAAGTAATGAGGGAAATCCTCTACAAAGTGTAATAAAAATGCTTGAAGACTTATATAACATTTTACCTGAAAAAGTAACAATTAGATATAGTGGTGTTACAGGATATGGAGAAAAATTAATACAAACAGCATTAAATATTGATTTAAATGAAATAGAAACAATAGCACATTATACAGCTGCTAAAAAGTTTGAGCCAGATGTTACAAGTATTGTTGATATTGGCGGACAAGATATGAAATATATAAAAATGAAAAACAATGCTATTGACAATATAATGTTAAATGAAGCTTGTTCATCTGGTTGTGGCTCATTTATTGAAACATTTGCCAAAAGTTTAAATCTAGAAATATCTGAATTTGTTAAAGAAGCCATAAATAGTAAAAGACCTGTTGATTTAGGTTCAAGATGTACTGTTTTTATGAACTCTAAAATAAAGCAAGCTCAAAAAGAAGGCTATTCCGTAGGAGATATTTCAAGTGGTCTTTCATATTCAGTTATAAAAAACGCTATTCAAAAAGTTATGAAAGTAAGAGATGTAGAAACTCTTGGAAATCACATAGTTGTACAAGGTGGAACATTTTATAATGATGCTGTTCTAAGAGCTTTTGAAAAAATAGTAGGAAAAAATGTTATTCGTCCAGATATTGCAGGATTAATGGGTGCATATGGTATGGCATTGCTTTCCAAAGAACAATATGAAGCAAATCTTGATATGGAATATGTATCAACAATATCAAAATTAGAAGACCTACATAATTTAGATATAAAAATAACACATACTCGTTGTAATAGATGTGAAAATCATTGTAAATTAACAGTAAATAGATTTAACAATGGTGCAACATATATTTCAGGAAATCGTTGTGAAAAAGGTGCTGGTATTGTTTCTGACAATGCAAGATTGCCTAATTTAGTACAATTCAAATATAATAGAATATTTGATTACACACCTTTAGAAGAACAATATGCTGTAAGAGGAACTATAGGTATCCCTAGAGTTTTAAATATGTATGAAGATTATCCTTTCTGGTTTACTTTTCTTACAGAACTTGGTTTTAGAGTAATAATATCAGAAAAAAGTAATAGAAAAACATATGAAAAAGGTATGGAATCTATGCCTTCTGAATCAGTATGTTATCCAGCTAAACTTGCTCATGGACATATTGAAAGTTTAATTGAACAAGGAATTAAAACTATATTTTACCCTTGTATGCCATATTCTAGAAAAGAATATGAAAAAGCAGATAATAAATACAATTGTCCAATAGTTATATCATATTCAGAAGTTTTAAAAAATAATGTAGAAGATTTAAAGAAAAATAAAATTAAATTTATTAATCCTTTCTTACCTTTTGATAGCAAAAATCTAGTTAAAAAAATATTAGAATTAGATGAATTCAAAGAATATAACTTCACAAAACAAGAATTAATTGAAGCTGCTAAAAAGGCAGAAGCAGAATATCAAAAATGTAAAGAAGATATAAGAAATAAAGGTAAAGAAACTGTTAGATATATTGAAGAAAACAATTTAAGAGGTATTGTTTTAGCAGGAAGACCTTATCATATTGATCCTGAAATCAATCATGGAATTGATACATTAATTACTTCTTTAGGACTTTGCGTTCTAACAGAAGATAGTATTTCACATTTAACAGAAGCTAAAAGACCACTTCGAGTTGTAGATCAATGGGTATTTCACGCAAGGTTATATGCAGCTGCTGATTTTGTTGGTAAACATGATAATTTAGAACTTGTTCAATTAAATTCATTTGGATGCGGTGTTGATGCTGTTACTACAGATCAAGTTGAAGAAATTTTATCAAGTTACAATAAAATGTATACCTTAATTAAAATAGATGAAGTAAATAACTTAGGAGCAGTAAGAATACGTATAAGATCTTTATTAGCTAGTATGAATAAACGTATAAAAAGTAATGAAGAAAAATCTTTAGGTGACTACGGAATTAAGAAAAGAATATTTACAAAAGATATGAAAAAAGACTATACTATTTTAATTCCTCAAATGGCTCCTATACATTTTGAACTACTAGAAGCTGCTGTTGCATCTTCTGGATATAAAGTAGAACTTTTAAGAAAATGTACTAATCATACAGTAGAAACTGGTCTTAAATATGTAAATAATGATGCTTGTTATCCATCAATATTAGTTACAGGACAAATGATAGAAGCACTTCAATCTGGTAAATATGATTTAAATAAAACTGCACTTATCATGTCTCAAACAGGTGGTGGTTGTAGAGCAACAAATTATATTGGATTTATAAGAAAAGCTCTAAAAGATGCTGGATTTGAAAATATACCTGTAATCTCATTTAATGTTGTAGGTATGGAAAAGATGCCAGGATTTAAGCTTACAATTCCGCTTTTAGAAAGACTTTTAAAAATGGTTATTTATGCAGATTTACTTCAAAAAATGCTTACAAAAAATAGAGCTTATGAAGTAAATAAAGGAGAAACTCAAGCATTATTTGATACTTGGATGATTAAATGTAAAAAATTACTTAAAAAATCAACAAATAAGCAGTTTAAGCAAAGTATATATGATATTGTTAATGATTTTGAAAAAATTGAATTAGACACTAGCGTTCAAAAGCCTAAAGTTGGAATAGTAGGAGAAGTATTAATAAAATATCATCCTTTTGGTAATAACTTTGTTGCAGATTTACTAGAAAAAGAAGGTGCAGAAGTAGTACTGCCTGATTTTATGGGATTTATAAAATTTATGGCAACTCATAAAATAACATTTAATTCTTTATTAAATACAAATAAAACATCTTCTAAAATATCTAAAGTTGCTATAAAACTAATTGATATATTAGAAAAAGATTTAAAATTAGCACTAGAAAGTTCAAAAAAGAATTATTTACCACCTTGTAATATCTGGCACCTAGAAAAACAAGTAAAAGATGTTTTGTCAATTGGAAATCAAACAGGTGAAGGTTGGTTCTTAACAGCTGAAATGATTGAATATATAGAAAATGATATACCTAATATAATATGTGTTCAACCATTTGCATGCTTACCTAACCATGTTGTTGGTAAAGGTGTTATAAAAACAATAAGAGAAAAATATCCTGATGCGAACATCTCTCCTGTTGATTACGATCCAGGTGCAAGTGAATCAAATCAAACAAATAGAATTAAATTACTTATGACAGTTGCAAAAGATAATCTAAAAAATAAACAAAAAGAAAAAGATTTACTTAAAAAAGAAAATGAAGATTTTAAAAATGATGAAAATAAAGAAGTAATAATCAAATAAAATAAGGGGTTCATTTCAATATGAACTCCTTTATTTTTTAACTAATTATTTCTTTAATTTCTTTTATATTTTCTATTGTCTGTTTATAACCAATTTCATATAACTCATCTATTTTACTCATATCTAGTAATGATATTTTTTTACTTTTAAATTTTATCATATAATCTACACCATCTAATTCATAATTTGCAAGTTCCCTAGATAATAATTGAAGTGACCTATCTGCAACATCTATTAAATTTCTACAACATTTTTCATCTATTTCATTTTCAAAAACAAAACTTAGTACTTTCTCTGCACCAATTGCCTTTGTTTCTTTCCAAGGAATATTTTCTCTAATCCCACCATCTAATAATTTTGTATTTTCATATTTACAAGGTGAAAATACAACTGGATAGCTACAGCTTGCTTTTACTGCTGTCCCTATATTTACATCATTAATAAAAACTATTTCATCTGAAAATATATTTCTTGTTTTTTTAGATGTAAAACAATATAGTTTTCCATTATACATATCAACACTTGGTATTACTAGTGGCATATTAATATTTGAAATATTTTTTACATTCTTCTTTTCACATACATTATTTATTAATTTTTCAATTTGATTTCCTGTATTTAGTCCATCAATTATTATTCGTCCTGTAAAAATAATTCCTAAAACACATTTAAATACATTTCGTATATCAACATATTTTATTTTCTTACAATATTTTTTAAATATCTTATATATTTCATCTGTAGTATATCCACTTGCATAAAGAGTAGCTACAATACTTCCAGAAGACGTACCAGAAATGTAATCAAATTTAATGTTATTTTCTTCTAAAGCTTTAAGTGCTCCTATATGAGCCGCTCCTTTTACTCCACCACCTGCTAAACAAACACCTAATTTCATTAAATCACCTATTAAAATATATTCTACAAAAAAAATAATGTTACAATATAAATAAAAATACACCTAAATTACAAATTATTGTAATTTAGGTGCACTCTTATTACATACTAAATGACATTACAAAGTTTCTATTTTCTTCTAATTTTAAAACAATCTTTAATGATTTTGTTTGTAATTCATTTTTTGCATTTTTTAATGTCAAATCATAAATATATATATCATTTTGCTTTTCATATTTATCTATGTTTATATTATTTTTATCATAAAAGTTTGATTTAATATAATTTTCTAATATATCTTTTGTTTTAAAATTATTGTTTTTAAATTCTTCGTCTAATTGATTATATATGTATTCATAATCCTTATTATTTACTGCCTCAACAATTTTGCCTATGTTTAATTCTACTTTTGTTTTATCTGTTCCATTATCATATTTTTCTATAAATTCTGACAAATCAATAGTATATGTATCTAATAATAAAGTATATTTCATGACAGAACTTTCTCTAAATATATAATTATTTCCATTTGAATCTACACATATATATTCAGTATAGTCATCTGATATATTTTTTTTGTATTTTTGTATTTTAATAAACTTATATTTTTCTTGGTTGTCTTTTATATATTTCTGAAATTTATCAAGTGTTTCAAATCTTTTACTTCTATATTCTTCATCTAATCTATTATATACTAATTCTGTTTCATATAAACATTCTAATTTATGCTGATTTATCAAATCAGTTATATAAGTTTCATCAGAAATAGGTCTATATATATATTGATTATTTGTATTTTCCTCTATATTTTCTGGTATTTCTATATCTATATTATCTCCTATTTGTAAGTCATTATAGTTTTTTTCCACAAAATCCTGAGGAATAATACTAAAAGTCCTATTTAAAGAATCTATTTTCACTATTACCTTAAATTTTCCTATCTTGTTTGTATTATTTTCTCTTAATGTACCTTCTACAATATATATTGATATATTGTCTGTTTTTTCACTTATATACATATTTTTTATATCTATAGTTGATGTTTTTATTTTTTCTAATTTTGTTAAGATATTTTCTTTTGTTATAGCTTTATCTTTTATATATTGCACATCCAATATATCATACACTGTTTCTGCATTTTGCTTCTGAACATCTTTTATCATTGCATCATCTAAATTGTTATATATCTCTTTTGTATTAAATATTGCGATATAATATGAATAAAATTGATTTACGCAATTTTTTACAATATAAAAGTCATTGCGGACAGTCACCAGTCTTAATTTTTCATCTAAATCATATTGTATTTCATCACCTGATTCATCAATTTTATATATAACTTTTCCTCTATTTACATATATATATATCGTCAATATAGCAATTAATATAAATATTATAATTATTAATGTAATAATTAATTTTTTAAAATTCAACATTTTTTCTCCATTCTTTTTATTATTGTAATTTTAATTTGGAGCTCTCAATCCAAATATCATTGAATTAATATTTTTATTTGCTGGTGATGAGTTTCTTATTGCATTTCCACTTCCAGCATTATATACTTTTCCATCTCCTGCATATATTTCTATATGTCCACTATAATACAAAACATCTCCCGGTTCTAGTTCTGAAATACTACTAATCTTAGACCAACCCTTATTCATTAATAAATTCATTAAAGCAGTTGCACTATCTGTATGTTCTGAATCTGCAATATATCCTGTCTCTTGTAATACCCAACTTACATATGTTGCACAGCAAGAATGATGATATCCTGTTTTAGATGCTTCAAATGTTATATTTAATCCATGTCTATCTGAAGAGCTACATTCTTCAGAGCCATTAGATCCATAAACACAATAACTATATTCTTCATTTTCCATATATTTATGAATTTCATCTGCAATTTGTAAAATTATTCCTCCACTTGGTTTTGTTCTTCCTTTAAATTGTTCATAATATTCTCTAGCTTTTTGTGTTCTTTCATTTATTCTTGGCTCACCCGGTCTTTCAAATGACCAACAAAAAGCAGTTGCTGCATCTTCTGGAGTGGTTGCATTTTCCCACATTTCTCCATTATATCCATTATATGATAGTAATTGGTAAGTTGCATATCCTTGTGCTGGCCCCACACCACCTGGTGTTATTTCTGTTAATAAAAATTCTATTTGTGTTTTAATATCACCTAATTCTACTCCTTTATCTGCTATATATGCTTCTAATTGAGTTCTTCTTCCTTCAGACCATTGACATAATCCAAATCCTATTCCTGAACCTTCTTCTATTATTGTTGGATTGAATGCTGATTCTGCATATATATTTCCTAATACACCAGCAACAGATTCTTCGCTATATCCAGCATCTCTTAAAGCAAACCATACTTTTTCTTCTATAGTGTTTCCATACATATAATCACCAACTGTTGTAAATCCATTTAAGTCAAAAAAGCTTAAATTTAACTCACCAGCATAATTAGGATCTTTATATTTATTAATTAAGTATTTCATTGTATCTGAAAAATTGCATGTACTAGAATTATCTTCTAATAATTTATATAATAATTCTTGTGCATTATCTAATGTTTCAAAATCTTTTTTATATTTATCAAATATTTCAAATACTTTTTCTTCATTACTTATTACTTCTTTATTTGTAGAAGTATATTTCTTACTTACAGTCGTACTATTCATCTCATTAGTAATAGTAAGAACTTGTTTTAAATCTGCAACTGATAAATCTCTCTTACTACCCTCTATTCTTCTTGATACAAAATTTGGGTCATTTGGGATAGGTGTTTGTTCCATTTGTTGAGTATATGCTCTTATTTTACTATTCATAAATTCAGCTACATCTGGGTCTGTATTAATATTAAAATTATTTATATTTGCTGCTATACTATTTTCACTTGTTGTTGGCCCTGATGATGAATTTGTAGTTTCTAAACTAGAAGTATATTCTCTTTCAACTTTTGCAATCCATGAATCTACATATGTAATTTCTATATTTGGTGTATTTGTTTCAGTATGTGTTTGTATTGTAATTGTACATTCTTTTGCTTCAGGTGATGCTTGTACAGTAGCAAGCTCATTATTTACTAATGTACTTCTACTTATATTACTTACATATTGTTCGATTTTTGTTATAGTATATTTAAATTGTTTAGTTCCTTCGTATTTTTGTACATAATTTGTTTTTTCTGTTATGTCAGTTGTCTGAATATTATCTTCAATTGTTATTGTTATTTGTGTATTTTTCGCAAGTTCTGCTAATTCTAAAGCTATTTCTTCACTATTTGAACTTTCTAAAATTCCAATTAAAAACATAAATGGCATAGTATATTTATTAACGGCATTTTTATAATTTATATTTCTAGTGCTTATATTATATGTATTTTGACCTTCTGGAACTTCTACAAAAGATGTATCTCCTTGAGTTGTTACACCAGTTTGTGTTTTTGAATAGCTAGCAACTAGCATCTCTCCTGATTCATTAATTGTAAAATAATCTAATGCTTTAGAATCATTATTTTCACAATATGAATTAAAGTTATCTAGTGCTGTATATTTTAAAGTAATATTTTTACTTGTTCCATCTTCTTGGACTTGCGCTCTTTGAATATTTATACAACCATTAGTTATTATATCGTTACTAACATTTTCTGGTCTTCCATTTCCTACATTTGGAAATTGCGTCATAATTTCAGTTTCTATAAATGTACGAAAACAATCAAAAGACTGTAGCCCTAAATCTTTAGGCTCTATCCCTTCTTCTTGTAATGAATTTTTTATATTTTCTACAATATTTCCATCAACTTTTATGTAATATCCATTTTGATCGTTTCCTTCTATCTTAGCTACAGGTGAAAAATCAACAGTTTTACTACTACCGTCAGGATTTGTACCTTGTGTTGCTTGTGATATTGTATGAGATATAGTATCTGATGTTATGTATTCAATTTTTGAATGTATATTTGTTTTGGCTATAAGCCATATACAAGCTACAACTATAGTTACTATTAATAATGGGATTAACGCATATTTTAATAATATAAGAACAAAATTTTTTACAACTGACATTATTAGTTTAGTTGTTTTTTTTGCTATTTTTTTAGTCGTTTTTTTTGCTGTCTCTTTTGCTTTGCTTCCTAATTCTGAATTGTTATTCTCATTATCTTCCACTTGTATCACCTCTTTTATATGGCTATTTCTATTGTAATTCCTTTTTTACTATTTCCACTCATTATATTAATATCACCAAAAGTAAGTTTCTCTGTTGTTAACCTTGAATTATATCCTTTTGAAAATTTTATATTTAATTTTTTACTTGTTTTTGAACTAATTGATAAATCAGTATCAGATATTTCATAATTATATGATGCATAATTATTATTTTTGTTATCAGTTACATACATTGTATCAGTTCTTTTTCTAGTATCTAATAAAACATTATTCAAGTTATCATTGTAAATATTTATATTATAAATTTCATAATCAATATAAATATAAACTTCTTTTACCTCTATATTTATATTATTTTTAATTTCACTTTTATTAATATCTTTTTTTCCTATAAAATTATTTATATTTAATTTATATACATTATTTTCTTTAACAATAGTATAATAATCTTCTGTGGAATCTTGTTCTTTTCCTCCTGTTGAAAGCATATTATCTAGAAATTTTACTTTATATGTATATAAAGAATTTTTTGTTATCCAAGATTGTATATCAAATTGCCTTTTACTTTTAAATATTATATTATAATAACTATCTTCAAAATCTTTTTTGGTAGGAAACATTTGATTTTTGCAATCAGAAGAAAGCATATTATATGCTTCTTCTATCCTTTTATCATTACAAGCATTTATAAAATTATTTATGGTATCAACTATTTCATTATTTGTTTTTTTATCTACCTTAGTTTCTGAAAGTACAGTATTCCTAGTTGTATAAGACTTACTATCTTCTATTTCAATGCTTTCTTTACTATTATTAATTTTAGCTCTATAATTTAGTATTTGCACTATAATAATTAATAATATAAATATAGAAATTGGTATAAAGATTCTTTTAAAATTACGACTAAAAATTTCTTTTAAATTAATCAAATCTTCCTCCTAACTAACACCAGAAATTTTACTTATTATCCTCATTCTATCTTTTACTTGTTTATCTAATGCTTTATCACTTACTCCTCTATTTTGAAGTATTTCTCGTAGTTGTTTTTCTCTCGCCTCTAAGTCCTTTGTATCTTTAATTTTAGATGCAATAACTGTATTTTGTACCATTTCTCTATTTGAAATTCCTTGTTCTTGTTGTACTTTTAAAGCCCTTATTATTAATTTTTCATCTGTAACTCTTGCATCATATAAAGCATCTCTACCTGATGATTTCATAAGTTCTTTACTTCCTAATTCTCTCTCATACATATCTTGTATATTTTTATCTTTTTCAGCAGCTCTTTTCATTCTTGGAATTAATATTTTATCTTCATATTCATCTTGAGTATAATTATTAGCGCCTATTTTATAAGTATCAGAAACGCCAATTGCAGTATTTTTTATTGCCTTACCTGCATTTCCTATTGCTGATACTCCTCTTGACATTGCGTCAACACTTGATGTTCCTAATGCTGTTCCAGCAGCCCCATATGTAAACACTTTTCCTAAATCTCCAGATACTATTCCTGCTGCCATACCTATTCCTAATCCTGCACCACCTAAATATACTTTTCCAATTCCTCTTGCTACCTTTGCGATATTTTTTCCTTTAAATACTTTCTTGCCTACTCTTTTTACTCCTCTTAATCTAGCTTGTCTTACTGATTTCTTTTCTTGTTTCTTTTCTGCTTTTTGTTTTTTCTTATTTTTACTCTCTTCTCTGCTCTTACTCTGATTCTTTATTTTTTTGTCTTGTTCGCCTTTTTTCTTTGTATTTTCAGTATCATTCTCTTTTTTATTATCTCCTTCATCCTTTGTTCTAATTTTATCTTTTTCTTGTGGTTGTTCATCTTCAAAAGTTTCTTCTATATCTGGTGTTCTTATTTTATTATTTTCTTTATCATTATTATTATCTTTATTGTTTGACTTAGATTTACCTTTTCCATGAGTTGCTTTATTTGCTAATTTTTTCAATACACTCGCCAAAGCTGCACCACTTGCAAATGATCCAAAGTCTGAAAGTGTATCTGAATTATCTAATTTAAACATTTTTCTCATAAGTTTTTCTGCTCTTCTTATAAACCATAAAGCAACAATTGCCCATATAAAGTTACCATTTTCTACTAATGTTATTGTACTACTTATAAAAATATAATAAAGTAATAGATGCATTGGTTGTATTAAAATATTAAATACATATTCTTTAAGCCAATAATCAAATGCTTGTGATTTTCCATCTTTTTCTTTATCTATAGGATATGTAATAGTTACCATTGGTGCAAAAATTGTCAATAGTATAATAGTTAACATCCTTCTTATATACATTACTGTAAATATTAATGTATACCATACCATTACTAAATATATAAAAGTATAAACTAATATAGTAGGGCCACTTTTAGAAATCTCTGCTGATGCTCTAATATTAGTTAATAAAATATCATTCCCACTTTGATCTATTACATTAACACCAAGACTTTCATTAATCACATCAATAATATATATAGTAAATGACATTATATATTGCATAATAAATAATAGACAAACAGCCACTACAAAATTTATAATTTTCTGTTTATAGTTTGCTTTGTCATTAGCTGTACTACTTAATATTATTTTTATACCAATATATACTAATATTGAAAGCAATAATACTAAAGCAATATTTCTTAATGCTCCATACCATTTTCTTATAATAGGGGCTAATACACTAGCAGTTGATTTTACCTCTACTTCAGTTAAACTATCATTATAACATTTTTCAATAACAGGTTCTATTTTTTTAAATATTTCTACACATTTATCAATATCTATACTTCCATCACTTTTTATTAAACCAGTATCTTGTGTCCACATATTTCTCCAATTTGCATTAGTCCCATCATTAGAATAATTTATAAATGTATAATAAAAATCACTTTCATAATATGGTTCCTCATTTGGATAACATTCTTTCCAAAATTCTTCAATCCCTTTACCATTATATGTATAACTTCCATCTAATAGCTTTCCAAAACTTCTTGTATATCCATCTGCCTCCGCTTCATCACCAAAATCTGTTTCACGAGAAGAATATATAACTTCTTCTAAGCAAAGTTCTTTTCCTCCATAATTTCCACCTGAATATTCTGATAATGGTTGTGTTGGTTGTATATATTCTATTTGTCCATTTTCTAATAGACTATTTAATGTTCCAAAATCTGATTGTAATTCTTCTAACACATCATCATACATATTTCTTAATGCTGCACTATTATATTCTTCTTCATAGGATATCATAGTTTCTTTTGGATTAAAGAAATTTATATCAAAAAATGATAATGTACCACTTACGATATTTGCTACTCCATACTGAATCTTCGTTTTTTGTCCATCTTTATATGTAAATTTAGGTTTAGTTCCTATAAATAACTTCTGTTCTATAGTTATAACCCCATCGCCTACAAGACATACAAGTGTCTGGAATCCATCAGCTAATGCAGATCCTATGCCAGCATGAGAATAATTAGGTGTTAAAAAATTTATTGTTAACACCATTATTAATGTTAAAATTATTCTGTTAAATATGTTTTGTTTTTTAAACATTAATTTATCCTCCTTTAATCTATTCCTGATATTTTTCTAATTACTCTCATTCTTCCTGATACTAATCTATTTTTCTCTTTGTCTATTATTCTTTCTCTTTCTTGTTGTGCTAAATTTTGTTTAGCTTGTTTCTTTTCTTCGCTACTCATTTTTTTATCTTTATCAATTTCTTTATACTTATCTTGTAATTTTTTATCTATATTTTTAAATGCATCTCTTTTCTCTAGATTCTTCTCTACATTTCTAAATGCTCCATTATCTTCTAAAATTCTCTTTAGTTGTTTTTCTCTAGTTTCTGCATCTTTAGCTGAATTTATCTTATTAGCAATAAGTGTATCTTGAACTAATTCTTTATTTGATAAATTGTGTTTTTGTTTAGCTTTTAAAGCTTCTATTATTAAATTCTCATCTGTAATTCCATTTCTATATAATTCATCTCTTGCTGAAGAATTTAATAAATCAGTATTACCAAATGTTCTTCTATATAATTCTTTAATGTCTTTATTCTTTTCTGCTTGTATTTTCATTCTTGGAAGTAAAATATTTTGTTCATACTCTTTTTGAGTATAATTATTAGCTCCAATTTGATACTCATCATATAAGTCTGTAGCTGCTTTTTTAATATTTTTTCCTCCTCTAGCAATTCCTTTTACTCCTCCATCTATTGCATTAACGGCTCCTACTCCTACCGCTGCACCAGTAGCTCCATATGTAATAGCTTTTCCAAAATCTCCAGAAGCAATACCTCCTGCTGCTCCAATCATTAGTCCTGTTGCACCTAATCCTATCTTTCCTACTCCTCTTGCAACTTTTGCAATATTTTTTCCTGTAAAAGTTTTCTTTCCTACTGCAGCAATTCCTTTAAGTACTCTTGGTTTATTAGTATTTTTTGCATTTCTTTTATTAGTTTTAATACTATTTTTTCCACTATTATTTGGTAAATTTAATTTTCTTGCACCCATATAGTTAGCTCTTCTTGCATTATTAATGTTAACAGGATTTCTTGATCCACCATTATTAGAACCATTACTTGTAGGAGGGTTACTATTAGTTTCTGAATTATCATTAATATTAAATCTTGGCATTGGTGTAGGATCACTCTCATCTAAAGAATCATTTCCAAAAGATTCTTCTATATCTGTTGTTCTTATATTATTGTCTTGATTTCCATCATCTAGACTATTATCTCCTCCGCCTGCGTTTCTATTATGTCCTCCACTCATTATTCTTGAAATAGAACTAACAGCAGATGCAACTAATGCTCCTCCTGCAAATCCTCCAAGAGAACTATCTTCAGAGTTCTTTTCAACATTAAACATCTTTCTAATTATCTTTTCAGCTGGTAATATAAATCCAATTGCTACTAATGCATAAATAACATTAGTATTTACTAAATCTATAGCCATTACAATAAAAATATTATATAGTATTAAATGTATTGGTTGCATTAGTATGTTAAAAAAGTATTCTTTTATCCAGAAATCAAATGCTTGTGCTTTTCCATCATTCTCTTTGTCTATTGGATATGTAACAGCAATTAATGGTGCAAACATTGTTAAAAATGCAATATATATTGTCCTTTTTAAATATGTAAATGTGAAGAATAAAGTGTAAATAACTATTGTTGCATACATTATGGTATATGCTAGGTTTTCCATTGTACTTCCGCTCATTTCTGTTCCATACCTAATAGCATATATTAGTTGGTCATATTCTCCATCTAATACATTTGCAGAAATTGAATTGCAAATTAAATCTATTATATACAAAGTAGCTGACATAATATAATGAAGAGAAAATAAAATACATAATGCTACTACCCAATTTATTATTTTATTTTTATATTTTGCTTTTTCATTAGCTGTACTACTTAACATTATTTTTATACCAATATATACTAATATTGAAAGCAATGCTACTATAGCTACATTTCTAAGAGCTACATACCATTTTTGTATAATAGGTTGTAATATTACAGCAGTTGATTCAATGTCTGCATTCTCTTCTTCTGTAGATTGTACATCTGGGCTAAAAAAATTAATATCAAATGCTGGAATATTATTAGATACAATCGCAGCTACAGAGTATTTAACAAGTACTACTGGTCCTTCATATCCATCATCACCATTTATAAGTTTATCTATACCCCCTTGTAATTTTGCAAACCAGTCCATTTGTCCAAATCCATAAGCAAACCATGTAAGTGGATTCCCACTTAAGTTATCATCATTAATAGTTTGCCTATAATCAGCATAATCTTGGATAACAACATCTTCTCCCATAAGCGTTCTTTGCAAGAATCCTAAAGTACCATCTCCAAGCCAACATATAAATGTGATAATAGGATCTATTAATACAGTATCAACACCTGCATTAGAATAGTTTGGTATTGTAAAATTTATAGTTAGAACAAGTACTAATAATATTATTATCTTTTGAGTAAATTTTTGTTTTTTTAGTAATTCCATTCTAAACTCCTTAATTTTCTTTATATTTTCTCATTTTTGCCAATTTATTTAAGTTTGTTTCAACAAATTCAAATTCTTTTTGAGTAGGTGTTATTTTTAATATTGCAGAATCTCCTCCTACTTTTAATAATCCTTCTCCTTTAGAACAAGTTACTAAGAAATTGGATTCCCCTTCACTTAATTTAAATACTTCTTTTAAATATTGTATTTCTGATTTATCTTGTGCTAAAAACAATTTTGTATCTGATGAAGTTAATACTGCCTGTGCTTCTGGTTTTTCATAAAAATCTTGAAATCTTTGAGATATAATTGCAAGTGAAACATTTCTTTTTCTAGCACGTCTAGCCATTGTATTTAAGAAATCAACCGCTTCTGGATATGGTAATAACATCCATGCCTCGTCAACTATAACTCTTTTTTTAGTTGCTTTTTTTCTATCTTCACTATTTTTCTTAACATATTTTTCCCAAATCCATGAAAGTAAAATTTGTTGTGCTAAAGGTCTTGCAAATCTTTCTTCTAGTTGTGATATATCAAGATTAATAAATGGTGAACTTTCTAAAAGTTCAAATGTAGATTGTCCATCGAAATATGCCATTTGTCCATCATATTCTCTTATATATTGTTTCATAACTTTTAATAAGTAACTATAGTGGAAATTATAATCTGCATTTTTGTTTTCAGCTGCT
Source organism: uncultured Clostridia bacterium (assembly GCA_947627935.1). GTDB lineage: Bacteria > Bacillota > Clostridia > TANB77 > CAG-508 > CAG-269. The sequence goes on along the minus strand of CANQXY010000008.1, from coordinate 35,552 downwards.
TTTTTCTCAATTCTTTTATACCAAGAGCCTATTGTTGGCATTAATTTCTTTTTTCTATATAATCTATCTTGGTTATTAAAATTATCACTTTGTATGTATAAACTATTAGGATCATTATTTATTCCTAACGCAGCATATTCTTCTGCTACTGATTCAGCTATAATTTGTTTAGTAAGTTCATTAACATCTTGACTTCTTGTACTACCTCTAGCCATTGTAAGTAAAGCCTGAGTTACATCCTCAACTTTGTTTTCTACATTTACAACAGCTCTATTTCTTCCTGTTATCTCATCTTTTATAGTTTCCATTTCTACATCAAATAAATTTATAATCGTTTTAGAATTTGGACTTAATACAACATTAATTCCACCTAAAGATTCTGCAACTATTGTATATTCTCCTTCAGCATCTAGAGCCAAATTTTCTATTCCCATTAAAACAGAAGATCTTGATATTAATGTTTTCATTGTTACTGATTTACCAGCACCTGATTTAGCAAATATAACCATATTATAATTTGTAAGTGATGAATGAAAATTATCAAATAATATTGGCGTTCCTGTTTGTTTGTTAAATCCAAGTGGCACACCTGTAGGATGTCCTACTTCTGATGTAGTAAAAGGGAATACAGTAGCCATTGATCTTCTATCAAATACATGATCTTTATTTATTTTATTTTCAAATAAAGGTAAATTTGATTTAAATCCGTCTTCTTGTATAGCCCATGCACTTTTTATTCCAACTAATGACTTAGACATTTCTGTTGATAATAAATTAGTAAATTTATTTAAATCTTCTAAAGAATATGCAAATAATGTAGACACTATTGATGCTTCAAATAATTTATTAAATCCTGCTGCTATTTCATCTCTTAATTGTTCTGTTTCAAGTCTTTTTTGTGTTAAATCACTTTCTCTATTTATATTTCCTCTATCTGCAGCTACAATCCTTTCTGTTTCTATTTCGTTTATTACTCTATTTAACTCACTTTGTGATCTAGCCTCTGAAATAGGATTTATATATATTGAAGTATTTATATCTCCAAAGAAATATAGATCTCTAAATAATTCTGGAAAAGTACACATTCTTGGCAATTCTGATACAAAAAATGTACGTGCATATCTCTTAACATTTGAAATAATCTCTAAATGGTCTATATTTGTTGCATCTATACCTGCTGGTGCAATTAATTCTTTTATTGTTTTCTTTTTTAATTGAAATTTGTTATCTTCTAATTGCTCTATTTCTTTAAGATTTTCTTGTTCTTGTCTTTTTTTGCCCATTTACTTTTCCTCCTTTTGCTTTAGTTTCTCCTTTTATCTTGTTTTTAGATTCTTCTACTATGTCTTCCCCTAGATATCCTTTATTTTCTTCTATAATTGATATTGCTAATTCATTTATTAAGTCATCCATTGAAGCTTCTTTTTCTTCTATTTCTTGTCTTCTTTTATCTTGTACTTCATTAACTGCATTTTGAGCTTTTTCAATAGCCTTTTCTTCTATTTCTTTATCTAAACTTTTCATCTTTTTCTCTAATACATCTGGAGCAGTTGAATACATATCATCACATCCCGCTTCTAAGGCTCTTGATATTTCAAATACTTCTGCTTCATCTCTGTTATATGCAATATGTAAAAGTTCTGCTAATCCAACTGAGTCTAATATTTTTCCACTAACATCACATACAGATAAAGTTCTAATAATTGATTGACATCTCGTATACAATTCAGAAAAAGATAAGCTTTCTATTTCTTCTTTGTCAAATTCGTTACTTCCTAATTCAGATGGATAATATGGAACTATTATATAATATTGTTTTGTAGAAATATTTTTATTTAAACTCATTCTCTCTGTATTATAAATTACATCTTTTCCATACTCATACAAATTAGTTTGTTTTGTTATTTCAAAAAATACTTTTTCTAATTCTTCCTCTGTATAATTTTCAGATTCTTGCATTTCCTTATATCTTTTTTTCATATTCTCAAGTTTATCTTCTATATCTTTAAGTCTATCTTTATATGTATCTATACTACTTTGCAAATTAACAGATCTTGTTTGAATATATATTTGTATAGGGTGTCTTAATGTATTTAAAAATTGTACAAATCCATCCTCTACTCCTGATTTTTCAACTCCTGACATTAAGTCATAATTAACTCCTTGACATTCAACAACCATTAAGTATCTTTCTCCATTTTTTTGTACAATCATATTATCTTTAATTTCATTAAATTCCATAAAATTAAATATTGATTGTTTTCCATATTGAACAGTTGAATTTTTAGTATTTTTATCTAATTCATTTTTATTTATCCCTTTATTAATAGTTTTACTTGTATCTTTTTTTAGTTTTAGAATTAACCATACTACAACTAATATAATCAATACTACAATCATACCAATTAATAAAAAAGTTAATAAATTTAATATTTTATCATTTTCTGAGCTAATCATTATTATTTTCCTCCCTAGTATACAAATATAATTTATTCTTTTGCATTTTAAATTTTATCGCTCTTTTTATAACTTCATCTATATTTTCTCCTCCTGCTTTTTTACATATTTCAAAAGAATTATTATTAGGTACTTTAAACGTTCCTATGCAAAATCCTATTAAACCTAAAATTAACATTAATATAATTCCAATCATACCTAATTTTATCATGTTAAAAAAGAGGTATAATATAAATCCTACTGTAGCACCTATTGCAGTATATATTAATGCTTTTGTAGAAAATATAAATAATATTCTTCCTTCTCCTTTTACATTTCTTGGAATATTATATGTTCCCATTTAAATCCTCCTAATAATAATTAAAATTTTCCTATATATATTATAACAGAAAAAACAATAAAATGTAATAAAATAGCATAATTTAATATTATTTTAATAATATTGTAATATATCTGTAATAAATTTTTATTTTCAAATATTAATCAATATAAAAAATCCCTAGTATAAACTAAGGATTTTCTATTCTAAATATTACAACTTATTAAGCTTTACCAATAAAGTTATAAATTACACCTGTTAATGCAGATGCTCCAAATACAAATGCTGCACCTATAATGTATGGGAATAATGTTTTCTTGTATTCTGCTTTTTCTTCTGCACTACCCATCATATATTTTATACCAAGTACTATTAAAACTATGATTGCAGCACCAGAACCTACTGTAGCAACTACATTTATTATTGTATTTATCCAGCTATTTAATTGAGTTGTTTCAATATTACTTCCTGCTTGACCTGTCCATGTATCAGGATTTGTTACAGTTACTTTTGCAAATACACTTGTGCATATTGTTGCTAGCATTAATACTACCATTATTATTGTAGCAATTTTAATTATTTTTTCTGTCTTTTTCATATTTTTACCTCCTTTTATTATTTTATATATTTATTTAATTCCTCATATATTTATGTGGAAATTTTAATAACTTAACCAAAAATCTGATATATTATGCTTGGAATTATAGATGCTCCAAATACAAAACATGCTCCTATAACATAAGGCAACATTGTTTTTTTATATTCGGCTCTTTCTTCCAATGTTCCTGTCATATATCGTATTCCTAATGCAATTAATGCTATTATTGATATACCAGATCCAACTAATGAAATTATGTTTATTATACTATCAAATGGTTTTTTTACAGTTTCAACAATATTATTGTCAATTTTACCATCAATATCAACGTCATCAAATTTACAATAAGAAAAATTATAACATATAAAAATTGTAAATAAAGCAATTATAATAATACTTTTAATTATTTTTTTACTCATACTTTACTCCTTAAAATTTTAATCCAATATTTACAGCTATCTTCCAGATTCCAAATGCGCCAAATACTACTATACATCCTATAACATAAGGCAATAATGCCTCTTTTATGTCGGCTTTATTTTCAATACTTCCTACCATAAATTGTATTCCTATAATTATACCACAAACTATTGCAACAATAAATGCTATTGTAAGTAATATATTATATACGGTGTCAGATGCAATTTTTAATTTACTATTATCTATGGTATTCTCTGATTCCTTTTCACCTTGAGTAACAAAGTTTTTTGCCCCATCAAATGCATCTTGTAATGAATTTGCAGCATATGTATTATTAAAACATATACTCAATATCTGGCACATTATACATATAATCATAATAATTGTTATTTTTTTCATCATATCCCTCTTTTTTTATTAAAAAATTGATGCTGCAATATCTTCTATAATGCCTATAATATTTGATATTCCAAAAACCATTATTGCACCTACTATATATGGAAGCATAGTTTTTTTATATTCTGCTCTTTCCTCAACACTTCCCATCATATATTTTATACCTAATATCAATAGTGTTATAATTGAAACAGCACTTCCTACTATACTAACTAAGCCTACAATCGTATTTCCTATGTCATTTATTACTGCTCCACCTTTTTGATTATCTGGTCCCCATTCATTAGTATTAAAACTATATGTATTAAATCCAAAAGACAAATATACCAAGAAAAAAACTATTAATATTACAATTATCATTATTTTATTTTTCTTCATATACTCACCTCTTTATTCACTACTATTTATATTATAACTTATTTTTAAACATTTTTCAACTTTTTAATATTTTTTATTGAAATATTATTAAAATATTTTATTATTTCAATATATTAAATACCAATAAAAATAATAAAAGTCAATATTATTTTTAAATTTTATTTATTTAAAAAAGTGCTAAACTATTTTTATAGTATAAGCACTTTTATTGGCGGAGATGAGAGGGTTCGAACCTCCGCGCCCCTTTCAGGACCTAACTGTTTAGCAAACAGTCCCCTTCACCACTTGGGTACATCTCCATTTATATAATTAAAAGTTAGATACATTAGCTTTTATATCTAACTTTTATTTGGCGGAGAGGGTGGGATTCGAACCCACGGTAGGCTATTAACCTACGCCAATTTTCAAGACTGGTGCCATAAACCAACTCGACCACCTCTCCGTATGTCAGCGACAATACTAATATTAACATATTTTACTGTCGCTTGTCAATAGTATTTTTTTACATTTAAGGTATTTTAATTAATTATTATTGTTGATTGCTTTATATAATGCTTCCTCTTCTTCTTTTGATAATGTATAATCAGATTTTCCGTTTTTAATTGGTTTTCCATATATGTTAGACATTTCTCTAGAATATATTCCATTTAGTAAAACTCCATTATTATTTTCATCTAACATTGCAAGTGCAAAACTTAAATCGCTTCCTGTATCTTTAAAAGCACTATATCTTACTATACCTATTTTTTGAATGCAATTATCTATTTCATTATCTAAATTTTTACAATAATTTAATACTTTTTGATTTTCTTGTTTTAAAAATTCTACATCTTCAACATATCTACTTAAATCTTCTTCTATTGAAGAATTTTTGCTAAACTTTCTCATGAAATTATTGTATTTATTTTTTATGCTTGATATTTTTATTATATTTATTATATATCCAATTAAAAGTAATATATTTAAACATACTAATACTACTATAAAAATGTCTGATTTTAAAACTTCCATTATTTCTTCCATATTAATCACACCTTTTAAAAATTTATCTAATCAAATCTAAAATTCTTTCTAGGTCTTCATTAGAATTATATTCTATAATTATTTTTCCTTTTTTTCTTCCTGCATCTAATTTAACTTTTGTTCCAAAAAAACTTTGAAAACTATCTTCTATGTCATTAAATAAAACTTGATATTTAGAATCTACTCCTGGGCTTTTCTTTTTTAGCCTCGCTTTTTTTTCTGCTATTCTTACACTTTCTCCCTTTTCTATCATCCTAATAGCAGCATCATATTGTTTTTTAGGATCTGTTATTGCCATTAAAGCTTTACAATGTCCCTCTGTAAGTTTTCCCTCTTTTGCAAACTCTAAAACATCTGGATTTAAATTTAAAATTCTTACAGAATTAGCAATTGTACTTCTGCTTTTTCCTAATATTTTAGCCACTTCTTCTTGAGTTAATTCATAATCTTCCATTAAATTTTTAATTCCTAATGCTTTTTCATAAGCATTTAAATCTTCCCTTTGTATATTTTCTATTAAAGCTATTTCTTTATTTTTTCTTTGATCATTTTCTCTTATAATTACTGGTATTTCAGTAAGGCCAGCTAATTTAGATGCTCTCCATCTTCTTTCTCCTGCAATTATTTCATAATAATCTTCTTGTTTTGTTACTACTATTGGTTGAATTACGCCATATTTTTTTATAGAGTCGGCAAGTTCTTCTAATGCTTCTTGATTAAATTTTTTTCTTGGTTGATTTCTGTTTGGTTCAACTTCATTTATATTTAAATTTTTTAATACATCATTTTCTTGTAGTTCTTCTTCTACTACTGTTCCAAATAATGCATCTAAACCTTTTCCTAATCCTGTCATCTTAGCCATATTAGATTTCCTCCTTTTTCTCGTTTATTTTTAAAAATTCTTTAGCAAATTTGTCATAACTTTTTGCACCTTTTGATTTTGGATCATATAAAGTTATAGGCATACCATAACTTGGTGCTTCACTTAGTTTTACGTTTCTTGGAATTACTGTTTTATAAACTTTATCTTCAAAATATTTTTTTACTTCTTTAACTACTTGGTTAGATAAATTTGTTCTAATGTCATACATAGTAAGCAATGCTCCTTCTACGTACAAACTTTTGTTTAGGTGTTTTTTTACCAAGTTAATTGTATTTAGTAATTGTCCTAATCCTTCTAATGCAAAATATTCACATTGTACAGGAATTAAAACACTATCTGATGCAGTAAATGCATTTAATGTTATAAGTCCTAATGATGGTGGACAATCTATTAATATATAATCAAATTCATCTTTTACTAAATTTAATTTTTCTTTTAATCTTTGTTCTCTTGACAACATTGATACTAATTCAACTTCTGCACCTGCTAAATTTATATTTGATGGACAAACTTTAAGATTTTTAACTATTGTTTCTTGATATGTCTCTTCTATTTCTGTATCATTAACTAATATATCATATGTTGATTTTGAAACATCTTTTTCTACTCCTAATCCGCTTGTTGCATTTCCTTGAGGATCTGCATCTATTAACAATACTTTTTTACCTTTTTTTGCTAGTATAGTACTTAAATTAACTGTTGTAGTAGTCTTTCCTACTCCGCCTTTTTGATTTGCAATTGATATTATTTTTCCCAAAGTTATCCCTCCATATATTGTTTTTATCATAAAAATTTGACATACTAATAATATAAAAATATTACTAATATGTCAATATTATTTATAAATATTACAAATTATTTTGTTATTTTTTGTCTTTCGTGGAACATTTTTAAAATTTTGTTGATAAATTTATATTTTTAAGGCATCTACATTATTGGATCTTTAGATGGTATTCCTGGTTTTCTTGGATATTTTATAGGAGTTTCTTTTATTTTTCTTATAATTATAATTGTTCTTTTTATATCTGATTGAGGTAATGTAAATTCCTCTATAGATTCAATTTCTCCTCCTAATATTTTTATTGCATTTTTACTTTTTTCTATTTCTTCTTTTATATTAGGTCCTTTCATGCAAATGCATTTTCCTCCTAATTTTGCTAAAGGTAACATATATTCTACTAAAACATTTAAATTAGCAACTGCTCTAGAGGTTACTATATTATATTTTTCTCTATTTTTCTTATTTTTAGCAAATTCTTCAACTCTAGCATGTATAGCTTTAATATTTTTTAAATTTAAATTATTAATAACTTCATTTAAAAAATTTATTCTTTTATTTAATGAATCTAATAGCTCGAATTCAATTTCAGGTTTAATTATTTTTAATGGAATTCCTGGAAAACCAGCACCAGTCCCTATATCTATAATATTACTTTCGTTTTCTATAAATTTATTTACTGTTAAAGAATCAATAAAATGTTTTAATATTATGTCTTCAGACTCTATAATTGCTGTCAAATTTATTTTTTTATTCCATTCTATTAATAAATTCATATAATTATAAAATTGCTTTTTTTGTGTTCCACTTAGAACAATATTTATACTTTCTAAATATTTTTGAAATATATTTTCAAATTCACTTTGGTTCATATTATTCTCCTTTTTTCATCTGCAAATATATTAAAAGTACTGAAATATCAGCAGGTGAAACTCCTGATATTCTAGAAGCTTGTCCTATTGAGTATGGTTTAAATTTATTTAATTTTTGTCTTCCTTCTAAACTTATTCCACTAATTTTTTCATAATCTATTTCTTGTGGTAATAATTTCTTTTCCATTTTTTTAAACTTTTCTACTTGTGCTTCTTGCATTTTTATATAACCTTCATACTTTATTTGTATTTCTACTTCTTCTTGTTCTTGCATACTTAAATCAGGTCTTTTAGGGTCTATCTCTTTTAATATTTCATATGAAAGTTCTGTTCTTTTTAATAATTCAGATAACTTTGTTCCAGTTGTAAGTTTAGAAGAATTATACTTCTCTAACAAGTTATTTACTTCTTCTGTTGGCTTTATTGTAGTATTTTTTACTCTTTCAATTTCTTTTTCAATATTTTTCTTTTTTTCTATAAATCTTTTATATCTTTCATCTGATATTAATCCTACCTCATGTCCTATTTTAGTCAAACGCAAGTCAGCATTATCTTGTCTTAAAAGAAGTCTATATTCAGCTCTAGATGTCATCATTCTATAAGGTTCATTTGTTCCTTTAGTAACAATATCATCAATTAATACTCCTATATATGCATCAGTTCTATCTAATATTATAGGGTCTTTTTTCTTTATTTTTTGTGTAGCATTAATACCTGCAATTAATCCTTGACAAGCTGCTTCTTCATAACCTGATGTACCATTTGTTTGTCCTGCAAAGAACAATCCTTCTATTTGCTTATATTCTAAAGAAAGTTTAAGTTCTGATGGATCTATACAATCATATTCTATTGCATATGCAGGTCTTGTAAATTCTGCATTTTCTAATCCTGGTAATGTTCTATACATTTCTATTTGTACATCTTCTGGTAATGATGAACTCATTCCTTGTATATACATTTCATCTGTATCTATTCCTATTGGTTCAACAAAAACTTGATGTCTTGGTTTATCACTAAATCTTACTACTTTATCTTCTATTGAAGGACAATATCTAGGCCCTGTACCTTCTATTTCTCCACCAAATAAAGGTGACCTATGTAAATTATCTCTTATGATTTTGTGAGTCTTTTCATTTGTATATGTTAAATAACAATCAACTTGATCAAAATCTTCAATTTTATCTTCAAAAGAAAATGGAACTATATTTTTATCTCCTTCTTGTTTCTCCATTTTAGAAAAATCTATACTTTTTTTATTTATTCTAGCTGGAGTTCCAGTTTTAAATCTTACTAAATTAACTCCTATTTTCTTTAAACTTTCAGAAAGTTTATTTGCTGGAAAAACGCCATCAGGTCCACTTTCTTTAGAAAAATCTCCTATAAATATTTTTCCTTTTAAATATGTTCCTGTAGCAACAATTACAGCTTTAACATTATATATAGCACCTATATCTGTTTCAATGCTTTTTACTTTACCATCTTCTATTTCTATATTTGTTATCTCTGCTTGTTTTATTTCTAAATTAGGTTGTTTTTCTAATGTATGTTTCATTTCCATTTGATATCTTTTTCTATCTGCTTGTGCTCTTAATGAGTGTACAGCAGGACCTTTTGATGTATTTAACATCTTTATTTGAATCATCGTTTTATCTATATTTTTTCCCATTTCTCCACCTAATGCATCTATTTCTCTAACAAGATGTCCTTTAGAGCTTCCACCTATATGTGGATTACATGGCATATTTGCAACAGCTTCTAAACTTATTGAAAAAATCAAAGTTTTCATACCTAATCTTGCTGCTGCTAATGCAGCTTCACATCCTGCATGTCCTGCTCCAATTACTGCTATATCATAATCTCCTGCAAAATACTTCATCTATTATCACCTCTATTTTTCTTTGTGGAACAAGAACAAAAGTTCTTGTTTTTTAGTTTTCTTTTTATCTTTAAATTTAAGACGTTTTTTTGTTTTAGGTATAAAATTATACTTGTTTTGTTTTAAATTGCTTTATTTTTAATTTTCGTGCTTTATATGCTATTTTCCAAGACAGAATTTAGAAAATATATCATTTATTATATCTTCTGTTACAACATCTCCTGTTATATTGCCTAAATTTTCTAAAATATCTTTCAAAAATATTGCAACAACATCTATTGGCATCTTATCTTTAATAGATTCTTCTGATTTTAATACACTTTCTATTGCCTTAGATATTAAATTTTTATGCCTAATATTTGTTATAACTATTTCACTATCTACATTTATTTGATTTAGGTTAAATATTTCTGTTATCTTATTATATAAATTTTCTATTCCTGTCTTTTTTAAAGCAGAAATTTTTATAATATTATTAGAATATTTTTTAAATTCGTTATCATTATCTGTTAAAACATCTTGATTTAAATCTACTTTATTAAGAACGATTATATTTTTTTTATCTTTTATCATTTCTAAAATATCAAAATCTTCTTTTTTTAGTGGTTTTGATATATCAAAAATTGCTATCACTAAATCCGCTTCTTTGCTTATTTCCCTAGATTTTGCTATCCCTAATTTTTCTACTTCATTTTCAGTTTCTCTTATACCTGCTGTATCAATAATTTTTAATGGTATTCCATTTATAGAAACATCTTCTTCTATAGTATCTCTTGTTGTACCTTCATATTCTGTAACAATTGCTCTATCTTCTTTTAATATTGCATTTAAAAGTGAAGATTTACCTGCATTTGGTCTACCTATTATTGCTGTTTTTATACCATTTTTTATTATTTTTCCATTATCAAAAGATTCTTCTAATTTTTTTAATTTATCTTTTACTTTTTCTAAAACATCTAAATTTTCTGTTTCTTGAACTTCTTCAATATCATATTCAGGATAATCAATAGAAACTTCTATATTAGTCATTATGTTTAATATAAGTTCTTTAATCTTTTTTATCTCTTCTGATAAATATCCTTCTAATTGCTTTATTCCAACATTTGCTTCTCTATCTGTTTTCGCATTTATTATATCAATTACAGATTCGGCTTGTGCTAAATCTATTCTACCATTTAAAAATGCTCTTTTGGTAAATTCTCCTGGTTCTGCAAGATCTGCTCCATTTTTTAAACATAATTCTAATATCTTTTTCATTATTATATTTCCACCATGTGAGTTGATTTCACACATATTTTCTGTTGTATAACTTTTAGGTTCTTTAAAATATGAAACTAAAACCTCATCTATTATTTTATCACCATCTATTATATTACCATATTTTATACTATAACCTTTGATTTTATCAATACTTTCAGCATTTTTTGGTCTAAAAATTTTATCTAAAATTTCAAAGGAATTTTTTCCACTCATTCTTATTATTCCAATTCCACCAATCCCGTGGTGCCGTAGCAATAGAAACTATTGTTTTCATTAAATTTTCTCCTTATTTTTTATATTAAAAAATCAAAGACGGTAATCTAATATTTAGACTAAAATCCGAACTTTGACTTCCGATTTTTATTTAATTATTTAAGTGATATAACTATTCTCCTTCTAGGTTCTTCACCTATACTTTTAGTTGTAACTTTATCATTTTCTTGTAATTTAGAATGTATAATTTTTCTTTCATAAGCTTTCATTGGTTCTAATGTTACAGATTTTCTTGTTTTTACAACTGTTTTAGCAACTTTTTCAGCTAATTCTTCTAATGTTTTTTCTCTTTTTTCTTTATAGCCTTCTATATCTAGTATAATACTTACCTTTTTATTTATATTTTTATTTGCTATTGCAGATAAAATATTTTGAAAATCATATAAAGTTTCGCCTCTATATCCTATCATAAATCCTAAATCTTTTCCTTCTAAGTTTACTAATATTCTATTATCTTCTTCACTTATTGAATATTTAGCATCTTCTTTTATCGCTTTTATAAATTGATCTAAAAAAGTTTTTAAATTATTTTTGGCTATTTCTTTTTCTTCATCTGTTAAAGGTTCTAAAACTTTTTTTTCTTTTTTTTGAGTTTCTTCTTTTTCTTCTTTAACTGTTAATTCTACTTTTACAACTCTTGGTGCTAATATACTAAAGAAACTTCTTTTATCTTCACTATCTATAACTTTTATATCTACTTGATCTTTAGAAACTTTTAATTCTTTTAAACCATTTTCAATTGCTTCATTTGTTGTTTTTCCCTCTGAAATAATCGTTGTTTTAGGCATTTTCTTCTACCTCCTCATCCTTTATAACTTTATTTAAAATTAATCTTTCTAATATCATTAAAATATTATTTATTAACCAATATAATGCTAATCCTAAAGGAGCTATAATAGCTATAGAAACAGACATTATTGGCATTAATAGTGACATACTCTTATTTGCTTGTTCCATTGAACTATTTAAATCATTTTCCTCTACTTTCTCTGTTTCTTCATCATCTTTTTGTTTAGTTTGCATTGATGTTGATATTCTCATTGATATAAATGATGAAATTACATATAACACAGGAATAATATATACTTTAAAATCATTTAAATTTTGTGTAGGAACTTTGCTTAAATCAAGACCAAAGAATTCCATATTTATTTTTAAAGAATCTATTTCTTCTTTATTTTCATTTTTTTCTAATTCTTTTAATTTATCTATTTCTCTTATAATCTCAATTTCCGGATAAGCACTATTATTACTTAATCCTTCTTCTACTATTTGAGTCTTATATTTATTTATTATTTCAGTATCAATCTTCTTCATATGAGTTAAAGGTTCTCTTACTAGATAAAATACTGAAAATAATAAAATTATTTGTATTATAGCACTAAAACATCCACTAAAAGGACTCATTTTCTCTCTTTTATATAATTCTATTGTTGCTTGATTTAATTTTTCAGGGTCATTTTTGTATTTAAATTGAATTTGTTTCATTTCTTCTTGTATTTTAGTATTTTTTTTGATTGATTTTTGTTGCTTAATTGATAATGGTAACATTATTAATTTTACTATTATTGAAAATAATATAATAGCAAGTCCATAATTTGATACTAAATTATACAAAAAATTAAGTAAATATCCAAATATATTTGCAAAAAAATTTAACATTATTTTCCTCCATATTATTTAAGTGGATCATATCCTCCTTTAGAAAAAGGATTACATCTTATTATTCTTAATAACCCTAATCCCAATCCTTTTATTATTCCATATTTTTCTATTGCTTGTTTTGTATATTCAGAACAAGTAGGATAAAATTTACACTTAATATTTTTATTATCTAACCATGAAGATATTTTTCTTTGATACCAACATATTAAATAAATTAATAATTTTTTCATAATACTTCTTCTTTTTTTTCTAAAATTTCAGACTTTTTTAATATATTAATTATATCTTTTCTTATATCATAAAAATTAGCATCTTCTGCTTTACTTTTTTTCTTCCACAAAAAAACTATACTAAAACCTAATTTTAAGTTTTCCTCTAGATTAGTATAATTTTCTCTAATTAATCTTTTTATTTTATTTCTTATAACAGCATTAGATGCTTTTACACTAATTGCTAATCCTAAATAATTAACATTTTTATTATTATTTAAAATAAATGCTTCAATATCTTTACCTGAATAGTATTTTCCTTTTGTTAAAACATTTTTAAATTCATAATTTTTTTTTAACATTATCGTTTTTTTCATTATCTTATATCCCTTCTTAAGATTATATATAATGAAAATTTTTTACTTAATACAAAAGACCTATTGTTTTAGGTCTTTTAATAAATTAAGCAGTTAATTTTTTTCTTCCTTTAGCTCTTCTAGCTTTTAATATATTTCTTCCAGATTTAGTTTTCATTCTTTTTAAAAAACCATGTTCTTTCTTTTCTTGTCTATTTTTTGGTTGAAATGTTCTTTTCATATGTAGCACCTCCTATATAGAATATTTATTTTATTTAATTTTTATTTTAAAAATAACAAGTATATCGATTATACAATATATAAAGAGAAAATGTCAATACATTTTAAGTTTTTAAATAAATTTTTTCTTAAGGAAATAGGAACTTGTAGATTTTTTATATAAAATTTTTTATACAAAATTTTATTGATTTTTTCTTAAAAATATTATATAAATAAAAAATAATAAAATTTTAAATTTTGTTTTTTTATTTTATCAACAGTTTAATAGATAGTTTTCCACATTTTTTTATTTTTTTCCACAATTTTATTGACGAACCCTCTTATTATTTGATATTATATAAAAGCAATTATTTAGAAAATATTATATTTTAAATTTTTTATTTAAATTTTACACAATTTTATAAACATTTGTGGACAATTTTGTGGATAACTTTTACATTTTATATTTTGAAAGGATGTTTTTAATGGACATAGATAAAAATGAACTATTACAAAGAGCAAAAGAATTATTAAAAGAAGAAGTTACTTCAATTTCATATGAAACTTGGATTAAACCTTTGAATATAAAAAGTATTGAAAATAATCATATTGTTTTTATTGCTAATTCTGAATATCAAAAAGATTCTATAGAAACAAGATATTCTAGTTTAATTTTTAACACTTTAAAATATATAACAAACAAAGATTATTCTTTTTCTGTTGTTTTAGAAGATTCAGAAGTATCTAATAATGAAGTTATAGTATCAGAAACACAAAAAAATAGTGATAATGAAAATTATTATAGTAATACTACTTTAAATCCAAAATATACTTTTGATACTTTCGTTGTAGGAAATAATAACAGATTTGCACATGCTGCAGCTTTAGCAGTGGCTGATTCACCTTCTAACTCTTATAATCCTTTATTTTTATATGGTGGAGTTGGTTTAGGTAAAACTCACTTAATGCATGCAATTGGTAACAGAATTTTAAGTAATAATAAAAATACTAATATTTTATATGTTACTTCAGAAAAATTTACAAATCAATTGATTAATGCAATAAAAGATAATAAAAACGAAGTATTTAGAAATAAATATAGAAACATAGATGTTTTATTAATAGATGATATTCAATTTATAGCAGGAAAAGAAAGAGTCCAAGAAGAATTTTTCCATACTTTTAATACTTTACATGAAAGTGGAAAACAAATAATATTATCAAGTGATAAACCTCCAAGAGATATACAATTTTTAGAGGATAGATTAAAATCAAGATTTGAATGGGGACTTTTAGCTGATATTTCTTGTCCTGATTATGAAACACGTTTAGCAATATTAAGAAGAAAAGCTCAAGATGAAAATATTATAATAGAAGATTTTATTCTTTCTAATATAGCAAATAGAATAGATTCTAATATAAGAGAATTAGAAGGAGTATTTAATAAAATTGTTGCAAGAGCTTCTTTAACTCATAGTCCAATAACTATAGAACTTGCTGAAAATATAATAAATGAATTTAAAACAGAGAGTCAAAAAGTTATTTCTTCTGATTTTATAAAAGAAACTGTTTCTAAATATTTTAATATTGATAAAAAAGATTTAGAAGGAAATAAAAGATCAAATGACATTGCCTTTCCAAGACAAATTGCAATGTATCTTTGTAGAGAAGTTGCAAATATGTCATTTCCTAAGATAGGAGAGGAATTTGGACATAGAGATCATTCAACAGTAATGCACGGACATAAAAAAATAGATACAGAAATAAAAACAAATACAAATACAAAATTAATTGTGGAAAGTGTTAAAAGTATAATAGTAAATGGTAAATAGTTTTTATATTAATACTTTCAAAAATTTTTTAAAATTTGTGTTTGTTAAAACAAAAATTTGTTAAACAATAACAAATCAATTCTTACGGAATAAATAGATTAGATATTCACATGTTATTGTTAATAATGTGTAAATAAACTATGAATAACTAAAATATTAACATATTAATTTTTATATTGTGGATTATTATAAAAAGTTTCCACTAAGTTTTAAACAGTAATTTTATTAGGCATATTAATGTTTAAACTAGTTTTTCACATTTTCCACAAATACTAATACTATTACTGCTATATATATTAATTTTATTATAAAGGAGATAGGGTAAATGAAAATAGTTTGTTATAAAGATAAAATTCTTAGAGCTATTAACTCCGTAGTAAAAGGTGTTGCTTCTAAAACTCCAATGCCTATACTAGAAGGAATTCTTATTCAAACAAATGATAATGAAATAAAATTAACTACATATGATTTAGAAATAGGTATAGAATATATTATGGACTGTGAAGTTAAAGAACAAGGTTCTACAGTAGTAAATGCTGTAATGTTTAGTGAAATAATAAGAAAATTACCTGATTCAGAAATTTATATTACTTTAAATGAAAAAAATTTATTAGAAATAGAATGTGAAGGATCTCTATATAAATTAGCAACAATGAATCCAGGAGAATTCCCAGAATTACCTAAAATAGAAATAGAAAATTCTATAGAAATAGAACAAAATACTTTAAAAAATATGATTAGAAAAACAATATTTGCTGTAAGTACAGAGGAAAATAGACCAATATTTACAGGATGTTTATTTGAAATAGAAAATAATCAATTAAGTTTAGTTGCTGTTGATGGCTTTAGATTAGCTTTAAGAAATGTATATTTAAATAAACAAACAAATAATTTTAGTGCAGTAATACCAGGAAAAACATTAAATGAAGTAAATAAAATATTATTAGATTCTTTTGATATGATAAAAATAGGTGTATCAAAAAATCAAGCTTTATTTGAAATGGATAATTGTAAAATAGTTACAAGAATATTAGATGGAGAATTTTTAAACTACAAATCAGTTATACCAAATAATTGGGAAACAAGAATAAAAGTAAATAAAACAAGTATACAAGATTGTTTTGAGAGAGTAAGTCTAATTTCATCATCATCTATAGAAAAAGAAAAAAAATATCCTGTTAAAGTATCTGTTGAAATAGGAAAAGTTATAATTTCTTGTACAAACCAAACAGGAGATGCAAAAGAAGAAATATATGTTTCTACAGAAGGAAAAAATATAGAAGCAGGATTTAATCCAAAATACTTTTTAGACAGTTTAAAAGCAATTGATGATGAAGAAGTATTTATAGAATTTGGTACAAGTATATCTCCTTGTTTAATAAAATCAGTAGATAATAATAATTATACATATATGATTTTACCAATAAGATTAAAAGATTAAAAGTAGGAGATAACTCTTACTTTTAATTGTATTTACATTTTTATAAACAAATGGAGAACAATATGTGGATAAATAAAATTAAAATAAACAATTTTAGAAATTATGAAAAAGAAAAAATAAATTTAGGAAAAAATATAAATGTTTTTTATGGAGAAAATGCACAAGGAAAAACAAATATTATAGAATCTATATTTTTATGTAGTATGGGAAAATCTTTTAAAGCACAAGTAGACAAAGAATTAATAAATTTTAATAAAGAAAAGGCTATAGTAGAAATAGATTTTGAAAAAAAAGATAGAAAAGGAAATGTAAAAGTAGAAATTTCTGATAAAAAAAATATTTATTTAAATGAAATAAAATTAAAAAAATTAAGTGATTTATTAGGAAATATAAATGTAGTTTTATTTACTCCAGAAGATATAGATATTCTAAAAGGAAGTCCACAAAAAAGAAGAAAATTTTTAAATATAATGATAAGTCAATTAAGACCTAATTATATACATATTTTAAATTTATATTTAAAAACACTTGAACAAAGAAACAATTATTTAAAATTAATAAAAATAGAAAATAAAGATGAAAATTTACTTGATATATGGGATGAAAAACTAGTAGAATATGGATATAAAATATATGAATATAGAAAAGAATTTATTGAAAAAATAAAAAATAAAATAAAAAATATTCACAATAATTTAACAGAAAATAAAGAAGAAATAGAAATTGAATATATATGTGATTTTAAAGAAAAAGATGAATTTTTAAAATTATTAAAAAAAAGAAGAAAGTTAGATATAATAAAAGGATTTACAACAAAAGGTATACATAGAGATGATTTTATTATATATATAAATGATAAAGATGTAAGTACATATGGATCACAAGGACAAAATAGATCAGCTATTCTTTCTTTAAAACTTTCTGAATTAAAAGTTATATATGATGAAATAGGTGAAAATCCAATATTATTATTAGATGATTTTATGTCTGAATTAGATGAAAAAAGAAAAATAAATTTTTTCAAAAATATAGAAGATATACAAGTAATAATAACATGTACTGAAAAAATAACATTTGAAAATTTTAAATTTTTTTTATATAATGTTTCAAAAGGAAAAATAATAGAAAAAAACGAAAAATAGGAGGAAAAAATGGAAAAATATAATCACAAATACGGTGCAGAACAAATACAAGTATTAGAAGGACTAGAAGCCGTAAGGAAAAGACCTGGTATGTATATAGGAAGTACATCTGTTAGAGGATTACATCATTGTGTTTATGAAATAGTAGATAACTGTGTAGATGAAGCTTTAGCAGGATATTGTACAGAAATAAATGTAATAATAGAAAAAGGAAATATAATTAGTGTTGAAGATAACGGAAGAGGAATTCCAGTAGAAATACATCCAAAAACAAAAATATCTACAGCAGAAACAGTTTATACAGTATTACATGCAGGTGGAAAATTTGGAGGAGATAGTGGATATAAAGTTTCTGGAGGTCTTCATGGAGTTGGTTCTTCTGTAGTTAATGCATTATCTACATGGACAGAAGTTACAATACAAAGAGATGGTGGAATTTTCCAAATGAAATTTGAAAAAGGAAAAACCGTTCAACCTCTTGAAAAAATAGGAGATTCTAAAAAGACAGGAACAAAAGTTAGATTTTTAGCAGATGATACTATTTTTGAAACATTAGAATATGAATATGAAGTATTAGAAAAAAGATTTAGAGAAATGGCCTTTTTAACAAAAGGATTAAAAATAACAATAGAAGATCAAAGAGAAGAAACACCAAAGAAAGCAGAATTTTGTTATGAAGGTGGATTAATTTCTTTTGTTGAATATTTAAATAAAAATAAAGAAAAATTGCATAAATCTCCAATATATATAGAGAAAAATGGAGAAGTACCTGTAGAAATAGCAATTCAATATACAACAGCGTATAGTGAAAGTATATATACTTTTGTTAATAATATTAATACAATAGAAGGTGGTACACATTTAGAAGGATTTAAAAGATCTTTAACAAAAGTATTTAACGATTATGCAAGAAGTCATAATATTTTAAAAGAAAAAGATCAAAATTTACAAGGTGAAGATATAAGAGAAGGTATAACAGCAGTTGTTTCTGTAAAAGTAAAAGAACCACAATTTGAAGGACAAACTAAAACAAAATTAGGAAATAGTGAAGTAGCAGGTATAGTTCAAAGTATGGTAAATGATGCATTATCAGCATTTTTAGAAGAAAATCCAACAGTTGCAAAAGCAATATTAGAAAAATGTATAAGTGCATCAAGAGCTAGAGAAGCTGCAAGAAAAGCAAGAGAATTAGTAAGAAGAAAAAATGCATTAGAAACATCTACTTTACCAGGAAAACTTGCAGATTGTAGTAGTAAAATACCTGAAGAATGCGAAGTTTATATAGTAGAAGGAGATTCTGCAGGTGGAAGTGCAAAACAAGGAAGAGACAGAAAATTTCAAGCTATTTTACCATTATGGGGAAAAATGCTAAATGTTGAAAAATCAAGAGCTGATAAAATTTACAATAATGATAAATTAAATCCTGTAATCGTAGCTGTAGGAGCAGGTATAGGAAATGATTTTGATATAACTAAAATAAGATATGGAAAAATAATCATAATGGCAGATGCAGATGTAGATGGTGCACATATAAGAACATTATTATTAACATTTTTCTTTAGATATATGAGACCATTAATTGAAAATGGAAATGTGTATTTAGCTCAACCACCATTATACAAATTATCTAAAAAAGGTATGCAAGATATATATTGTTATACAGATGAAGGATTAGAAGAAAAGTTTAATGAATTAGAAAAACAAGGAATTCCTAGAGATTCAGTAAATATTCAAAGATATAAAGGTTTAGGTGAAATGAATCCTGAACAATTATGGGAAACAACTATGGATCCAGCAAGAAGGACATTAATTCAAGTTCAATTAGAAGATGCAATAAAAGCAGATGAAATATTTACAGTATTAATGGGAGACGATGTAGAACCAAGAAGAGAATTTATTGAACAAAATGCAAAATATGTAAAAAATCTTGATATATAATTTTTTAATAGCAGGTAATTATTACCTGCTATTAATCGATAAAGCTAATAATAATCTTCACTAAAACTAATATACCTAATATTCAAACCTAATATATATTACTATATAAATAAGCTTTCTACCAAATATATTAATTATTCGTTCGACCATTAATACACCAAAAGTAACTATATTCATCCTAAGTAGGACTATTAATAACCACTAATATTAGATATAATAATAATCTTAGCTCGAATATATTATATATAATTTAACCATGTTGCAACATAGCTTACATACAAATAATATATTCTTCTCGCCGACAAAAAATAATCTATAAAAATAAACTATTTTTTATCTTTGTCCGAATATTAATAAACTAAAAATAATCTATTAATATTCTTGGCTCAACTATTATTAACCTTATAAAAATATTATTTGTTAAAATTAAAAAAATATTCAAATAAAAATAAAAATAAAAATAAAAAATAAAAATAAAAAATAAAAATAAAAAATAAAAATAAAATATAAAAATAAAATAAAAATAAAATTAAAATAAATAAAATAAAAAATAAAAAACAAAAAATAAAAAAATAAAAAAATAAAATAATAAAATAATAAAATAATAAAATAAAACAAAATAAACAAAATAAAAAAAGGAAGTTATTTATATATAAAAAAATATAAAATTATGTGAATTTTTTAAATTTAAATTTAAGAAAAGAAAATAAAAAACAAATATTATAAAGAAATATATATAAGATTACATAAACCAAAACAGATAAAAACTAATCAACTGAACAAAAATAAAATTAAAAAAATAAAATAGACATAAAAAAATATTTTAAAAAAAGAAAAAAGCAAACTAAAAATCATGAAAATTTTACAAAAAATATTATGTAATTTTAGTAATAAAAATATATGATAATAAAAAATATATAAATGAAAAATAAAAATAAAAAAATTAAAATACAAAAAACAAATTAATAAAAAAATAATAATTTTAAAAATTAAAATTAATTTTTAAAAAATAAAAAAATAAATTTTAAAATTAGCTAAATAAATATTAAATTTTATTTTAATTAAATAAATTTAATATTTAATATTTTTATTTTTGAAATTTTAATATAATAATTTTATTAAATAAAAAATAAATAGAAAAAATTTTTTTGATTTAAATATTTTATATTATAATATTAAAAACTAATAAAAAAATTTAAATTCAATAATAAAAATAGAAAAAATATATGCTCTTATATAAAGAAGATATTTTATCATATAAAAAAGTATACATAAATTCATAAAGATAAAAAACTTAATAATAAATATAAAAAAATGGGCGATAAAACCCTTCGGAATAAAGAAAAAAATAAAATTCTATTAATAAATGTAGATTGGAAAAATAAAATTTAAATGCCACTAAAATAGTAAACATAACAACAACATAATGAAAAAGATAGTAGCTAAATTTGATCAGAGAAAACTAAAATTTAAGATTAAAAAATAAGAAGATAGATAAGAGCATTTTTTAAAAAATATAAAATAAAAAGTTTTTTCTGAAAGTAAAAAAAATAATATTAAATTATAAAATAAAAACAAAAAATAAAATTTGAAAATTAAATTAAATTTTTTAATATAAAAATTTAATTTTATAAATTATTAATAAAAAAATTAATAATAATTTAAAAAGTAAAATTAATTTTAGAAAATAAAAAAAACATATAATTTAAAATTTAAAAAATAAATTAAAAATTTTTTTAATTAACTAAAAATAAAAATTAATATTTTTATTTTTTAAAATTTTATATTATATTATTTAATAAATATAAATAATATAATAATAAAACAATAAAATTTTTTAAATTAATTATTTTATATTATGATATTAAAATTTTATTTAAAGATTTTAAAAATGTATATAAAATCAAAACAAATATTTGTGTTATATAAATAATACTTAGTATTACACGAAAAAGGTATACATAAATTTATAAAGATAAAAAATTTAATAAAAAACATCAAAAAATAGGTGGTAAAATTCATCGGAATAAAGGAAAAAAGAAAAAGGGGTTAATAAATATAAATTGTAAAAACGAAATTAAAACATTTCCAAAAAAGTAAACATAACAAAAACATAATGAAAAAGATACTAAAAAAATCTGATTAGAGAAAACTAATAGTTAAGATTAAAAATTAAAGATTTTTAAATGTCGAAAAATGTCATTGAAAAAATGTTGACAATAAAATATATAAAAAATAAAATATAAAAAAATAAAAAAGGAGGTATAAATTATAAAAAAAGAAAAATCAATACAAAAATGGATTCCAATTGATAAAATTTTTCCTGATGGAATTATTAAAACTAAAAAAAATAATTATTTAAAAATAATAAAAATAATTCCAATTAATTTTAATTTAAAATCAGACTTAGAAAAACAAGCAATTTTAAATTCCTATAAATTATTTTTAAAAACATGTAATTTTAATCTTCAAATTTTAATTCAAAGTAAAAAAGAGAATTTATCTAATCATATTTCAAAAATAAAAAATAATATTGAAAAAGAAGAATATTTAAAAGAAATTTCAGAAGAATATATAAAATTTATTAAAGAAAAAAATTTACAAAAAAATTCTTCTTCAAAAAATTTTTATATCATAATTAATTATAATCTTATAAAAAATCAAAAAAATTCACATGAATTAATTATTAATAATTTAAATGAAAAATATTTAAAAATAAAAGAATGTTTAAATAGATGTGGAAATATTGTTAAAGAATGTTCTGATAATAATGAAGTAATTTCTATATTTTTTTCTTTTTTAAATTCAAAAAAATATTTAAGTAAATAATAAAGGAGGAATAATAATAAATAAAATATTAAAAAAAATAAAAAATATAAAAAATAAAAAAGAAGATAATTTTTATTTAGGAGCTTTTTCAGAAAAAGATTATTTTTGTCCATCATATATAAATTTAAAAAATCCAAGATATATAGAAATTGATAACATGTTTTATTCTGGAATAATAATTGTAAATTATTATAGAGAGCAAACAGAATTATTATTAAAAAGTTTAATAGAAGCAAATATTAATATGAATATTTCTATATTTTATGAAAAACAGGATACTTATAAAACGATAAAAGATCTTACATATCATATAGGAAACGTAGGAGTAGACCTAAAAACAATAAATCAAAATAGACAAGATATAGATATTGCAGCATTTACTTATAATGATGCAAAATATATAAGAAAAGAAATGCAAATAAATAATGAAGAATTATATTATTTATATATTTATATAGAAATTTATTCAGAAAATATTAAAGATTTAGAATATTTTATAAATAATATTGAAGGGATACTTCAAAGCAGAGGATTACAAATAAGAAATGCCAATTTTAGAGAAGAACAACTTTTTATGGCTTGCCTCCCACTTATGCAAAATGAAAGTGATATAAAAAATATTGCTAGAAGAAATGTATTAACAAATGGATTATTAGCTACATATCCTTTTATATCTTCATCATTATTTGATGAAGATGGTATTTTTATAGGGAAAAATATATATAGTAATTCATTAATTTTTATAGATAGATATAATACTCAAAAATATAAAAACGCTAATATGTGCGTATTTGGGACAAGTGGAGCAGGAAAATCTTTTTATATAAAATTACTAATTTTAAGATATAGATTATTAGGAATAGAACAGTTTGTAATAGATCCAGAAAGAGAATATTTAAAATTATGTGATAAATTAAAAGGAACAAAAATTATTATAGGCCCATCTTCTAATACATATATAAATATATTAGATATTAGAAAAGAGAGTATAGAAGATAATGATAATGGATATTTAGCTACTAAAATACGGAAAATTAATAGGTTTTTTTCATTTAATTTTTGGAAAATTAAATGAAGCAGAAAGAGCTATTTTAGAAGAAAAAATTATAAAAGTTTATTTTAATAAAGGTATAACTTTTGATGATAAAACTTTGTATAAAGAAAATAATAATAAAAATATAATAAAAATTTTTAAAGATACTAATGATATGCCTATATTAGAAGATTTATATAATATATTAAATGAAGATACTAAAACAAAAAAATTTGCTATAAAATTATTACCATTTATAAAAGGCTCATTAAAATTTTTTAATAATCATACTAATGTTGAAATTAATAATAAATTAATTATTGCTGATGTATATGAATTAGGAGAAGAAAATTTAAAATATGGAATGTATTTATTTATAGATTTATTTTGGGATAAAATAAAAATTGATAGAAAGAAAAAGAAGGCCATATATTTAGATGAAATATGGAGATTAATCGGTGTTACATCAAATAAAGATGTTGCTCAATTTATATATAAAATATTTAAAACAATAAGAAAATATGGAGGTAGTGGAGTTGCAATAACACAAGATATTATGGATTTATTTAGTTTAGAAAAAGGTGTATATGGTAGAAGTATTTTAAATAATTCAAGTATTAAGACATTTTTTTCTCTAGAAGAAGATAATATAAAAATATTATCTGAAAATGTAAATATTTCAGAAAAAGAAAAAATAGAAATTAAATCACTAAAAAGAGGAGAATGTTTAATGTTTGTTGGAGAAGATCACATATTATCTAAAATAGAAGCATCAGAATATGAAAAAACAATAATAGAAGGTGAAAAAGAAAATGAAAAAAATAATTACAGCAATAAATAATCCAATTTTGAACAAAAAATTATCTTGTGAAGAAAATATAAAAGTAATAGGAAAAGATATTCAATATAAAGAAGCGATTTTAGATATTTTAGAAAAAGAAGAAAATATAAATTTATTAATTATTAGTGAAAATTTACCTGGAGAAATTGATACTATTGAGTTAATTAAAAAAATAAATAAATATGATATTGATATAATTTTTATTTTAGAAAAACAAAATGATGAATTAGAAGAAAATTTAAAAAGAGAAAAAGTAAATTTAATATATTATAATAACAAAGTAACAATAGATGATATTATAAATGTAGCAAAACAAGGTAACATAATTAATGAAAATGAGATAAAAAAAGAGATAGAAATTTTAAAAGAAATTGTGTTAAAAAAAGAAAGCAAAAATATAAAAAACACAGTATACATAAAATTAAAAACAATAGCAGAAAAAGTATTAAAAAAACTAAAAAAATACCATAAAAAAACAGATAAAAAACGACAAAAAATTATAACTTTTTGCGGAAATAATTGTGTCGGTAAAACCAGTATTATAGCGGTTTTATCAAAAATTTATATTGAAAATTTTAAAAAAATTTTAGTAATAAATTTTGATGAAAAATTTTTTCAAAAAAAAGTTACTAAAAATGAAGATTTTAATACAAAAGTTAAAACTAGAAATAAATTATTTAATGGACAAAATTTGATAAAAAATAATTCTATTGATAAAGTAAAATTCGAGAAAGTAATTCA
This sequence comes from uncultured Clostridia bacterium, assembly GCA_947627935.1. Taxonomy (GTDB): domain Bacteria; phylum Bacillota; class Clostridia; order TANB77; family CAG-508; genus CAG-269. Next base: position 9,773 of record CANQXY010000008.1, on the reverse strand, counting down.
AAATTATGATTTAATTTATATTGATAATTCATTACAAGATAAAAAAAATATAGAAGAAGAAATTTTAAAACTTTCAGATAAAATAATTTTAATTGTAGAAGGAAATATTGTAAATATTTCTGAAAGTAAAAAAATATTAGAAAGATATATAAATAATTATTTGATTGATGAAGAAAAAATTAATATTCTATTTAATAAATATAATAAATATTCAATTGAAGAAAAAATATTAGAAAAAATATTTTTTAATTTTAATATTATAGGAAAAATAAAAAGTAATAATAAATATAATTATTTAATTAATACAAATTATAAAATAATACCTAAAAAAATAAAAAAAGAAAATAAAAAAATATTAAATAAAATAATTTATTAGGAGGTTATATGCAAAATATAGAAATACAAAATGAATTAGAAAACAATAAAGAAAATTTACAAAATAATGATTTAAATATAGAAAATAATATTTTAAAAGATAAATCACAAAATGATTTTTTAAATTCAACTATATGGAAAACTATAAATTCTGGTATAGACATTGGCTTAAGAGCATTATTACCTGATTTATTAGAAGATCAAATAATAAGCTTAAAAGATAATTTATTAAATTATGGATTTAAAGAAGGAATAAATAGATCAGTAAAAGAAGCAATTGATTTAGGAAAAAGTGCAGTTGGCATAATAACAGGAGATTTTGAAAATATTAATCAGATGCAAAATGCAGTGAAAAATGGTGGAATAATAGATTCTGTAGATTCACTATTAGATATTGCAATAAATAAAACAAATAAATCTGGAATTATTAATAATAATGTTGCAAATTTATTAAAAAATGGAAAAGATATTATTTTAGATAATATAGAAAAAAATATAGAAAAAGAATTTTCAAATCAATTAAAAAGTTTAGAAAATGTAGATAATTATATTAATAACTGGAAAAAATCTTATGAAGAAAAAGATTTTTCTAGTATGGATAGAGAATATAAAAAATTAGAAAGAGAATTAAAAAATTTAGTGCCTATTGAAAAAACTTTATCTGAAGCAAGACAAATAGAGAATATTCATAATTTAATAAAAAACAATGGTAAAAATTTTGATATAACAGAAAACGAAATACTATTATCTCAAAAGCTATAAAATATATAAATAAACATATTTATAAACAAAGTTTTTGACAAAATTTCTTGCATATTTTTTTTCATTTTAGTATAATACCATTGTAGAATAAAGAGGAAAGAGGTAAAACAATGGAAGGACAAGATGAAAGAATTATACAAAGAGACATAGAAATGGAAATGAGAACTTCATATATTGATTATGCAATGAGTGTTATTGTCTCTAGGGCTTTACCAGATGTTAGAGATGGATTAAAACCTGTACATAGAAGAATTCTATATGCAATGCATGAAGATGGAATAACATCAGACAAGCCATATAGGAAATGTGCTAATACAGTTGGATCAGTTTTAGGAAGATATCATCCACATGGAGATAGTTCTGTATATGATGCGATGGTTAGAATGGCACAAGATTTTTCAATGAGATATATGCTAATTGATGGTCATGGAAACTTCGGATCAATAGATGGTGATGGAGCCGCAGCAATGAGGTATACAGAAGCTAGAATGTCTAAAATAGCAGAATATATGCTTACAGATATTGAAAAAAATACAGTTGATTTTATGCCAAACTATGATGATAGATTACAAGAACCAACAGTATTACCTGCAAAAATACCAGCATTATTAGTAAATGGATCTTCAGGTATAGCAGTAGGTATGGCTACAAATATACCACCACATAATTTAACAGAGGTTATAAATGGTATTATAAAAATAATAGATGAAGATGAAGTAACTGATGAAGATTTAATGACTGTAATTAAAGGACCAGATTTTCCAACAGAAGGAATTATATTAGGAGTTGAAGGAATAAAACAAGCATATACTACTGGAAAAGGAAAAATTACAGTTAGAGCTGAAGCAGAAATAGAAGAAATGAGTGGAAATAAACAAAGAATAATAGTATCTTCTTTACCATATCAAGTTAATAAAGCAAAATTAATTGAGAATATAGCTAGATTAGTTAGGGAAAAAAGAATTGACGGAATTTCAGAAGTACGTGATGAATCAGATAGAGAAGAAAAAGTTAGAATTGTAATTGAATTAAAAAGAGATACAAATGCACAAGTTGTATTAAATCAATTATATAAAAATACACAAATGCAAGATACATTTGGAGTTATAATGCTTGCATTAGTAAAAGGTGAACCAAAAATTTTAACATTAAGACAATGTTTAGATTGCTATATTGAACATAGAAAAGATGTTATATTACGTAGAACTCAATTTGAATTAGATAAAGCATTAGCAAGAGCACATATTTTAGAAGGATTGAAAATAGCATTAGATAACATTGATGAAGTTATAAACATTATACGTTCATCATATGATGATCCTAAAGAAAAATTAATGGAAAGATTTAAATTATCAGAAATACAAGCACAAGCTATACTAGATATGAGATTAAAAACATTATCTGGATTACAAAGAGAAAAAATAGAAGAAGAATATAATGAATTAATGAAATTAATCGCATATTTAAAAGAAGTTTTGAGTAGTGAAACATTAGTATTTAGCATAATAAAAGAAGAACTTATTCAAATAAGAGATAAATTTGGAGATGAAAGAAAAACAAAAATTGTTGCAGCAGAAGGAGAAATTAATATTGAAGATTTAATAGAAGATGAGCAAAATGTTGTAACTTTAACACATTTCGGATATATTAAAAGAATGCCAATAGATACATATAGAAGTCAAAAAAGAGGAGGTAAAGGAATTACTGGAATAGCAACAAGAGAAGAAGACTTTGTAAAACAAATCTTTACATCATCTACACATGATACAGTATTATTCTTTACTAACAAAGGAAAATTATATAGACTAAGAGGATACGAAATACCAGAAGCAGGTAGAACTGCTAAAGGTACAGCTATAGTAAATCTATTAAGTTTAGATCCAGGCGAGAAAGTTTCTGCTGTTATACCAATACAAAACTTTGCTGAAGGAAAATATTTATTAATGTCTACTAAAAATGGATTAATTAAGAAAACAGCATTAGTTGAATATAATTCTGCAAGAAAAACAGGATTACAAGGAATTGCATTAAAAGAGGATGATGAACTTATATCTGTAAGATTAACAGATGGAGAAGATAACGTTGTTTTAGTTACTAAAAAAGGTATGAGTATAACATTTGATGAAAAAGATGTAAGACCAATGGGTAGAGTTTCACAAGGAGTTATTGGAATAAGATTAGATGATGATGATGAAGTAATAGGAATGGAATCAATAATTTCAGGTGGAAAAGCAACATTACTTGCTATAACAGAAAATGGATTTGGAAAAAGAACAGAACTTGATGAGTATAGAGTTCAAAATAGAGGAGGAAAAGGTGTTATAACTTACAAAGTTACTCCAAAAACAGGAATGCTAGTAGGTATAAGAATAGCAACTGAAGAAGATGATGTTATGCTAATCACAGATACTGGAACTATTATTAGAATAAGTGTTAAAGATGTTAGTGTATTAGGAAGATCAACACAAGGTGTAACATTAATGAGAACAAATGATGGAGGAAAAGTTGTAAGTATAGAAACATTAAAACCAGATTTAGAATCAAGTTTTGATGAAGAATAAAATAAAAAGATAAAGATTTTGCAATCAAAATCTTTATCTTTTATTTTTAAATCTAATATCATCACCAAAAAAGTAATAAATATCATAAAAACCAGCTATTCTAGAACCTATTCTTTCCTCATAATTTGAAAAAATATTAGTTAAACTTAAATTTGTAGATATAATTGTTTTTGTAGGTTTAGAATTTAGATTTAGTAATCTAGTATTTATAATTGTAAAAAGTTCACTTAATTTCATACTATTTATACATTCTGTACCTAAATCATCTATTATTAATAAATCTACTTCTAATACATTTTTATAAAAATCATCTACTTTATTTAATTTTTGTTTATTCATTTTTGTATCTATTATTGTTTCTAATAATACAGGAGCTGTTTGATATAATACAGTTTTTCCTTTTTTTAATAGCTCATTAGCTATACAATTAGACATAAATGTTTTTCCAAGTCCTGTATTTCCAGTAAATAATAGATTTTTTTGATCTAAATCTTCAAAATTATTAACAAATTCTATACATTTTTGTTTTATTTCAGCCATATTTTTTCTTGGTGAAATATTTAATTTATATTTTGATAAATCTACATCATCTGAAAATAGATTTTCATTAAAAGTACTAAAATTTTCTTTATCTAAATTAGAAATATTTGATTTATTATAAGATATATCTAATAATTTTTGCTTTAAACAACTGCAAAGTTCAGTTTTATAATTATCTTGTAATACATAACCAGTATCATTACAAATTTTACATTCATAAATAGGTTTTAAGTAATTATAAGATAATTTATTATTTCTTAAAATTTCATTTCTTTCTTTTTTTAATAATTCTATTTTTTCTTGTAAATTTTCTAAAGAATTATCATTATTTTTTAAAAGATTTTTAGCTGTACAAATTGCAAAATTATTTAGTTCATCTTCAATTTCCTTTAACCTAGGGATAGAAGAATATAAACTATTTTTTCTATCTTCTAAATCTAATTCAGCTTTAAGTCTTTTTTGTTCATATTCTTTTAATAAATTATTTAAAATTTCATTAGACATTAGAATCTCCTTTTATTTTTTATTTGCATACAAAAAGTCTAAATTATCATATTGTCTTTGCTCAAAATTTCCTTTTGAAACCTTTTTTTCTAAATCTTTAATATCTTTTGATTGTTTCTTTCTATCTTCTAAGAATTTTAAAATATCATTAGGATTTTTTAAATTTCTATCATGCCAATCTGTTATAATGTTATTTAAATATTCAAAATTAGCATTTGATTTGTAAGTAGTTCTTTTTAAAGCTATTTCTATAACATCAAATTCATATCCAAAATCAAATACCCATTTTTCTATATAAGCTTCTTCATATTGTGTTAAGCCATCATGTTTTCCAAGTTTTTTTGATATAGTTTTCTTAATTTTATTTATTTTTTCTTGTTTTTGATAATATAAGTCTAAATCATTCCATGTTTGAATTTTGTTTAATCCCCAAGCTTCAGCGACTGTTTGAACATAATTTTTATGAAGGGCAGATCTATTAAAACAATAGTCAAATAATGCTATCATTACTTGCTCATCAAAATTATATTTTCTAAACCATAAATCTATATCATTATACCAAGAAGGACCCATAATTCCTTGAAAATATTTATTATTTATATGTTCAATTGCTTTAGCTCTAGATTTATTTTTTGAGTTTTCTTTAATTTTTTCTGGAGATATAGCTAAATTAGGTGAATACAATTTGTGAAGTGTATCTTCTTGTAAATTTGAAATAATATATCCAGTTGTCTTTTTTATAATAAAACTATTATCTTCTAAAAACTTAATTCCATCATTTATAGTTTTTAATGGAAGTGAAAGCTTTTTTGATAAATCATTTAATTTAATATCTTTATTATATTTTGATAAGAATAACATATATAAATATATTTTTATATAGTCACCTGGTATTTGTGATAAATGCTCAGCAAAAAACACATCAGGTATTGATGTTTCTGAAAATAATAAAGATTTTTCTGATTGCTCTAGTTTCATAACTAATCTCCTAAAATAAAATAAGTAAGATAAAATCAAACTTTGTAGAATTATATCATGTTATATATATAAAATGCAAATATAAAATAATTAGATTTCAAGAGAAAAAGTTGTATAAACTATATTAAAACATGTATATTTATAATTTATTCTTTTTTAAAAAAATAAATTTTAGGTTTAAAAATATATTTTAATATATAAAGAAAAAAATATGTTATATTTTCACCATTAAATCCTAAAATGCTAAATAATACTAAAGGTAAAGAAAGAGTTATAAATAAAAATATTTTTATATTCAAACTATTAAAAAATATATTTAAAATTATAAAAATAAAAATACACCATATAACATTTAAAATTGCAGTTGAATAATCAATAAATCCAAATATTTTATTATTAAAATTATAATTTTGAGGAAAAATAAATTTCAAAAAATACCTCCTTTACGTTTTTTTAAAAAAGTTATTAACATTTAATGATAAATTTGTGGATAAACCACCTATAAATTCTTTTACAATTGAATTAGCTCTTATTAATGCATAAATTCCTCCAATATATATAAATTTTATTACTAATTTATCAGATGAATAATCCATAGAAAATAGAATTAGTAAAATTATGGACACTATTATTTGTATAAAAAATAAGGAAAAGTAATTTCTAAGCCAAGCTTTAAAAAACCATGAAGTGCTTCCTAAAGATAAAGAAAGAAAAGCAAAGGGCGTTAATAAAATAAAAATTTTAATCAATATATATCTTAATGAATATGAAAATACCAAATTTAATAAAGAAAAAGTAATAGTCCCTTTTATTAAACCATCAAGTGAGAAAATATTTAATGAATTTGAATCAATTGATATAGTATTATTTATTTTATTAATCAAGTTAGAAAAACATATTTCTGTATTAAAGAGAGATTCTCCAATTCCTCGTATTGCTAACGAAATATTAGATAATAAAGTTATAGATTGTTCAACAATTATACCTGAAAAATTCATACAAATTCCAAATATAATAAGCTTAAAAATAAATTGTTTTGGAGATTCTACATTAGAATATGTTAAATTAGAAAATAAATATTTTAAAGAAAAATATAAAATAATTCCAAGTAATAAAGAATTTGCAACTAGCAATATGCCATCTGAAGATGAACTACCAAATATTTTATCAAAATAAGGTGCATCTAAAATATCTGAATTAATAAAAGTTATATCATCTAAAACAGAATAAAGACTATTATCTATAGAAGAAAATAGATTTTGAAAAATAGTATTTATAGTATCAATAATTGTATTAGTAATATTTGTATTTGAAGTTCCTTCCAATAAATCACCATCCTATGAAATTAAAGATTCTATAGCAGCCAAGATTAAGTCTATAGCTAAAATAAAAGCATATGAGAAAAGTGAATTTCTAACTAATTTTTTTCCAATTCTAATTCTTTCTTCATCTCCAAAACTAAACTTTTTCATAAAAATTCCTGTGGCAACTGCTACGGCAGCAGCTGGCGTAGATATTTTTAGAACCCATTCTTTAATTTTTTCAAAAGCTTTTGTTATAGTTTTAACAAGCTTTGGATCAGCACCATATACACATGGTGATAAACAATAAAATAATAAAATAGTAAATAATAAAGTAAATATAAAATAAAAAATTTTTTTATTTTTCATAAAAATCCTCCTATATAAATTTAAATTGTAAGTAATTTAGAGTTTATTAAAAAAATATGGATACATTATTAATTTTTTTGGAGATAACATATTATTTCCATTAGATAAAAATGAAATAGTAGAAAATGTCTCTAAATCTTGAGTAAAAAAATTAGTGTCATATCTAAAATCCGTCTGAGAATATGAATTAATACTTTCTGATATATTTGAATTTACTGAATTTAATGTATTTGTAATATAATTAAATTTTGTTTCTTTTGCATTTTCTGAAATTGTATAAGAAGTCTTTTGTTTTTCTTCTTTACCTAATTGCTTTTGAGCTTCTTCTATGGTAAAAATATCATCTGTTCTAAACCATATTTTATTTATTAAATTTTGACATATAACTTTTACAGCAGTATCATCTTTTAAAGTATTTTTTAAAGAAGAATAGCTTTGTGTACTAACTATATTTATACATTTTGCTTCTCTACTTAAAGAAAAAAATTCACAATCATTTTTTGTTACATATTCTGAATATTCATCACAAATAAATGCTGTTGTTTTAACATTATTGTTAGATAGGTTATACATTATTTCTGATTGAAAATCCAATTTTAAATATGCAGCTATTATTTTTGATAAATTACGATATTCTGCAATATTCATATTTAAAACTACGATTTTACCTTGATTTATTATTTCAGAAAAACCAAGTAAAGAGAGTTTTTCTTTTTTAGGACAAAAGGTATTTAAAATATCATAATCTGAAACAAATACATTTGTAATTCTAGTAATCTCTGATTTTAATATAGATAAAGTTCTTTGATCTAATGAATAGTATTCTTTTTCAAAAAAGTCTAAAGAAGAATTTAAATCATATATATCTTTTTGTGATAATTTTGAAGAAATAAATAATTCTCTTAATTTTTCTATTTTCTCTTTATAATAATTAGGGTATGTAATTAATTTGTGAATTTCTAAAAAAGTAACATATCCATCATTATATAATCTACAAAGTTTTATACATTCTGTTAATATTTGTTCTGCTTTATCAAGCCAATATGATTCTGAATTATTTTCGGAAAAGAGAGTTAAAATTGTTTTTAATCTATTACTTAAAACACTTGCATTTAAATTAGGTTTATGTAATGGATTATATGTTACGTCAGAATTTAATTGTATTGTTACTAAATCATTTGTTAAATTATATTTATTTAAAAATTTAGATACTTGTTTATAATAATTACCTTTTACATCAAGAATTAACATACCAATTTTATTATTTTGATTTAGAGAATTATATTTAATTAATTGTTCTGTAAAAGGATACATTGCAGAACTAGTTTTTCCAGAGCCAATAGTTCCTGTTATTAAGAAGTTTTGATATAATCCGTATTCTGGAACATAAATATCAGAATTTGATTCTTTATCAAATCCAATTAATAAACTTAGATTATTTTTTGAATCTAAAATTTTATTATTATTAAGAATTTTTTTATTTTTAAAATCTTTTTTTATATTTTTATGTATTTTTCTAAAAATATTATTATATATAAAATTACTAAAAATAATATTGGAAAAAATAAAACAAGGAATATATGTTATTTTAAGATATAACCATAAATCAGGATTTCTTTGACAAATATCAAAAGGTTTTAAACCATAACGAATTATTATAGTATCTGAAATATATAATGGATAAAGTAAAGAAAAAAATACATATGAAGAAATTAATAAAATAATAAAACAGAATAAAAAGCGTTTTAAAAAATTTTTTATATATAAACCTCCTTATTTTTTTTGATTTTTTATTTTTAATTTGGAACCTTGTAGATTATGAAAAACTTTAATTTCGAAAAAAGAATAAATTGAATATAAAGTTACAAAAAGATTAATAATAAAAGATATAAAAAATAAATTAATTAATTTTGAAATAAACTCACCACCTTACAATTTTTTCCATAATATAATATTTTTTAAATTTTGTCTATACTTTTTTTACAATTTATGATAAAATATTAAAATAGAGTTTATAAAAAGGAGGAAAATTATGAAAATAAATAAAGATACAAAAATTGGCGAAATACTAGAAATAGCTCCAGAAAAAGCAGAAATCTTATTAGAAATAGGAATGCACTGTTTAAGTTGTCCAGCATCACAAATGGAAACTTTAGAAGAAGCTTGCCAAGTACATGGAATAGACGTTGAAGAAGTTTTAGCAAAAATGAATGATTAGTGACAAAAAATAATAAAATTTTAATAAAATATATTGACAATTAATTAAAAGTATTGTAATATATAAAGGTGTTGTGGAATTTCCACAATTATTTGGGCTATTAGCTCAGGTGGTAGAGCACTTGACTTTTAATCAAGTTGTCCCGCGTTCGAGTCGCGGATAGCT
>CANQXY010000007.1 GCA_947627935.1 uncultured Clostridia bacterium | reverse complement strand
TTTGATATAAAAAATAACGAATTAGAAAAATTATTTTCCAATTCGCTATTTTTTTGTGCTACTTTTTCAGCAGCCTCACTATCGTTATCCTTTTTTATTTTATAATAATGTTGCTCCTATCATACCTGCGTCATTTCCTAAACTTGCTAATTTAATATTTATTTTTTTATTCATTCTTATTAACAATTTATCTTCCAATTTTTTAAGTAAGATATCTTTATAATATACAAAACTTCCTCCTATACTTATAACATCCATTTTGAATCTACTTAATAAGATACATATTCCTTCACTTAAATTGTCAATATATTCATCTATAATATCTATAATAATTTTATTATTATAATCTTTGTTAATTATATCTATTATTTCTTTTCCACTTGTTAATTGGTCTAAATTTAATTTTTCTCTTAAGACATCTTTTAAATATTTTATGCTTGCATATCTTTCAAAGCATCCCATCTTTCCACAATTACATTTTATACCATTTTCTTTTAATATTATATGTCCAAATTCAAAATATTTTGGATCATCTGATTTCATAAGTTCATTATTACATATAACAGCTCCACCTATTCCTGTTCCTAATGTTAAAAATATAGCATTAGAAATTTCTTTTAAACTTCCATATTCTTTTTCAGCTAACATTGCACATTGTGCATCATTTTTTATTTTTATTGGAATATCAATTTGTAATTTTTCTTTTAGATTTTTTATTATATTATAATTTTTAAGTCCTAAATTAAAAGATTCTAATATTATTTCGTTTTCTATAATACCTGCAAATGATATACCTATAAATTCTATATTGTATTTTGAAATAAATTTTTTTATATTATCTACTAAAAAATCTTCTATAAATTTTTCTATATCTTTTTTGTTTTCTTTTAGTAATCTAACTTCTTTTTTTTCTATTAATTTACCTAAATTATTTACTATGCCAATTCCAATATGGCTTCCACCTATATCTATTCCTATTTTCATAATATAACTCTCCTATTTAAAAATCTCTTAATATATAAATAATATATTAAGAGATTTATTTTAATATCCATATGCAGAGAATAAGAAGTTACCCATATAAACTTGAACACATGGTACTAATATTACAATTACGAAGAATACTAGTAAAATTCCAACTATTAAATAAACAACTTCTGGTAATGTCTTCATAATTTTATTCAAAGTATTATCTATATCTATGTCCATATATTCTACAAGTTTTTCAATCATCTCTGTTAAGTCTGTCTGCATACCAACTTTTAACATTTCTGTCATCATAGAAGATGATAAATCAGACTTTTCAAAAGGTTCAATCCATGAATCTCCGACTAGAACATTATTTATTGATGTCTCAATAATTGATAACATTACGTAATTTTGTATTACATTTTTACTTACCTCTAATGATTCTTGAATTCTCATACCATTTTTAAGATTTAAAAGCATTGCTTTCATTAATCTTGAAAAATCTAATGAATAAATCAATTTACCAAATATAGGCATAGTATATTTAAAGTAATGAAAATTATATTTTCCTTTTGGTGTATTTATATAGAATATTACCGAAGCAATAGCTGCGACAATAATGGTCACTGGAATATACCAATATTTAATAAGCATATTTACTACTGATTGGAACCATAAAGTAATTGCTGGTAATGTATCTTTTGTTCCTAATTCATCAAATACACTTTGTATTGCAGGTATTGCAAAAAGTGTTCCTACTAAAAGCATTACTAACAACAAAACAAATTGTACTATATTTGGAATTAAAATATTTTTTAATTTTGTATTTATTCTTTCACTATCATCTAAGTATTTTACAGCTTGTTTTAATGAGTTTTCAAGTGATCCTGATAATTCTCCAACTTTTATCATATTTATATATATATATGGAAATACATTAGAATAATACTCCATTGTTGTGTACATGTTTTCACCAGCTTCAACACCTGCTAATATATCTTCCAAAATTCCTTTTAAAGATACATTTTCAGTACTATCAATTATAGTACTCAATGCATGTATATTATTAAAGTTAGCTTTTTTCAATAAATAAAAGTTTTGAGTAAATATAACTAGATCTCTAGATGTTATTGGTTCTGATTTAGCTAAATAAAGATTTACTTTTTCTTTAGCTGATAAAGTTTTTGCTTTACTTCTACCAACAGTTGTCGTATTTACATTTTTCATTATTTCTTGTATGTCTGTAACATTTTTCTTATGTGTTCTTTTTTGCTTACTTTTATATGCTATTTGTTCAATAGAAATAGGAGTAATATTATTATGTTTAAGTTTTTTTATTAAAGTTTGTTTGCTTGATTCTTCTACTCTATTTCTTACAATTTGCCCACTTGATGTTACAGCTCTATATATATATATTGGCATAGCTTTTTTCCTCCATCTTAAATTTTATTGTCCTTTTTTTATCTTTAATTGCATTATAGTCCTATTTAAAGTTTCTAAGTTTTTCTCTTCTATTTGAGATTTTGCCTGCTCTAATGTGATTTTATCATCTACAAATAATTTAGCAATAGAATTTATTAATCCTATACTTCCTTTTTCTAGATTACTTTGTATTGCATCTTCTATTTCTGATACACTTATTTTTTCTTTTCTTATTATACCTGATACAATATTATCTACTACCATTACCTCTGGTACTAAAACTAATTTTCCATCAAGTCCTTTTAATAGTCTTTGTGATATAACTAGTTTTAAAACAGAAGATAATAAATATTTTATACTTGCTTGATCTCTAACTTCATAAAAGTTAATCATTCTATCTATTGTTTCTGCACAAGATTTAGTATGCAAAGTTCCGAATTACTAAATGTCCTGATTCTGCCATTTCTATAGCAGCTTCCATAGTTATCTTGTCTCTAATTTCTCCTATTACTAATATATCACAGTCTTCTCTAAGTGAGTTTTTAACACCATCACTAAATGTAAGAATATCTTTTCCTTTTCCAACTTCTTTTTGAACTATTAAAGACTTTTTAGAATGATGTTTATATTCTATAGGATTTTCTAATGTTAGTATTTTTTTATTTTGTTTTTCATTAATATCATTTATTAATGCATTTAAAGTAGTTGTTTTACCTGAATTTGTTTTTCCAGTAACTAACATTAATCCTTGTGGTTGATATGTCATTCTTCTTACTATATCAGGTACACCTAATGACTCGTAAGTTGGTAATTCGTTTTTTATAAGTCTTAATGTACAAAGTGGTATATTATCAGATAATGAAATATTTACTCTTAATCTTATTCCTTTATACTCATATGAAGTATCAAGCCTTCTTGTTTCTTTGTATACCTCATCTGAATCTACATTTCCTCTAACTAAAAAGTCATATATATCTGTCATATCTTCTTCAGTTAATACATCCATATCTTCAAGTGTTACTAATTCTCTTGATATTCTAAGTATTGGTTTATTAGTACAAATTAAATGTACATCTGAAGCATCTCTTTTAATTGCTTCATCTAATATTTTGTTCATATCAACCATGTTTCTTCCTCCGTATAAAATATTTTAATATATTAATAATTTTTTATTTAGTTCAGCTAAATTAGTTTTTCCATCTATTACTTTAGAAATTCCATCAATAATTAGTGGTTCATAATTTTCTTCTAATGCTCTTCTTCTTATTTCTATACTTGATGCACCATTCATTATTAATTCTTTAATATCATCTGTTATATCTAATATTTCAAAAATACCCATTCTGTCAAGATATCCAGTATTGTTACATTCTTTACAACCTATAGCATCATAAGTAATTTCATCTTTTAAGTCAAATTCTTTATTATATTGTTTACCTATCTTTTTTATAATATCAATTTCTTCTTTTGTGAATTTTCTTTCTTTTTTACAATGAGGACATAATTTTCTTACTAATCTTTGTGAAATTGTAGTAGCTAATGTACTTGCAATATCATAATCTGATAATCCCATTTTTCTTAATCTTGTTATAACTTCTACACTGTTTATTGTATGTATTGTAGACAATACATAATGTCCAGTTTGTCCTGCTTGTACTGCTATTTCTGCTGTTTCTTTATCTCTTATTTCTCCAACTAAAATTATATCTGGATCTTGTCTTAATACTGTTCTTAATGATTCTGAAAATGTTATTTTTTTATCAATTTCTATTTGATTTAATCCATCAATTCTTATCTCAACAGGATCTTCTATTGTTGTAATATTTATTTCTGGTTTATTTAAATAATCGATAATACTATACAATGTAGTTGTCTTACCTTCTCCAGTTGGTGCAGCCATTATTGTCATACTATTTTTCTTATTAATACTTCTTTTTAATTTATCTTGTTCTCCTGGAAATCCTAATTCAAAAATATTTTTTATATCTGAATCTTTTTTTAATAATCTTAAAACAAATTTTTCTCCATATACATTTTTTTGAGAAGATACACGTATGTTATAATCTTCATATAATAAAATTCTACCATCTTGTGAATCTTGTTTTTCTTGATGCATATTAGAAATTGCTTTTAATCTTCCTATCATTTGTAGTTGTTTATCTTTTGAAACTTCAGCTGCATTAAATAATTCTCCGTCTATTCTATATCTAATTCTAACAAAATTTTCCATAGGCTCTATATGAATATCACTTGCTCTTTTTTCCATACCTGTTTTTATTATATTATCTATTAATTCAGTAATAGAGTTACCTTGATTTGATAATTCTAAATTTTCTGATGCAGATCCTTCTGCAGATTTTAAATATTTTTGTATGTCACTTTCAAAAGTAATATAAGATTCCATTATTAATCCCTTATTTAACATAAGCAATCTTACAGTTTCCATACTTTTATTATTTATAGTTTCTGAAAAACAAACTTTTATCTTTCCATTTTCTAATTCAAATGGTATAACTTTGTTACTCTTAGCTACTTCTAAAGATATATAATCTGTAATATTAACTTTTAAATCATAAGGTTTTAATATAATACCTTTTTCCCCTAATATTTCTCCTATAGCACTTATTAACGTTTCTGGATCACAAACTTTTAATACATATAATATATCTCCTAATCTCATTGTTGGATGCTTTCTTTGATACTCTAAAGCTTGGTCTATATCAGATTCGCTAACAATCCCTCTTCTAACTAATTCTACTCCTATTGGTTGTCTTCTTCTTACATCCATATTATTTCTTCCTTTCTATATTTATTTCTAATTTAATTATACTTTAATTTTCTACTTAAATGTTGATTTTTTGCAAATTACATAAATTTACTATTTTTGTATTTATTTAGCAGATTTTAATTTATATGTTGTTTGTCTCTCATTTCCATCAATCGTTAATGTTATTTTTAATTTATAATTATTTTCATCACTTACATCTTCGAATTTACAATCTTCTATATTTTTACATATCTTGATTTTATTTAAATATATTGATCCATTTTTAAATGTATATTGTGTATATCCATTTTCACCGTTTTCTTCATCTTTATTGTTATCATCATAAAATACTACAAAACTACCATCTTCTGAACAATATGCTATTTGGTTTGAGGATTTATTTATTTCTTCAGAAATAAATGTATTTAATCTAGTAGTTTCCCCTAATGAAGTTGTAGTGTTTTCTAATTTATTAATATTGCCATAAAAATATTTTGTCATAACAGCAATTATACCTACCACAACTACCATTACTATTACATATATAATTAATGATGATAAGGTTATACCTTTTTCTGATTTCATTATAACTCCTTTAATTATTTACTATCCATGTATATATTTCTAAATTTTGTTCATTTTTTCCTACTAAATATTTAACACTAACATTTACTTTCTTTGCTATTGTATCTTCACTTTTATTTTCAATTTTCAATTCATCTACATCATTTATACACTTAATTGTTATATTATATCCTTGCTTGTCCGCATAGTTTTGATCTTTATATTGATTTAAATACTCTTCATTTACATCTTCAAAATTGCTCGTTTTTGCATATTCTAATATATCTATTATCATTGATGAAGCTTCTGATTTTCTTTCTACAGCTTTTGATTGTACTTCAAAATTATAAATAATAGTAGTAATTGTTCCAACAGATAATATTAAAATAATTAATGCTACTGATATATCTATTCCAGTAAATCCACCATTTTTTCTAAGATTCATATTATTCTCCTTTTATTTTAAGAAATTATAAATGTTATTAATAAAAACATAATAATGTTTGAAATAGTTAAGAAGTATCCAAAAGGAATATCATTGATTTTTGTTTCAATTTTATTATTTTTTCTGTTTTTAAACTTATTAATTAATAAACATATACTAATTGCAAGTAAAGTTATAATTATTGTATTTATTACAACATATTCTCCTGTAAAAATTACCATGATAGAAAGTAACATTAATATACAATTTGTATATGACCATTTCTTTTGTAAAAAGTGCTCTATTATATAAAATACTAAGAATAATATTAGATATATAATATATCTATATATACTACTATGCTCTATTACATATAGATATATCATATATAAAATAGATATTACAGCTCCATATAGTAGTACTGATTTTTCAATATATTTTTTTTCTTTGTCAATTCCACCTATTAAAAATATAAATGTTAAATATAAACAAATAAATATAAAATATATAAAATTCATAACACTACTATTTATATTTAAATTTAAGGCTATAGCAAATAATAAAAATGTAATTCCTGATATTACTTCAAAAATTATATATCTAGGACTTATTTTTTGTTTACAATGTTTACACTTTCCTCCTAAAAATATATAACTTAAAATTGGAATCAACTCAAAAAAACCTAATTTTGCATTACAATTAGGGCAATAACTATGTGTGTGTGTTATATCTTGTTTCTTTGGTATTCTATATGTTGCTAAGGTATAAAAGCTACCAAACATTATTCCAATTAAAAATATCATTATATATAATATTACATTCATTATATTTCATACCCTTTATAGAAATTTAGGCATATACATATATATGCATATGCCCTTATATTAATTTATAGAATTAAGCACCAGCACTTACTACTTGCCACTCATCTATACCACCATTATTTTGTACATTAGCTTCTTCTTGTTTTCCTTCTTTATTTTTATTTTTTGTTGTTATTTTTCCTTCTTCATATGTGTAATGTGTAGTATCTTTCATAAATTCATCTGTTTTTCCATTTAACCATGTTTTAAAATCTCCTACTGTTTTATTATCTACATATTTTTCTTGCATGTATGCTGTATATGCAGCATTTAAATCTAATGCAGCAGCTTCTCTATCTTCTGCTATTTTTGATTCATCAGCAGCTTCTGTTGATCTTTTTAATATTCCGTTTTCACCTGTAAGCATTGCTATTGATACACCTGCTAATATTAATAACACAATTATTGTTATTACTAAAGCAACTAATGTAATACCTTTTTGTTCTTTTAACATAATTTTTCCTCCTAATTATTTTTATATTATTCTGCTACGTTCCATCCAGCAGAAGTAATTCCACCATTAGCATCAACTGTAGCTGATTCTGTTTTTCCATCTTTGTTTTCATGTTTTGTTGTTATTACTCCGGCTTCATATGAGTAGTGTTCACTGTCTTGCATGTAAGTTCCTGAATTAGTAGTTAACCATGCTGAAAAAGTACCTAATTCTGAATCTGGTGTGTCTACATATTTAGCTTGCATATATGCTGTATATGCAGCATTTAAATCTAACGCAGCAGCTTCTTTATCTTCTGCTATTAGTGATTCAGCAGCAGCTTCTGTTGATCTTTTTAATATTCCGTTTTCACCTGTAAGCATTGCTATTGATACACCTGCTAATATTAATAACACAATTATTGTTATTACTAAAGCAACTAATGTAATACCTTTTTGTTCTTTTAACATAAATTTCCCTCCTTTTAAAAATTTTCTTTTGTATATATTTATTTAAATAAATATAACCTAACCTTAAATTAATTTTTACATCCTTTTTTACTAACTATTTTGTCCCTTTATCAGGAAATAGTGTTCCATTTTCATTTGATTTATCTTCTTTAGAATTATTGTCATTTGTATTTTCTGTATTATCTTTCGTAGAGCTATTTTGTTTATCACTGTTTCCACTATTACTGCTTCCGCTATTATTGCTTTCACTATTACTACTTCCACTATTGCTGCTTTCTCCACTATCTGTATCTTCTTTTATTGAAGAAAATGGATTTGTTTTTCCTGGTTGATAAGCTCTATTCTTTTCATAATTATCCAAATCTGTTTCATCTATTTCATATGACAATATTACTTGTGTATTATCAGCAGAAACAGATTCTTTAATGGCTTTATTTACTTCTTCTGTTTGAGTGTATGAAACTTCTGATGGCACTATTTTATTTGTAGGCACATAATTATATAAAACTACACCTAATACTAATATTATTGCCAAACACAATAATAATATAATTATTGTTTCTCTTATAATTGTTTTAGCCATTTTATCTTCCTTTCTATTCAACAGTGTTTGTTGAATTTGTATTACTATTATTTGTAGCATCAGTATTTGTTGTATTTGTACTATTTGTACTATTTGTTGTATTTGTATTTGTATCTACATCTACATCATCATCTGGTTGAGGTTGCTGTTGTGTCTGATAATTTACATTTGCAGCATCTATATTAATGCTAATATCTTTACAAATAAACGTTCCAACTAATGTGTTTGTATCTTTTTCTCCTTCTTTGCTTTCGCTTTCTCCTGGTAATAATTTAAAGTTTTCTATTTTAAATCCTAATCTAGAATCATTTTCTATGTCATGGATAAAATCTGCTATACCTAAATATTGTCCTTTAACTGTGAAATTTAAATTATACATACCTTTTGTACCAATATTGCTAGCACTAAGATCCATTTTCATAGTAACGCCTTCTTTTTTAGCGTGGTTACCTATTTTAGTCCATAAAAATTCTATATCATATTTTTCGAACTTAGTAGCATTTTCAACTTGTTCATCTGTACTTATATTTACTAAATTGTTGTAATTTTCTTTTTCTGTCTTTAATTCTTTTAAACTTTTACTTAAATTTGATAGTTCTGTTGGATAATCATTACTTACTAATTTTGATGCAACTAAAATTTGACCATCTAATTCATCGTTAAATTGTTCTATTTCTTTTATACCAGAAACTCTAAATCTTAATAAAGTTATTCCACTATAGCACATATATATAGCTATTACTAATAATATAATTATCAAAACAGATATTAATAATTTTCTCATGGCAAATCTCCTTCTATTGTAACTTTAATAATTTCATCTTGTTTAACACCACTATTTGATATTACATCTGTTAAAATTCCTGCTGTTGATATTTTTGCTTTAAAATATCCTATTTGTTCATATTTTTCAGCTTCTGTGGTTATAACAATATGTCTATTGCTTTCATTTGATATAGATGTAATTTGTACATCTTTTGGAATTATCGACATAATTTCATATAATAAATTTGGTATTGCATTTCTGTTTCTGTTTCTATCATTTAATCTATCAGATAATTCTTGTAAGTTTTGAATTAAAGTTGTATATTCATTTTTTCTTTTCTTTATTTCACTTGTATCATTTTTTACAAGACTTATTTGTGAATTCGTATTAGCAATTAAAGTTGTTACTTCATTTTGCTTGTTTTCAATTTGATTACATAGTAAACTTGAAAATCCAGCAAATGCAAATATAAATATAATAATTCCAATTGCAGTTCTAAGAAGGTTATATTCAACACCATCTAATTTTTGACTAAAGTCAAAGTTAAGTTGGATTCTACTCTTCTTTTTTGGTTTTCCTTTATCTTTTGGATTTTCCTTTTTTGAAGTTAAATTGTTTATTTTATCTGTAAGTGTATTTTTCTTAAAGTTCATTCCTTCAACGCCTTGGCCAAGTCCTTGTAATCCTAAAGCTATTGCTGAGTTAACTTCTATATAATCTTTTATATTTGTTTCTTTAATTAATTTTTTCAAAAAGTAAGGTTTTAAAATTTCACATTTAACTTCAGATAAATATTCTTGGAAATATAAATCAATATTGTTTATTATAGCAGCTGTACCTGTAATATACACTACATCTATTCTTTCTACATTTTCATTAATAATTTTTTGTACTTTTCCAACTATATTATATAATGTAGGCATTATATCTTCTAAATGTCCTTGTGTATCTTCTCCTAATTCTTTTCCTTCAGCTGTATATATAGTTGTATTTTTACAAATTTCATAAGTTTTAGAGAAAGAATTTTCTTTTAAATTTATCTTTCTTAAAATTTCTTCACTACCTTCATCTATAGTTTCAACACTATAAATTTTCTCATCCATTATAGTTGTGATTCTTGTTTTATCTTCTATATTAACTATTATTGCATTTTGTTTAGGTTGTACATCAGCTATATTAGAAATAGCCATAGATATAGGTGAAATAGTTGTTAGTCTATATTTTGAAAAATCTTGTAGCTTTTTATTTATTTCCATTTTGTTTGCAGAAACGTGAATTACTTTTATCTTTTCATCATCTTCTATGTTATTTACTAAAGCATATCTAGTTTCAAAAACATTTGGATTGTATCCTTTTTCTGTACAATAAGACTCAAATTCTACTTCTATTGCTTTTTGTAAATCTTTTTTAGATAATAAAGAAAACATATTAAAGTAATTATACATTTCATCTGATAAGTTTATACTTATAGGAGTCTTGTAGCTATATGTCTCTTCTATAACTTGATTTATTGCTTCAGCTAAATTTTCATAAAATTTAATTCCAAAAGATTCAACTTTAATATTATCACGTTCTTTTGAAACTTTGGCATATTTAATTATATTCTCTTCTATATATAATCCTAGACACTCAGCCATTATCTTCTCCTTTTACAGTTTTTATATTAATATCATTAACAAAAGTTTTAAAACAATACTTGAATTTACTTTATATTTTGTCTCTTTTTTCATATTTTTGTAAAATTTTCATAACTTTTGTCTGCTATAATTTTATATTTATTTACTTAAAAGTCAATACATTTAACTAAACTGTAAAGAAAATGTAATGTAATTGTAATATTTAATTTTTTTTGTATAATTTGCATATAAAAAAGCCATCATTTATATTGTTAGGATATATTTTTATATATTTTCTATCTACTAAATATTTATCTATCTTAGAATTTTTAATTTTACTATAATCACATATTTCAAAATTTGGATTTTTATTTAAAAACTCATCAATAATATTTTGGTTTTCCTTTTGCATAATACTACATGTAGAATATACCAATTGTCCTCCTTTTTTTAAATATTTTGAGCAATTTTCTATAATCTTCATTTGTATTTTAGTAATTTCATCTAAATTTTCTTTTTCTCGTTGCCATTTTATGTCAGGTTTCCTCTTTATTACACCGATTCCTAAACATGGTACATCTAACAAAATTTTATCAAATTTTTCTAAATATTTTTCATCAAAAATTGTTGCATCTTTAATTTTTGTTTCGATTATTTTTATATCTAATCTTTTCGCATTTTGTTTTATTAACTCTATTCTATGATCATATATGTCCCAAGCACTAATTTCCCCTTTATTTTTCATAAGCTCTGCTATATGAGTAGTTTTTCCACCTGGAGCACTACAACTATCTAAAACTTTCTCATTTTCTTTTGGATTTAATACAATAGATGCAAGTCCTGCTGATTCATCTTGAATAGTAAAATATCCATTTTTAAATAAATCTAATTTTTCTATATTTTTAAGTCCATCTAAAATAAGAAAATTTTCTAAGTCTCCATCTTCATATTTTATATTTTTTTGATTTAATTTTTCTTTTAACTCTTGTTTTGTTGTTTTTAATGTATTTACTCTAATTGTTATTTTAGGTTTTATATTGAAGCTTGTACAAATTTCTTGTACTTCTTTTTCATTTTTTTCTAATAATAGTTCTTCTATAATCCATTTAGGTGTTGAAGTTGTTTTTGAAATTCTTTCTACTGGATCTTTAATGTTTTTAAATTCTTCTATATCTTCTTTATTTACTTTTCTAAGTATTGCATTTACAAAATTACTACTTCCTTTATGTCCATATCTTTTAGCTAAATTTACACTTTCATTTACAGCTGCTGATTTAGGAATTTTATCTAGAAATATTATTTGATATATTCCTAATCTTAGTATGTTTAAAATCCATAAAGATATTTTTTTCATTTTTATATTTGAATATTTTTTTATTAATTCATCTATTGTTAATTTCCAAGAAATAGTTCCATACACAATCTCTGAAATAAATCCAATATCTCTTTCGTCTAAACTGTTTTTATTTTGTTTTATTAATTCATCTAAAGCTAAATTAGAATATGTTCCTTCATTTTCAATTTTATATAATGTTTTTAACGCAATCTCTCTTGGTTTATCTATCACTTTTATCCTCCAATTATATATTTTCAAAAAATATATATTAAAATTATTATTTTGGAATAATTATATTATTATTAGAAAACTTTTTCCATATTTTTTGTATAAATTTTCTTTTTTAGGAAAATATATTTTTAAAAGATTTTAGGAGGTATTTTATGGATATTGAAAAACATTTAATTGTAACAGGTTCTTCAAATGTTTCATGGAAAGATGCTATTGTTAAAACAATAAATCAGGCATCAAAAACTATAGATTACATTTCTTCTATAAAAGTTCTAGAGCAAAGAGCTACTATTGATGGAGATAAAATATCTGAATATTTTGTAGATATTGATTTAGGATTTATATTAGATTTAGATAGAAATAAATAGTTTTAGGAGGTTGTTATGAAACCATTAGATACAAAAAAAGGATATCAAGACTATGTTGATAAAAAATCACCAAACTCTCCTATTTTAAAAAATTGTTTTAATGCTTTTTGGGTTGGTGGTTTAATTTGTTCTATAGGACAAGTTATTTTATTTATTTGTAAACAAAGAGGATTAGATACTCAAACATCTGGTACCATCGTTTCTATTATATTAATAGGAATAAGTGCATTTTTAACAGGATTAAATATTTTCAATAGAATAGGTAAATTAGCAGGAGCAGGTTCTTTAATTCCTATAACAGGCTTTGCAAACTCAATAGTTGCTCCAGCTATGGAATATAAATCTGAAGGATATGTTATGGGTGTTGGTGGAAAAATGTTTACAGTTGCAGGACCAGTTTTAGTTTTTGGTATTTCTGCTTCTATAATAGTTGGACTAGTTTATTTGATATTCAATAGTCAATCAATCACTTTAGTTTAATTTATTTAAGGAGATGATTTTATGCAAAAAATAGGTAAACAAACTATAAAATTTGATAATCCACCTACAATTTCTCAAACTGCTTGTATAGTTGGTCCAAAAGAATCAGATGGTCCTCTTGCTAAATATTTTGATCAATGTTTAGAAGATGAATTTTGGGGTGAAGATAGCTGGGAAAAAGCAGAAAGTAAAATTATTAAAGAAACTGTAAATACTTTAATATCAAAATCTGGCATTCCTTCTGATAAAATAGATTATTGTTTTGCTGGTGATTTATTAAATCAATGTATTTCATCAAGTTTTGGTTTAAGAGAACTTAATATTCCTTTTTTTGGAATATTTGGAGCATGCTCTACATTTGTTGAAGGTATGAGTTTAGCATCAGTTTTTGTAGAATCAGGAATAGAACATGCTATTTGTGCTTCTTCTAGTCACTTCTGTAGTGCTGAAAAACAATTCAGATTTCCTTTAGAATTAGGTAATCAAAGAACTCCTACTGCTCAATGGACTGTAACTGGTGCAGGTGCTGCTATTATTTCTAAATCTGGTACAGGACCATTTATAACTCATATAACTCCTGGAAAAATAGTAGATATGGGAATTAAAGATGCAAATAACATGGGAGCTGCTATGGCACCTGCTGCATTTGATACTTTAATGACACATTTCAAAGATACAGGAAGAAAGCCAAGTTATTACGATGCTATAATTACAGGAGATTTAGGTTATATAGGAAAAGAAATATTAATAGATTTAATGCTAGCTGATGGTTATAATATAAAATCAAATTATAATGATTGTGGTGTAATGATTTTTGATAAAGAAAAACAAGATACTCATGCAGGCGGAAGTGGTTGTGGATGTTGTGGAAGCGTATTTTCAGGATATCTGTTTAAACAATTGAAAGCTAAAAAATTAAAAAGAATCTTACTTATTGCAACTGGTGCTTTAACAAATTCAACAAGTAATCAACAAGGTGAATCTATTCCTGGAATAGCACATGCAATAAGTATTGAATTATAAAGAGGTGTTAATATGGAATTTTTACAAAGTTTTGATTGGATGCAACTTTTAAAATGTTTTGTAGTTGGTGGTCTAATTTGTGTAATAGGACAAATTTTAATAGATAAAACAAAATTAACTCCAGCAAGAATTTTAGTTTTGTTTGTAACAACAGGAGCTATACTTGGTGGATTAGGTATATATCAATATCTAGTAGACTTTGCAGGAGCTGGAGCAACTGTACCTTTAACAGGATTTGGAAATAACTTGGCTAAAGGTGCAATTGAAGGAGTTAAAGAATCTGGAATTGTTGGTGCATTTACAGGTGGTGTAAAAGCATCTGCAGGTGGTATTGCAGCAGCAGTATTCTTTGGTTATATTGCATCTCTTATTTCTAAACCTAAAATGAAAAAACAATAAAAATAAATAGAGAATTTAGATAATATTTTTACTAAATTCTCTATATTTTTATGCTTTTTTTGCTATTTCAGCAACTTCTGTAAATGCTTTTGGATCACTTACAGCAATTTCAGCTAACATTTTTCTATTTATTGTTACATTAGCTTTTTTTAGACCTGCTATTAATTTGCTATATGTTAAACCATTCATTCTAGCAGCTGCATTAATTCTTGTTATCCATAATTTTCTAAAATTACTCTTTTTATCTTTTCTTCCTACATAAGCATATGATAAAGATTTCATAACAGCTTGATTTGCCATTCTGAATCTATAATGTTTTGCTCCATAGTATCCTTTTGCTTGTTTTAAAACTTTTTTATGTCTTGCTCTTGTTGTTATTGCTGTTTTTACTCTTGCCATTTATTTCACCTTCCTTAATTAATTTTGATTTTTAGTTTCCATATGGTAATAATTTCTTTATTGTATTTTCGCAGCTTTTATCTGCATATGCAGATGGTCTTCTGCTTGATAATTTTTGTCTTTTTGTTTTATTTGCTAATAAATGTCTTCTATTAGCTGAAGTTCTTTTTACTTTTCCTGTTGCTGTTATAGAATATCTTTTCTTAGCAGCTTTGTTTGTTTTTAATTTTGGCATAAGCCATCTCTCCTTTCATTCATTGTATATATATTAAGCTTTCTTAGATAGCATAATAAACATATTTCTACCTTCTAATTTTGGCTTTTTTTCAACTACAGCTATATCTTCAAGTGCTTCTGTAAATTTATCTAAAACATCTTCTCCCATTTTAATATTATTTACTTCTCTACCTCTAAACCTAACTGTAATTTTTACTTTATTTCCATCTTCTAAAAAT
This sequence comes from uncultured Clostridia bacterium, assembly GCA_947627935.1. Lineage (GTDB taxonomy): Bacteria > Bacillota > Clostridia > TANB77 > CAG-508 > CAG-269. The sequence continues at coordinate 42,663 of CANQXY010000007.1, read as the reverse complement.
TTTCTTGCATTTTTAGATTTAAAACCAAAATCATGCTCTTCAATATTAGGAGTAATTCTTATTTCCTTTATTTCTAGAACTTTTTGTTTTTTCTTAGCTTCTTTTTCTTTCTTAGCTTGTTCAAATTTATATTTACCATAGTTCATTATTTTACAAACAGGTGGATTTACATTTGGTGCAACTAATACTAAATCTAAATTTTTTTCATCTGCTTTATCTAATGCTTCTTTTAAAGAAATAACTCCTAGTTTTTCTCCATCATCGCTAATAAGTTGAACTTCTTTAGCTTTAATTTCATTATTAATTGGTAATTCTTGTTTTATATAAAACACCTCCAAATAAAAAAGATTGATTTTCGTTACAAATCAATCATCTCCACAATAAAAACAATACATATATATTGTTTAATATTTTATTCTAACCTTTTTCCATTTAAGATAAGGTGAGAAGTGGATAACTTCTTCTTGTAACGAGTAATATTATATATATAATTTCAAATTTTGTCAATACTTTAATATAAATAATTAGATTATTTTTAATAAATTTGCGTAAAATACTTGTTTTTTTTGTAGTTTTATAAGATAATATATATGTATAGCTTTGTTTATGAAAGGATAGCTAATTATGAAATATATAGATAAATTTTTGAAAAAATTAAATACAGATAGAAATACATTTGCAACATTTGTACTAACATTAATAACAATATATATTGGTGTAGATAGAATAGTAGAAATGCTTCTAATGATATTTACAGGTGTATCAGTTTCATACTGGGGTCCTATAAAATATACTTTTGCTTTAGCATGTCCAGTATTTGCATTTTTATTTTCTGGTCCTTCAGCATTTGCAAAAGCAAAAAATGTAAAAGTTACATTATTTTTTACATATGTAATAGGATTATATGTAATTGCACTTTCAATGTTTGTTCAATGGTTAAATCAATCTTGTTGGTTACTTTTTTTATCAGTTCCAAACTATGTTGATTTAGTAACAAACTTTTCTGATTTAATAAAACCTGCATTTACATCAATAGCATTATATTTACCATTAGTTACATTTTTCCCAGTATTAAAATGGATAGTATTTGGTGTTAACGATAGTAAAGATATGACACGTTCTATCTGGGATTATGGTGGAATAAATCTTTCTAGTACAAAAGAAGGACATGGTCCATATACTTGTGAAGTATTTATGTTTAGAGATAAAGAAACTAACAAAAATATTATTCTTTCAGAGAAAAATAGATTTCAATCATTATTAGTTTGTGGTGGATCAGGTACTGGAAAAACTGCATTAATATTTGAACCTATGATGGCAAGAGATATTGAAAGAAAACACTTTTTCCAAGAAGTTTCAAAAGAATTAGGTTTCACTGCACTTAAAACTAATATTGCTACATTAGAATGTCCTTATTCAAATGAATATATAAATGAAAACTTTAATTTAAACATGCTTAAACCTGCATTTGGAAAAGAAACAGTATATAAAGCATTTGTTAAGAAAATGCTTTTATCAGATTCATCTGATATTGTATATAGAAATCTTGGAATAACATATCTTTCTCCTGACTTTGAAACAATTTCTCATATGATAGATGTTTGTGAAAATTTCAAAGTAAAATATAATTTGATAGATCCTTCAAGTACATCATCAATAGGTTTAAATCCATTTGTATATGATGATCCTTCAAAAATTGCTATAACAATATCTTCTGTTATTAAAGGTATGTATAATGATGCTCATGAAGAAATAGAAGAAGCATATAAAGAAGATCTTACAATTCAAGCAATTGAAAATCTATCAATATTATTAAAAGAAATGTATCCTAGATTAAATGATGGTGCATTACCTAACTTAGAAGATATGTTAAAAATGCTTACAAATTTTGATTTAGTAGAAAAAATGTGTGAAATATTAAAAACAGATGAAGATTTAGCACAAAAATATAGTATTCAATTATCTTACTTTAAAAATAACTTCTATAAAGATGGTAAAGGTAGACAAGATACTGAAAAATATGTTTATTCTGCAGTAACACAAATAGATAACTTATTAAGAGCTCCTGGTGTAAAAAATGTTCTATGTAATAGACACAATAATATAAACTTTGATGATTCAATTAAAAATGGTGATGTAACATTTGTATGTACAAGAAGAGGAGATTTAGGTGGTTCAACTCATAAGGCATTTGGTAATTTCTTCTTACTTGCTATGCAAAATTCAGTACTAAGAAGACCTGGTAATGAGAAAACTAGGATCCCACAATTTTTGTATATAGATGAATTTTCAGATTTTATATCAAAATCTACTGAACCAATATTTACAATGTATCGTAAATATCGTGTTGGAACAGTAATATCAATACAAAGCTTAACACAATTAGAAATAGGAACATCAAAATACAATTATAAATCAACAATACTTGCAAATTGTGCAAATAAAATACTTACAGGTAATTCTACTCCTGAAGAATTACAATGGTGGTCTGATGAACTTGGTACTAAAAGAGAGTGGACTTATCAAAATTCAATGGATATGGAAAAATTGGAATATGATCCAAAATATGCAAATATAAAATGGCAATGGGTTAAAAATTTTGATCCTGGAAAATTAGCAGCTCTTAGATTTAAAATGTGTGTATATAAAATCAAACTTGAATCTGGAAAGAATTTAGTTGGTGAAGGAATGCTTAACTTTATGGATGCTAAATATAAAGAAGAACAAAATTCTAAATCTTATGATTTTTCAAGATTTAATATAAGTTCTACAAATGTTTCAACAGATGATAAGAAAAATAAATTTAATCCAAAAAATATTACTTTTGATGATGATATAAATGAAATTAATCCAGTTCAAACAGATGATACAGATTCAACATTTTTATTTGACAACGAAGATGCAATAACATTTGATTTTAAAAATAAAAAATCAAATTAATAAAAAATAAGAAATCAATTATAAAATATTGATTTCTTATTTTTTATTTTCTATCTCTTATATTACAAAACCTAATAGTTCTAAAGCTATTCCCATAAATGTTCCAATAAAATATAATATTAAAACAATTTTTATATTTTCTTTTATATTATTATTTGTTTTAAATAATACTGCAAGTCCAACTCCTGCCCCTACAAATAATCCTGCTAGCATTGCAGATACATTTATAACATTTTCTAAATATAATTTTGTTAATATGACTGAAGATGCACAATTTGGTATTAATCCTAATAAGCCTGCAAACATTGGAGCAAGTATTGGTTTATTTGATATAAATAAAGCTAAATTTTCTTCTCCTATAAAATAAATAACTATATTAATTATAAAAGTTATTATAACTATAAATAAAAATATATTTAATGTATGCTTAACAGATGATAATACTATTCCATTTTCACAATGGCAATGATCATGCTTACAAATATCATCTATTTTGTTTTCTTCAATTTTATTTTTGTTTTTATTTATTATATTAATAACAAAATCAATTATAAATCCAGCTATTATACCTACAACTAATTTAACTAACAGTATTTTAATGATAGTTTGAATTGGAACAGTTTCTGATATTAATATAGGTAACATTTCATCTGATGTAGTTAAATATATTGATATTAATGTACCTAATGTGATTACTCTTGCAGCATATAAGTTTGTAGCTGATACTGAAAATCCACATTGTGGAAATATTCCTAAAATACTTCCTATTAGTGGACCAAATTTTCCAGATTTTTTTATAGTCTCTTTAGTTTTTTCGCTTATTTTATGTTCAATATATTCCATTATTAAATATGTAATAAATAAAAATGGTAATAATTTTATTGAATCTATTAATGTTTCTTGTACAACTTCTAACATTTACTTTCTCCTATTTATTTTTTACGAGAAATATAATAACACATATTTTAATTTTTTTCAATAATAATACCTTAATATAAATTTATATTAAGGTATTTATTATTTTATAAATTATCTACATCCTCTTCTATAACGACCTCTAAAGCTTCCTGTTGTACCATTATTTATAGTATCAGGAGTTATATTAGCACTAAGTGAAACTGTTTGTGAATTTGATGTATTACATCCACATCCATTATCATTTGATGTATTATTATCTGTTACTGCTTGATTTGCAGATGTTGTATTTACTAAATTATTGCATCTACAATTTTTAAATTCACAAATAAATCTTACTATATATGCAGTTATAAAGCTTAGTAATGTATATGCTATTGTTAAAACTAGTGCATAAATTCTAAATTCTTCTTCAACTACTGTAAATGTTAATATTAACAATATTGAAAAAATTGTAGCAGCTACTAAAAAAGGATTTCTTAAAACTTTTTGTAATACAATAGATAGTAATATAGTAGCTAGAGGAATTGCAAAAGCTAAAAGTAAAATATTCATAGGCTTTATCTCCTTTATTAATAATTTACTTATATTTTATGCACTTTATTTTTTTATGTTACTATACTAATCATATTTTACATCTAATAAAAATAGTCCTTGAGGAGGAAGTGTTTTTCCTGCATTTTCTCTTTTTTTCTGATTTATTATATTTTCAATTTCTTTAGGTTCTATTTTTCCTTCTCCTACTTCTACTAAAGTACCTGCAATAATTCTTACCATATTATACAAAAATCCGTTGCCTGTAAGTTCTATATATATTCTATCATTTTTACTATACACATCTGCTTTATATATTTTCCTTATACTACTTTTACTACTTGTTCCACTTGCTTTGAATGCTTTAAAATCATGTTCTCCTTCAAAGTATTTTATAGCTTCTTTCATTTTATCTACATTTAACTTAAAAGGAATATGACATTCAAGGTTTCTATATATTGCTGAAGGATATTCAGAATTATTTATAACATATCTATATGTTTTTTGTTTACAACTTAATCTACTATGAAACTTTTCATCTACTTCTTCTGCTTTTTTTATTACTATTGATTTTTTTAGTTTTGAATTAATTGCTATTACTAATTTATCTATCGGTATATTTGATTCTGTTTTAAAATTAGCAACTTGTCCAAAAGCATGAACTCCTGCATCTGTTCTTCCTGATGCAAGTAATTCAACTTCTTTTCCTGTTATTTCTTCAATTGCCTTTTCTATAGTTCCTTGTATATTTAATTTATTAGGTTGCTTTTGCCAGCCATTGAAATCTTTTCCATCATATTCAATCGTTAATTTTATATTTCTCATTTTTATACTCCTATTTAAAAATAGAACTGTACCAAATAAATTGGAACAGTCTACTTATATTATTTACTTTCTTCATCTGTATTTTCTTTAGATTTATCCTTTTGTTTTTTGTTTCTTAAATATTCTTTTATATTTTTAAATCTTTCTTTTCTTTTTAAATTTTCATCATATAATCTCTTAGATACAATATTATTTATTAATATTTTTTTAAGAGCGTCTTCTTTTACATCTGCTATTAATGTTCCATCTTTTGCAACAGATATTTTACCTGTTTCTTCAGATACAACAACTGCAATACTATCAGATTCTTTAGATATACCTATTGCAGCTCTATGTCTTGTTCCTAATTCTTTTGCAATATCTTTATCACTAGCAAGTGGAAGCATACAAGCAGCTGCAGCTATCTTATTATTACTTATAACAACAGCACCATCATGTAATGGAGTTTTTGGAACAAATATATTAACTAATAATTGTGGAGATATTTGTGAGTCTATAACTACTCCTGTTGATACAATATCTTTTATTTGTATATCTCTTTCAATTACAATTAATGCTCCTACTTTTTGTTTAGCAAGTTCTGTGGCAGCTATTACTATTTTATAAATATCTTCTTTTGTTTTTGTTGCAATATCTTTATCTATTCCAAAAAATCTAGTAAATTTATTTGTTCCTAATTGTTCTAATGCCCTTCTTAATTCTGGTTGGAAAATTATAAATATTAAAATAATACCCCAATTCATTAGTGCAGATAATATATAATTTAATATGTGTAAATTAAGAAGAGAACTAAGTGCAGTTGCAACTATTAAAAGTGCTATTCCTTTTACTAATTGCCAAGCTCTTGAATCCTTTACAATTTTTAGTAATTGATATCCTAGAAATACTACTATTACTATGTCTAATATTAAAGTTACTAATTTTATAGGATATTGTCTTAAAGAATTAATATATGCTAATATATTTTGTTCATAAATATTAGTAATTATATTATTAAAATCTATCATATTATATACCTTCTTTTTTTCATTTGTTTATGCAAAAAGTAATGCAAATATAATTGTTGAACATGTACCTACTACCATTAATACTGCTAAGAACAATGCCATACCTTTTATAAAAATAGTACTTTTATCTATATGTTTACTTTTCTTTGTTTCCTCAATTTTCTCTTTGTTTTTTTTCATAATATAACCTCCCTAAAGTATTAACCTAATATATATTATACCATACTAATTAGTCTTTTCAATAATTTTAATAAATAATTTTTTTGTAATTATATCCATACATTTTAATAAATAACATCTATTATTACATCTTGGATATTAGGTTTTTCTTTACATATTTTAAATATATTTAAAAATTTATTATATTCGTCTTCTTTAATGTTTTTATTAGAATGTATATATGCTAATATATCTCCTTTTTTTACTTTGTCTGAAACTTTTTTATTTAACACTACTCCTACTTCTTTTTCTATTTCGTCTTCTTTTTTTATTCTTCCTGCACCTAAATCACATGCAAATCTTCCAATGTCTTGTGCATTTATTTGCTTAATATATCCTTCTTCTATGGCATATACTGGAATAATTTCTTTTGCTTTTTTAAATTTTTCTATATTTTCTATGTAAGAGATATCTCCTCCTTGATTTTTTACCAATTCTAAGAATTTTTCATATGCTTTTCCATTTTTTATATTTTCTAAAATTTTATTTTTATTTTCTTCTATATCATTTCCTTTTCCTGAAAGTTTTATCATATAGCTTCCTAATTCTAAAACTACTTTTTTTAAATCCTCTGGCATATCACCTTTTAAAAATCTTATTGACTCTATTATTTCTAGAGAATTTCCAACTGCATATCCTACTGGTTCATCCATGTTTGTTAGTATACATACTGTTTCTCTGTTTGTTAATTTTCCTATTCTTATCATTTGTTTTGATAACAATATTGCATCTTCTTTTGTCTTCATAAATGCACCTTTTCCAACAGTTACATCTAATACTATTTTATTTGCTCCTGCTGCAATTTTTTTACTCATTATACTTGATGCAATAAGTGGTATACTTTCAACACAAGAAATTGTATCACGAAGTGCATATATTTTTTTATCAGCTGGAGCCAAATTAGATGTCTGAGTTATCATACTTATGCCTATGTTTTCCACATTTTGTATAAATTTGTTTATATCTATATTTGTATTATATCCTGGTATTGATTCTAATTTATCAGCAGTACCTCCAGTAAATCCTAATCCTCTTCCAGACATTTTAGCAACAGGTATTCCCAGTGATGCTATTATTGGAAGTAAAACTATAGATACCTTATCTCCTACTCCTCCTGTACTATGCTTATCTATAACATTTTGTCCAAATTTTGATAAATCTAAGATTTCTCCAGAATGAGCCATTGCTAAAGTTAGATTTGCAATTTCTTCATCTGTCATACCATTTATATATATTGCCATAATTAAAGCTGCAGCTTGATAATCTGTTATTTCACTTTTTGTATATGAATTTATAAAATATTCTATTTCTTCTTTGTTTAAAGCTTTACCATCTCTTTTTTTAGCTATTATATCTAAAATATTCATTTTAACACTTCCAATACTTGTTATTATTTAATTTTTATGTTATAATTTTTTTGCTAAACTATACTTCAAGGAGGTAACATTATGAAAGCAGTATTAAAAACAATTGGATTAATACTCTTATTGGTAGTCGGATTTTTTGTAGTTTTTGAAACCATATTATCATCTACTATGTTTAAGCCAGAATATTATTTGGTAAATGATTAATAACAGGGTTTTAAAAACTACAGCAACTAACCACTATCACATTGGTTGTTTTGGATATTTAAACCTATTTTTATCAAAACTTCCATTTAAGCACTGAAGAAATTCAGTGCTTTTTTATATAAAATTTTTAGTGAAAGATTTTCTATGTATTTGACAAAGTCCTTTTTCTTTTATTACATTTATATGATAAGCTGTGCCATATCCTTTATGTTTTTCAAATCCATACTCTGGATAAATTTCATCCCATTGTCTCATTATTCTATCTCTTGTAACTTTAGCAATTATTGATGCAGCAGCAATTGCATAACTTTTTGCATCACCTTTTATTATAGAATCATATGGTATTCCTAGTGTATCTATTTTATTTAAAGCATCTACTAAAATTATATCTGGTTTTACTTTTAACTCTTTTAATGAATTTGTTAGACCTTCTTTTGTTGCATTTAAAATATTTATTTCATCAATTCTATCTTGATCTATAATTCCAATACCATAGCTTATTGCTTCTTCTAAAATTAAATCATAAAGCTTTTCTCTTTTCTTTTCAGATACTTTTTTAGAATCATTTATCCCTAATATTTCTGAATTTTTTGGCATTATAACACTTGCAACAACTACAGGTCCAGCTAAAGGTCCTCTTCCTGCTTCATCTATTCCACAAATATAATTAAATCCTCTTTGATAATATAAATTATCATTTTCCTTTAATTTTTTTAATATTTCTATTTCTTTTTCTTTCATTTTTTACTCCATAGTTTGTATGTCTGTTAATGTATAGCTACCTTTAAATCCTTCTGTATATAACACCTCTACATCTAAAGTTTGCTTATTGTATTTAACTAAAAAATATTCATTTTCTTTAGGTTTTACATCTGGTAAATTCATATTGTCTAAATCAGATTGTTGTAGATAATACCAATCCTCTAATGAAGTAACACCAATTTTATTTAGTTTACCCATTATATTTGTATTGCTTTCTTCTACTTTCGTACCAATAAGTTTTGTTTCATCTTTACTAAAATTATACTCTTCTAAAGATACCTTAGTTTTTGCTTGTATTAATAACATATTTGTCTTTAAGCTTTCTAATTTTGCTTTATTTAATAAATCATATCCTATATTAATTGTTATTCCTGCAAGTATCATAATAACTATTATTGTTATTGTAAGAGTTACTAAAGTTATACCTTTATTTTTCATATTATTCTCCTTCTATTTTTTATATTTTATATTATATATTTATATATTTAACTTTTCAACAAAAATAATATATTATTTTTTATTTTTTTGACACAAAATTCACATTTTTTTCACAATAGTATTGTATTATAGTTATAAATTAGGTTATTATATATTTTATAAAGTAGCTTTATAGGAGGTTATATTATGAGTGAAAATGATAGTAAAAATACATTTGAAACTGTAAAAGACTCAAAAAAATACTCAAACTTTTATCAAGAAAAATCTAAATCTGGATTTGGCAGAAGTGTCTTAATTCCATTTTTTAGTGGTATTGTCGGGTGTAGTTTAGTTATTGGAACTTGTTTTGGAGTTCCTAGCATAAAAGAAAAAATACTAGGAAATACTACTTCTTCTTATCAAACATCTACTCCTACTTCTTCAAGTAATAATTCTGGTATTGTTGATGCTGTGTCTTTATCTAACTATACAGATACTTCTGTATATGCAGCAAATAAAATTTTACCATCAATTGTAGGAATAAAAATTGAGTATAATGTTACAAGTTCTTTGTATTCTATGTTTGGAAGTAAACAACAATCTACTGCAACTGCTTCAGGCTCAGGAATAATAATACGTTCAGATGGATATATTTTAACAAATAATCATGTTGTAGATTCAGCATCAAATAATTCTTTTTATGAAATTTCTGAGGCAACTAAAATCTCTGTTAAATTGTATAATGATGAAACAGAATATGAAGCAAAAATTGTTGGTCAAGATGAACAAACAGATTTAGCAATTATTAAAATAGATAAATCTGATTTAACCGCTGCAGAACTTGCAGATTCTAATCAAGTAAAAGTTGGTGAATTTGCAATGGCTGTTGGAAGCCCTTTAGGTATGGAAAGTTCAATAACTTGTGGTGTAATTAGTGCTTTAAACAGACAAATAACTGATTCTGATGGAAAAACATTTACTCTTATTCAAACAGATGCTGCAATAAATTCAGGAAATAGTGGTGGTGCATTAGTTAATAGTGAAGGAAAAGTAATTGGTATAAATACAATGAAAGTTTCATCTACTGGAGTTGAAGGAATGGGATTTGCTATTCCTATTAGTTCTACATTAGATATAACAGACCAATTAATTCAATATAATAAAGTTAAAAGACCTTATATTGGAATTGGTGGTATAGATGTTGATGAAGAAACTGCTAAAGCTAACAATATAGTTAAAGGTATATATGTTAAAACAATAGAAACATTTTCAGCAGCTGAAAAAGCAGGAATTAAAGTAGGAGATGTTATTATACAAGCAGATGGCAAAGACGTTTCTAAAATGGATGAATTAAACGAAATTAAAAATTCTCACAAAATAGGTGATGAAATGACTTTAAAATTAAATAGAGATGGTAAAGAAGTTGAAGTAACAGTAACTTTAAGTGAACAACCTTAAAAATAATAAGTGCATTTAAATATTTAGATGCACTTATTTTAATTAAATATATTTTATTTTTCTGTATTTTCACTTTCAATTCACACAATGGACAAAAAGAAATAGTATATTATATTTATAGTCAGAGATGGTACTGATTAGAATTTAAAACATCCCCTTTTATTTTCAAATGACATATTAGTTTCCTAATATGTCATTTAACTTTTAAAATACTACCAAATCCATTTCACTTGTAGCATTTTGATTTCCATATGCATATATTATGTATAAATTATCATTAGCATCTAAATAAAATTCAGTTGCATTTTGAACTTTATACATATCATCTTCAGGATTTCTTGTATAAATTGTATAACCCAATTTTTCTAATTCTTCAACTTGATTTTGTGCCTTTTGAATTTCTTCTTTTATTTGTTTATCAGCCTCATTTATATCTATTTGTTTTAGGCTTAACATTTTTTCTATTGTTAATTCTTCATTATTTTCTAAATCATAATTATATGTTTGTATTATAACTCTTTGTGCATTTGATCCTTCTTTTAAATTAGCTTTTAATATAAATGATAAAATATTATTTTTTATAGAAGCTGTATATGAAATATTATATATAACATTACTACTATTTTCATTATTCATTATACTTTTAGCTTTTTCTAAAAATATATCTGTTATTTTTTTATTATAATTTTGTATTGCCTCTTGTTTTATATTAATATGTGGTATGTTTAAATTTAAATTATATTTATTTTCTTCTACTTTATCACTTTTATATCTTGTAAAAACTAAATCATATTGCTCATATTCTTTTTCTAAATTATATTCTCTATCAGTTGTTAATTCATTATTAAATATATTATTAAACTCATCTTTAGAAATTTGTTTTTTATCTACTTCATTTACATTATTCTGATTTGGATTTTCTGTATTTTCTTTTTTGTAAAATTGAAAATATACTGCTATACAAATTGCTATTATACATACTAATAATACAAATATATAAATAATTTTCCTATAAAATCCATCTTTACTATTATTTATTGGTAAAATAACATTCATTTTATCCCCCATTTAATGTTTATTATGGTGTATTACTTTCACTCCACAAATCGATCTTATCATCGACATCATTTGTATAATAAATTTTGTCATCTAATTCAATACCTTTTACATAGTATATATGATGACTTTGTTCATTTATTATATAAATATCTGATTTAATGCTTGCATTTAACTCGGTTACATCTTTATAATCTAATCCATAATTTAAACTTAAATTTTCAATTGCCCCTAAATCTATTATATAATAATTATCATTATCATTTGGACTTAACTGCCCTGATTTTTTTATTGTATCAACAATAGATGAATTATCATATTTTATAGATGCAGGAATTGCACCATAATTTGAATAATATGTTGATATTTTATCTGATAATACTTGTATATCATTATACATTTTATTTAATTTTTCGAGTTTTACTCCAGTTTTTGCATTATATACTAATATACTAGTTATTATTACTATTAAAATTATTGCTATGGTTAATATAATTAATGATACACCTTTTTCATTAGATTTATTCATTTAATTCCTCCTATGTTCATATACTATTTTAACGTATTTGAAAATGTTTTGCAATATATTCATTATATTTTTTAAAATATTGACTATTATGCATTTTTGCGGTATTATATTATATATGATTTTATAGAAATGGAGAATTAAAAGTTATGTTATGTTCAGAATGTAATAAAAACACAGCTGTACTTTTTATAAATAAAGTAGAAAATGGTCAAAACTCTTTAGAAGGTCTTTGCTATAATTGTGCTAAAAAAAGAGGTATAAATCCATTAGAAGTTTTATCTAAACAAAATGATATTTTATCAAAAGATAATATAAATATATCTGATATGTCAAAACAATTTGAAAATATTTTTAAAGATTTAGCAGAAAATTTGAATATAGAAAATTTAGAGAACATAGATGAATTAGATAATTTTGAATCTGATGAAGAAATGCCTAAAATTACAGGTGCTGCAATTCCTATTGGCTCTATTTTTTCAAGTATGTTTGGAAATAATTCCGAATCTGAATCAGAACAAGAAAATAGTTCAAATAGAAAAAAAGTAAAAGTTGAAAAAAAGAAGCCATCTAAAAATAAGAAAAAGAAATTTTTAGATACCTTTGGAACAAATTTAACAGATAAAGCTAAAAATAATCAATTAGATATTGTCATTGGTAGAGATAAAGAAATTCAAAGAATAATTCAAATATTAAATAGACGTTCAAAAAATAATCCTTGTTTAATTGGTGAACCAGGAGTTGGAAAAACCGCTATAGCACAAGGATTAGCAATTAAAATTGCAACAAATAATGTTCCTGCTAAACTTTTAAATAAAGAAGTATATTTACTAGATATGACTTCTATACTTGCTGGAACACAATTTAGAGGACAATTTGAATCTAGAATGAAAGGCATAATAGATGAATGTAAATCTTATGGAAATATAATTTTAGTTATAGATGAAATTCATAATATAATTGGTGCAGGAGATGGAGAACATTCAATGAATGCTGCAAACATTTTAAAACCTGCTTTATCTAATGGAGAAATTCAATTAATAGGAACTACTACTTTAAAAGAATATAGAAAATATATCGAAAAAGATTCTGCTTTAGAGAGAAGATTCCAACAAGTTTTAGTTGAAGAACCTTCAGTTGATGATTCTATTGGAATTTTATCTGGTATAAAAAAATATTATGAAGATTATCATAAAGTTAAAATTTCAAATGATGTTATCAAACAAGCTGTAATAATGTCAGAAAAATATATTCATGATAGATTTTTGCCAGATAAAGCTATAGATATATTAGATGAAGCTTGTTCTAGAATAAATCTTGAAAATAAAGAATTATTTAAACTTGAAATGCTAAAACAAGAATTAAAATCTGTTCAAGCTGAAAAAGAAGAAGCAGCTAGTGCAGATTCTACTGAAGACTATGAAAAAGCAGCTGACCTTAAAACTCGTGAATGTCAATTAATTGAACAAATTGATATGTTAAACAGTAAATTAAAACTTAAAAATTTAACTGTTCAAGATATTGCTCAAGTTATAGAAAACTGGACTAAAATTCCTGTTAAGAAAATAACTGAAGCTGAAACACAAAAACTATTAAATTTAGAAACAAATCTTCATAAAAGAATTATTGGTCAAGAAGAAGCAGTAAGTGCAGTATCTCGTGCAATTAGAAGAAATCGTGCAGGGTTACAAACTACAAAAAGGCCACCATCATTTATATTTGTAGGTCCTACTGGTGTAGGAAAAACAGAACTTGCTAAAAGCTTAGCATATGAAATGTTTGGTTCAGAAGATTCAATAATTAGAATTGATATGTCAGAATATATGGAAAGTCACTCTACATCAAAACTAATTGGTGCACCTCCTGGATATGTTGGATATGATGATGCAGGGCAATTAACAGATAAAGTTAAAAGAAAACCTTATTCAATAATTTTATTAGATGAAATAGAAAAAGCGCATCCAGATGTATTTAATATTTTATTACAAGTATTAGATGATGGAAAACTTACAGACTCTCAAGGAAACTCAGTAAGTTTCCAAAACACAATAATAATTATGACATCAAATGCTGGATCACATCTAAATAATAATTCTATTGGATTTGGAAAACAAACTATTGATAAAGGAAAAATTCAAGATAGTTTAAAAGAAATATTTAGACCTGAATTTTTAAATAGAATTGATGAAATAATAGTATTTGACTCATTAAATGAATCTCAATTATTAGAAATAGTTGATTTAATGTTAAAAGATACTTTTAAAGCTTTAAGTGATAAAAATATTTCTATTAACATTACTAAAGATGCTAAAAACTATATATTAGAAAAAGGAACAAATATTAAATTCGGTGCAAGACCTTTAAGAAGAGCTATTCAAAGATATGTAGAAGATGAATTATCAGAAATGATATTAAGAGGTGAACTTTTAAATGGTCAAACTGTTTCTGTTTCTGTAAAGAATAATAAACTATCTTTTGATGTTATTTAATTATAGTAATTAAATGGAGGATTTTATGTTAAAATATGTACCAAATATTCTTACGATAATTAGATTTTTATTAATACCTATAATACTTATATTTATGTTTTCTGAAAATTATTTATTAGCTTTTATATTTTTTACTATTTCAGGAATAACAGATATATTAGATGGTTTTATTGCAAGAAAATTTAATTTAATATCTAATTTTGGAAAATTAATGGATCCATTAGCTGATAAATTAACACAAATAGCAATGCTTGTTGCTTTGTTTATACAAAATATTATTCCTATTTGGATATTATTAATAGTTTTATTAAAAGAATTCATAATGGTTATGGGTGCTTCTTTCCTATATGGAAAAAGTGTAGTAGTATATAGTAGATGGTATGGAAAACTTGCAACAGTATTGTTTTATTTAGCTATTGTAGCTTCATTACTAATAAAAGAAATTAGTAAATTTACTGATATTAATGTTTTCGCACATATAGATCAACCTTTATATTGTTTTGCTTTGATTGCTACAATATTTTCACTTATTATGTATGTTAAAACTTTATATTCAAAAGGAGTTATAAATAAAGAAGATTTAAAAAAAGAAGTAACTGTTGAAAAGAAGAATTAGCTTTAAGCTAATTCTTCTTTATTCATAATCTTCTAAAATTTTATTTAATTCTTCAAGTCCATTTACTCTTAAACCTTTTTGAATTTCAATTAAATCAGTCTGCGTTAAATATTGTGTTGATATTTCTGTTTCATCAAAAAAAACTTCTTCCCCATCTTCATTTATTTTATATATTACAATAATTCCATCTTCTTCTCTAAGAACATAATGTTCTCCACAGTCTTCTTCAAGCTCTTTTGATAAAACTATTTCATTTTCTGAAAATGCTTCTAATGTCCAATCACTATATTCTTTTTCTACTTCTTCTTTGCTCATATTAACTAATTCTTGTGGCAATTCTACTTGCTCTTCTTTAACATGTCCACATTTATTATATACTTTTTTTAAAGTTATTTTACAATTAGGAGATACTTTTTCTTCAGTTGCATTTGCTTTTTCTAAATTTTCTTTTTGAAGGTATTCATATTCATCTGTACATTCATCTAATATCTCTTCTTCAGCTATTTTTTCTACTTTATTAATATTTCTAGAATAAATAACATAAGAAAAAATCAATACTCCTATTATAACTAAACTTATTATAATATAAATTAACTTTCTATTCATCGTATTCCTCCAAGCTTTATTTGATTTAGTATATACGAATTTTGTTAATTTTATACAAAATTTATTTTATTAACTATTAAAAAAATAATATGTAGGAAAAATGACATTTAAATTTGACATTTCCCTACATATTATTTTAATTTTAGATTAAGTAATTATTTACATATCATTACTTAAATCTTTATACACTCACTGTGGTATTTACATCAGTGAGTAGCTCCTTATTAGCTTCAAGAACAGGTTTAACTTCATTTTCAAGAAAATCTGTAACTTGATGTGAAGCTCTTCCACTGAGCTTTTTAGGATCACATCCTGCTTTGACCTGATTAAGCGTCATACCAAAAATTGGATCACTGGCAATTCTTTCAAGTAAATCATTTGACTTACCTTCTTGCTTAACTCTTTTTCCAGCTTCCATTGAATGTTGCCTGATATGTTCATGGAGTTCTTGACGGTTTCCTCCATTTTTCACAGCATCCATAATGATATTCTCTGTGGCCATAAATGGTAATTCTTCATTGAGGCGTTTATTAATAACAGCCTTATTGAGTACCAATCCGTCTGCTACATTTCCACAAAGAATGAGAACTGATTCTGTTGCAAGAAAACATTCCGGAATACTAAGTCTTCTGTTTGCTGAATCATCCAATGTTCTCTCAAGCCATTGTGTAGCTGCTGTATCAACTGCATTGCCTGAATTATTCAGAACATATCTCGCTAATGAACAAATTCTTTCAGACCTCATAGGATTTCTCTTATAGGCCATTGCTGAAGAACCAATTTGTTTCTTTTCAAAAGGCTCTTCTACTTCTTTGTCATGTTGCATAAGTCTGATATCATCTGCCATTTTATATGCCGCAACACAAATCGTTGTAAGCGCATTTAAAATAACAACATCCAGAATTCTTGGATATGTCTGGCCTGATACTCCAAATACCTTATCATATCCAAATTCGGCAGCAATATGCTTGTCCAAAAGCTTAACTTTTTCTTCATCTCCATCAAAAATTTCCATAAATGTAGATGAAGTTCCTGTCGCTCCTCGGCATCCCAGCATTTTGATTTGACTCATTGCACTTTCAAGTGTTGAAAGTCCAATCATAAAATCCTGAATCCAAAGAGTTTCTCTTTTTCCAATAGTTGTTGGAGCAGCTGGCTGGTAATGTGTATAACCAAGACAATAAACAGACTTGTTTTCATCTGCAGATTTAGCAAGAATGTCGATAACTCCAATCAACCTTTTCTTAATAAGTGCAGATGCTTTACTTAAGTTAAACACATCTGTATTGTCAGTTACATAGCATGAGGTAGCACCCCAATGAATGATTCCTTTTGCATTTGGACACTGAAGACCAAAAGCATATACATGTGCCATAACATCATGTCTTACTTCCTTTTCCCGCTTGTTTGCATCTTCATAATTGATGTTACTACAGTTGGCATACATTTCATCAATCATTTCATCAGTTACTTCTTCTTTTCCCAGATCGTGTTCCGCCTGTGCAAGTGCAATCCACAATTTTCTCCAATTTTCAAACTTCTCATCATCAGAAAAAATCGTTAGCATTTCCTTGCTTGGATACCGTCCCTCAAGAGGTGACTGGTATATGTCTGTTCTTTTTCCCATAATAAAGAACCTCCTTTATTTATTTTCTTAGCATATAGCTAGAATATTAAAATTATATCACAATTTATGTAAATTTTCAACAAATATACCATTTATTGTAACTAAAATATCTATCTCTCCATTTTCATCTGTCCTATATACTTTTGTACCGCAAATTTTTAAGTCTTTTTATTACTATATCGCTTGGGTGTCCAAAATTATTATTTTCTCCTACTCCTATTAATGCAATTTTTGGTTTTATTAACTCTAACATTTCTTGAGTTGAAGATGTTTTAGAGCCATGATGAGCTACTTTTAAAATAGTAGATTTTAAATAATTTGTATTAATATAATTTGAACATAAAACTTTTTCTGCATCTTCTTCTATATCTCCTGTAAAAAGCATTGTAAAATTTCTATAATTTAATTTACATACTAAAGCATTATTATTAATAGAATTTTCTGAAACTACCTGTTTACTATTTGGCCATAATACATCAAAAAATAAATTTTTTTCAATATTAATTCTATCTCCCATTTCTACTATATTTAGTTTTATATTTTTATTTTTTACGATACTTAAAAACTTTTGATAACTTTCTGAATCTTTATATTGTTTGCCTATTATTACATTTTTTACTTTTATTTCTTGTAATAAATATAAAATTCCTCCTACATGATCATAATCAAAATGACTTATTATAACATAGTCTATTTTTGTTATTTTTCTATCTAATAAATATGGTAATACTATACTTTTTCCTACATCAAATTCAGAATTTATACTACCTCCTCCATCTATTAAAACAGTTTTATTTCTTGGTGTTACAATAAGTGTACTATCTCCTTGTCCTACATCTATAAAATATATTTTTAAATTTTTAGGTATAATATTTATAATAACAATTAAGCTAACTATTATAACTATATATTTACTTACATTAACTTTACTTTCTCTAACTTTATATTTTATAAGTTGAATTATATTTTTTATTCTTATTTGTGTTTGATTTAATTTTTTTAAATTATATATTTTAATAATGTAATTTACTATAAACACTAATATATAATATAGAATTATTTGATAAAGTTCAGGAGTTTTTACATATATTTTATTTAGTGGTATATTATCTACTAAATTTATAATATAAATTAAAATTTTAATAATTGGATTTAAAATATATGAAATAATTTTTCCAAAATTTATAGATATTAATGATAAAACAATTTGAATAAAAGCTAAAATTACTATAGGACCTATCAATATAGTAACAAAAATATTTACAATAAAAGATAAAATTCCTATTTTATTAAATGAAATAATAATGATTGGAATTAAAACTATTTGTGCTGAAATCATAACAGATATAATTTCTTTAAAGTAATCTACTAATTTATCTATTTTTATATTTTTTCTTTTCAATATTTTTACTTTTTCTAATAGATTATATATATTTTTTTGAAATATAATTATTCCTAATGTACCAATATATGATAATATTAGTCCTATATTTTCAATTAAAAATGGATTATATATTAATATACAAAGCATTGAAATTGATATACTTGTCCATATATCATTTTTTCTATAAATTAGATATGATATTAACATTAATATTCCCATAATTCCGCTTCTTACAATAGACGGTGAAAATCCTGTTATAAACATATACATGATTAATAGTATTATTGTTATTATCTTTGATTTTCTCTTGCCTATATATTTAAGAACTATAGATATTCCAAGTATGATATATGAAATATGCATTCCAGATACTGCTAAAATATGTGACACATTACAATTACTAAATGATTCTTTTATATCTTCATCTATATTTTCCGTATATCCTAACATTATTCCTAATAAAATGGAACTTTTTTCTTTTGGATATAACTTTTCTATATTATCTTTAATTTTTAAAAATACATCATTTGACTTCATAAAAATTACATTTAAATTTCTCTTTTTTATAACTTTAGCATTACTTTTAGAATTTAATGTTCCATATACTTTAATTGTTTTTAAATACTCTTTATAATTAAATCCTTTATAATTTCTTTGGGTATTAGGCTTTATAAATTCTCCATTTACTTCTATTTTATCTCCATATTCTAATTTATTATCTTTTGAAATATTAAGTATTAAATATGTATTTTTATATTTTATATCATTATTAATTGTTTCTATTTTTATTTTATATTTATTTCTATATTCCTTTTCTTCTTTATTACTACATATAGTTCCAATAATTTTTGCTTCATTTTCTATATTATTATATAGATTATCATATTTATTATTTAAAACAATTACTAATAAATTTGAAACAATAGATGATATAAAAAATACTACTATTACATTTTTAGTAATTATTAATTTAACATATCTTTTATATCTTTTTATTGATAACAATTTTAATTTATTTGGTTTTATACTTGGTTTTTTTATTTTATATAATTTTATTATTGAATATATTACAAGAATAATAAAATAAATTAGGACTATACTGATTTTACAGTATAGCCCCATTAATATTCCTATTATATATCCAACAGTAATAACAACTATTGGTCTTTTCAAAATTTACTCCTTATAAAACTCTTCTTGCAGTTATGTAGTTTCTTGCATAATAACTCTCTGATAAAGATGATATTATTACTCCTTTTTGAGGATTTGCAGCATGAATAAATTGATTTCCCCCAATATATATTCCTACATGTCCTGAGAAACATACAATATCACCTGGTTGTAAGTTTGATTTTTCAACTTTTTTTCCATTACTTCTTTGTCCAGAAGATGTTCTATTTAAAGATATTCCAAAATGTTTAAATACATATGTTGTGAATCCTGAACAGTCAAATCCTTTTGGAGATGTTCCACCATATACATATTTGCATCCTAAATATTTTTTAGCATAAGATACAACTTCTGCTCCTTTATCATTTGATGTATTAGTTGTTGTAGTTGTAGTTGATTGTTCTTTACTTGTTTGTGTTTGTGTTTGTGGCTTTGTAGTTGTACTTGGAGTTGTAGTTGTATTTGTAGTTGTACTTGGAGTTGTAGTTGTAGTTTGTGCTGGTTTAACATCTTCAGTTTTTTCCTTTTCTGCTCTTGGTTCATCAGAACCTCTAGATGTTACTGTTTCTTCAACTTTTTCATCAGATATATATCTTGAAGCAATATATCCTTTAATTCCATTTACTTCTACATTATACCAATTATTTTGTTCTCCTAAAACTTTTACTTCTGTATTTTTACTTAAATTTGATAATATATCAGAAGATGTACTCATTTCTTTTCTAAGATTTACTGTGTCTACATTTACATATCCTGTTTTTGTTGTTTGGGTTGTAGTTTGTTTTTCATTTTTGTCTTCATTATCAGTAGTATCTTCTTTTTTCTCTTCTACTTTTTCATCTTTATTTTCTTCTGATACTACGTCTTCTAATGTATTCTTTCTTACCCAACCATTATTTACATCTGATTGTATATAACACCATTCATTTATAATTTCTTTTACTTGTACTTTTGTTGAAGCACTTATAGTTGATATATTACTTGAATTTATTAATGGTAAAATTTTAAGTTCTACATCTGATTTTGTTGTTATTTCTTGATTAACAGTTATTTCAGTAGATTGTTCATCTTTAATTTCGCTATTATCTTGAGTATTTTCTTGTTTTTCTTGTGTTGTTTCTTCTACTTTTTCTTTTGTTTCATTTAATTCTACTAAATCAGCTTTTACATATCCTGTAGTATCTTTATATTTTATTTTATACCAATCTTCTTCTTTTTCTAATACTTCAACTTCTTCATTAATAGATATTAATTGTAAAATTGAAGAATTAGTTGATGCTTTTTCTCTAATTCTTACTGTATCTGCTGTAATCTTTGCTGTATCTGCTGCATTAACTATATTAGCACAAAATAAACTTAGTAAAAATACTGTAGATATTGTAATTACTTTTCTTAAAATCTTCATTTAATTTCTCCTAAATTTGTATAAATATTTTTACCTCTAAAGTATATACTTAATTTCTAAAAATGTCAACATTTTACAAAATAATTATAAAAAGGCAATGTATTTTTTACATTACCTTCTTCCTTTATATATTTTTTTCTATCATTGGAAGTAATTGTTTCTTTCTTGAAACTACTCCTTCTAAGAATGTTCTATTATTTTCTAAAGTTTTTCCAAATGCTGATTCTACAACTTTTGCTTTATTTCCTAAACTAATAATTTCTGAATTGCTATTTAAAATATCTGTTATTGCTAAAACAAATAAATCTAATCCTTTTTTAGAAATCTCATTATTTATAGCTTGTTCTAAATCAGCTTGTCTTTTTAATACATCTTCTATATTTACTGTATTTACTTGTGCAATAACATATTTACTTCCATTACTTTCTAGATTTTTAGCATCTAAATTTATTAATTCTTCTGCTGAAAAATCATCTAAGTCTGTTCCTGCTTTTAACATATCTAATCCATAATTTTGAACATCAACATCTGCTATTTTAGCTAATTCCTCTGCAACTTTTACATCTTTAGGTGTACAAGTTGGTGATTTAAATAATAATGTATCTGATATTATTGCACTTAACATTAATCCTGCCATTTTTTTATCTACATCTATATTATTCATTACACATAATTCATATAATATTGTAGATGTACATCCAACAGGTTCTGCAAAATAAAATAATGGATCTGTAGTTTTTAATTCTATTCTATGATGGTCTATTATTTTATCTATTTTCGCATTTTCTATTCCATCTACACTTTGTGCAAATTCATTGTGGTCTACTAATATAACATGTTGCCCTTCTTCTATTTTTTCTATTAATCTTGGTTTTTCTACTTTAAAATAATCTAAAGCATATTGTGTTTCTTTATTTATTTCTCCTAATCTTACACATTCTGCATTTTGATTCATTTTATTTTCCATTTGAGACATAACTATACTAGAGCAAATTGTATCTGTGTCTGGGTTTTTATGTCCGAATACTAATACTTTTTCCATATATATTCTCCTTTATTTTTAGTTAATAAAACTAGAAACCTAAATTTCTAGTTTTAATTTTCCATATTATATTAAATTTAGACATTATTGTCAATATCTTTACTTTTAATATTACTTAAAATTTCCTCTAATTCTAATTTAGTAAATTCGTATTTCTTATTGCAAAAATGGCAAACTAATTCTGCTCTTTCATCAGTTTTTATTATATCTTCTAATTCTTCCTTTCCAATACTTTTAAGTGCATCTGCCATATGTTTTTTGTTACAATCACATTCATATATTGGTTCTTTTTCTTCTATTATTTCTATATTTTCGTCTCCAGTAATTAATTTTGCAATTTCTAATAAGCTTAAATCTTTATCTAACATTTTTGAGATAGCACCTGAATCAAATATAGCTTTTTCTACTTTTGCTATATTCTCTTCACTAGCATCTGGCATTGGATTTATTATATATCCACCACTTGCCTTAACTCCATTTTTATCTACTAGCACACCCAGTGCAATTGCTGACTGTTTTTGTTCTGAATTAACAAAATAATTTGCAAAATCTTCTGCAATCTCACCTGAAACAAGTGGACTTATTCCTATGTATGGCTCTTTTAATCCTAAATCTTTTATAACATTGATAAATCCTCTTTGTCCTACTGCACCTTGAACATCAAGTTTTCCAAATTCATTTAGTGGAATATCTACAAATGGATTTGTTACATATCCTTTTACTGATGGAAAATTATTTGCAGTTGTTACCATTGTTCCAATTGGACCTTCTCCTTTAATTTGTATTGTTAATTTATTTTTTATAGATTTCATTTCCATAGCCATTAGTATTGTTATTGTAAGCATTCTTCCAAATGCTGCTGTAGCTGTTGGACTTAAATCATGAATTTTTCTTGCTTTTTCTACTAATTTAGTTGTATCAGCACATATTACTGATATTTTTTTATTATATGCTAAAAATTTTATCACTTTATCTGACATTTTTCTTCCTCCTAACTTTGATATTATATCATTTTATATTTTTTTATTCAATATTAGCTTTAAATATCTTGTAATTTATGATATAATTTGACCAAAAATAGGAGAATTTTATGAATATTATTTTAGTAAGACATGGCCAAACTAATTGGAATGTAGACAATTTATTGCAAGGAATATCTAATATAGATTTGAATGAAAATGGAATAAAGCAAGCAAAACAAACTGCAGAAGAATTAAAAAACTTCAAAATAGATTATATATATTGTTCACCACTTAATAGAACTGTTGATACTGCAAATTATATAGCT
This sequence comes from uncultured Clostridia bacterium, assembly GCA_947627935.1. Taxonomy (GTDB): domain Bacteria; phylum Bacillota; class Clostridia; order TANB77; family CAG-508; genus CAG-269. The sequence goes on along the minus strand of CANQXY010000007.1, from coordinate 18,806 downwards.
AATAATAGAAACTTACATATAATAAAAGATAATAGGCTATTAGAAAGAAGCTTTGGAAATTATGAAGGGCTTAATGGAAAACAGTTAAATTTTAAAAAGTATTGGGATTTAGATTTAAATCTTTCTGATAATAATGTAGAATCAATTAATAATTTTTTTAATAGAATATATTATTTTTTATCTGATTTATATGATAAATATAATAATAGTAATTATAATATTCTTCTAGTAACACATAATGGTGTTAATCTTGCAATTTCTTCTATTTTATGTGGATTTAAAGAAAATATATTTGAATATAATTTAGAACCCTGTAATTACAAAATCTTTAAAAATATTAAATTAAAGCAATTGGAGGAAACATATGGAAAACATAAAATTTAGTTTTATAATACCATCATATAATTGTGAAAATTTTATTACAACATGTTTAGATAGTGTTATTTCACAGACATATAAAAATTATGAAATAATTGTAGTTGATGATTGCTCAACAGACAATACTATGAATATATTAAAGAAATATAATAATATAAAAATATTATCAACCCCTAAAAATTTAAAGCAAGGAGCTGCAAGGAATATAGCATTAGATAATTGTTCAGGAGATTATATAATATTTTTAGATTCTGATGATTTTTTATATAATTCAGATGTTTTGGCAAAATTAGAAAACAAAATTAAAAAAACATCATATCCTGATATAGTTTATTTAGGATTAGAAATGTTTGGAAATAGAAATTTATCATTAATTCCTAATGAAGAAAATTCTAAAAAACAGTATAGATTAGCAGAAAATTCATTTATAAACGTTATTTCAATTTGCTGGAAAAATGAATTAATACAAAAAAACAATATTAGATTTCCAGAATCCATTAAATATGAAGATGTTTATTTTGCATTTTTAGGAATAGAAAGATCAAAAACATATGAATACATTGATTTTATATTTTATAAATACAATAGTAGATCATCCTCTACAACAACATCTTATACATTAGATCAATCTATTGATACAATAAAATTAATAAATAAATTATTTGACTTATATAAAATAATAGATAAAGAAAATTTCTGTTTCTTAGATGCTAGAATTAAACAGCAAGCTAGTAGAGCTTCAGTAAGATTAAATCGTGCAATTGATAATATATTAAATAAGAGAGCAAATTAATACTTTGCTCTCTTTAATATTGCTGACATAACTTCTTTGGCCATTTTTTCTAGTGAATGCCATTCTTTAGATTCATTTTTTAATTTTCCTATATGTACTTCTTTTACTCTTGCTCCAATATTTATCATATCAATTAGTATACCAATATCTACGCCATAATCCTTCTCAAATTGTATTTTTTGTAATAAAGATTTTTTTCCAGCAATCATACCACTTAATGGTTGTGAAAATTTATACATATCTGGAAATAATATTTCTAACATAGGTTTAGCAACCAACTCTGTAACTCTTCCACCTTCTCTTTCAAACATAGATTTTACAAAATCTGCTTCGCCATTTATTACAGGTTCTGCTAAATTATTTATTACATTTTTATCATAATTTCCTATATCTGCATCTAAAAATATTACTACTTCATTTTTTACATGTTTTAATCCTTCTTCCATAGCATAACCTTTTCCTTGTTTGTTACATTGTACTACTATAGTTCCAGCTTGTCTTGCTATTTCTGCTGTTCTGTCTGTAGATAAATTATCAACTATTATTATTTCATCTATTATATCTTTATTTTTTATAAGTTTTATTACTTTTAATATATTCTTTTCTTCATTATATGCTGGTATTACTACACTCACAAATGATTGCATAATATTCCTCCTAATAAAATATCTATATTTTATTATACATCTTTTTTTTAAAAAAGTCAAAATCTCCTATAATTATACATTTTCTTTATATTTTTATTAACATATAAAAATCGGACATTATACATGCCCAATCTTATATATATTATTACATATAATAATTAGTCTTTTGTATTTTATTCATGTATTTCAAACATATCTTTTCCTTCTCCACATACTGGACATACCCAATTTTCTGGCAACTGATTAAATTCAGTTCCTGGTTTTACTCCAGCTTTTTCATTTCCATATTTAGGATTATATATATATTTACATACTATACATTCCATCATTGTTCCCTTATTTTCTTGAAGTTTATCTTTAAATAAATTTTTATAGCCTAAAGCTACTGATGCTATAACCATTAATAAAAATGAAATTGCTTTCCATATACCACTATCAAATAAAATTACTGCAAACATTCCAAATGCAGCACTTATTCCATATAATATCAATACTGCTTGCTTTTGGCTAAATCCTTTTGCAACTAATTTATGATGTAAATGTCCTTTATCTGCTTGAAATACTGCCTTTAATGATTTTCCTTTTATAATTCTTCTTATTATAGCACATATAACATCAAAAATTGGTAGTCCTAAAACAATTACTGGTAAAACTATAACAACTGCTGTATATGTTTTAGCAACCCCTAATATTGATACAACTGCAAGTATAAATCCTAAAAAATTTGAACCTGTATCTCCAATAAATGTTTTTGCTGGTGAAAAATTAAATGGTAAAAATCCAATTAATGAACCAACTAATGCTGTTGTTAATATAATTGCTATCAATGGTGAACCATTTAAAGCAAATATAATTAATAAAGATAAACAAGATATTATTGATATACCTGCTGATAGTCCGTCTAATCCATCTATTAAATTTATTGCATTTGTAACTCCTACAATCCAAATAATTGTAAGTATTACAGAAAATGCATCACTTAACCCTATATTATATAAAAATGGTATACTTAGATGTTCTATTTGTATTCCAAATGATACAATAACTGCAGCAGCTAATGTTTGTCCTATAAGTTTTGTGATTGGTTTAATTGTTTTTATATCATCTAAAATTCCAGTAATTGCTATTATAACTATTCCCAAAAATAATCCTATTAATTTATATCCATATTGTTCTTCTGAAAATAAATTAAAACTTCCATCTATGCTCATTATAACAAGTAAATATACTACAGATACTAAAAAGCCTAATATTACTGCTGGTCCTCCAAATTTAGGCATAGAATTATTATGCATTCTTCTTTTATCTTTAGGTATATCAACCGCTCCTACTTTATTAGCAATTTTTATAGTATATGGTGTTGCCATAAATGATACTATATATGCTAATAGAAAAGCTATTGCTATATTCCCCCACATAGCTTATCCTCCACTATTTCATATTTTCATTTTCTATTTGCTCTATCATTTTTAATCTTGCATCATGTCTTCCACCTTCATATTCTGTTGCAAGATACATTCTTACTATACATATTGCTTCGTTTGTACTAATATAATCTGCACCTAAAGCTAACAGATTACTGTTATTATGCATTCTAGAATATTTTGCTATTTCTTCATTATAACAAGGTGTACATCTTATTCCTTTATATTTATTTGCAACAATGCTCATTCCTATACCTGATCTACAAATTAATATTCCTTTTTCAGTTTCTTTACTTTGAATAGACTTTGCTACTGCTTTTGCTATTTCAGGATAATCAACACTTTCTTCTGAATATGTACCAAAATCTTTATATTCTATATCTTTCTCATCTAAATATTTTTTTATTTCTTCTTTTAATTTGTAACCTCCATGGTCACTACCTATTGCTATCATATGTATACCTCCTATTTTTCTTCTACAATATATCATATTTACATACATATTACAACTATATATTGACTTTTTTTTGATAATATTTTATTATAAAATTATAATTATTATGGAGGTATATATTATGTTAAAAGAATTTAAAGAATTTGCAACAAGAGGAAATATTATGGATTTAGCTGTTGGTGTAATTATTGGTGGAGCGTTTCAAAAAATAGTAAATTCTCTAGTTTCAGATATTATTATGCCATGTGTATCTATAATTACAGGAAAAGTAGATTTTTCTGATATGACATTTGCGATTGGAAACTCTACAATTAAATATGGTAATTTTATTACTGAAATAGTTAATTTTTTAATTATAGCTTTCTCTATTTTCTTATTTATTACATATCTTAATAATTTAAATAAAAAATTAGAAAAAGTTAAATTTGGGCAATTAGAAAAATTTACTGAAAAATTAGATAAAAAAGGAAAATTAAAAAAGAAAAAAGCTAAAGAAATCGTAGAACCAACAAGCAAGATTTGTCCATTCTGCTATAGTGAAGTAAACATTAAAGCTACAAGATGTCCTCATTGTACTTCAATTATAGAAGAAAATAAAGAAGAATTAGAAGACGGAGAACAATTAAAAATTGAGGAATAAAAAAATTTATTTTACCACTTGCCAAAGCTTTTATTATATGTTATAATACTAGGCGTTATAGTTTATTTTACTAAGAGGAGGTGCTTTAAGATATGCCAAACATTAAATCAGCTAAAAAAAGAGTTAAAATTATTGAGAAAAAAACTTTAAGAAATAATATGATAAAATCTGGTTATAAATCAGCTGTTAAAAAATTTGAACAAGCAATAGAGGCTGGAAACATAGAAGAAGCAAAAGTTCTATTTTCAGAAGCTACTAAAAAAATAGATCAAGCTTGTACTAAAGGTGTTATTGTTAAAAACACTGCAGCTAGAAAAAAATCAAATTTATCAAAAAAATTAAATGCAGCTATTGCTTAAACAAAAATAAAAAATTATGCATAGTTTTTTATTAAATCTCGCTAAAGGCGAGATTTTTTGTTGCCTCTTATTTCCATTGAATTTGGTATTTTAAATATGTTACCATTAATATAGAGGTGTTACATATGAAAAGTATAATTAATAGTTTAAAAAATTTAGATAAACTTACATATAAAATAATGAAATATGGATTAAAAATATGTTTTGGAATTTGTATATTATCTATTTTAGTTTTACTTACATATGAAACAATATCTTTTTCTCCTAATTTATATTACATAGGTTTATCATTATTTAAATTAAGTTTAATCTTTTCAATAGAATTTATAATTTGTGGAATAGTCGTAGATTCTATAAAAAAACAGATAATATAAAATAACTCATACAAATAGTATGAGTTATTTTTTTATTTTGTAAGTTCTTCTTTAAACATTTGATTTAACATTTGTGGATTTGCTTTTCCTTTTGTTTCTTTCATTGCTTGTCCAACTAAAAATCCTAATGCTTTATCTTTTCCGCCTTTAAAGTCTGACACAGATTGTGGATTTGCTTCAATAACTTTTAAAACAACTTCTTTTATAGCTCCTTCATCTGATATTTGAATCCATCCTTTTTCTTTTATAATTTCTTCTGGATCCTTAGGATTTTCGAATAATTCAGTTAATACTTTCTTTCCAATACTTGAACTAATTGTTCCTTTATCTATTAACATTACTAATTTTGCTAATTGTTTACTATCAAATGGTATTTCAATTGGATCCATTTCTGTTTCATTTAATATCCTTGAAATATCAGATATAATCCAATTATTAACAGCTTTTGCATTTCCACATATTGCAGTTGCTTCCTCAAATAAGTCTGATAAATATTTAGAAGATGTTATTAATTTAGCATCTTTTTCAGATAAATTAAATTCTTTTAAATATCTCTCTTTTCTACTTTCTGGCAATTCTGGTAATTTATTTTTTATATCTTCTATATATTCTTCAGATAATTTTATTGCAACTAAATCTGGATCAGGAAAATATCTATAATCTTGAGCATCTTCTTTATCTCTCATTGAAAAAGTCTTTCCTGAAACATCATCCCATCTTAATGTTTCTTGTTCTACTTTTCCTCCATCATCAATTACATCTATTTGTCTTTCTACCTCATATTCAATCGCTCTTGTTATACTTCTAAATGAATTCATATTTTTCATTTCTGTACGTGTTCCAAGTTTCTCATCACCTTTTCTTCTTACAGAAACATTAACATCTGCTCTTAAAGAACCTTCTTGCATTTTGCAGTCAGACACTTCAATATATTCTAATATAGATTTTAATTTTCTTAGGTATTGTTCTACTTCTTCAGAACTTCTTAAATCAGGTTTTGAAACTATTTCTATTAAAGGAACTCCAGCTCTATTTAAATCTACTAAACTTCCTCCACCAAATTCATCATGATTTAATTTTCCTGCATCTTCTTCTATATGGATTCTCTCTAATCTTATTTTCTTTTTACCTTCATTAGTATCTATTTCTACATATCCTTCTTCACATAATGGTTTATCATATTGTGAAATTTGGTATGCTTTTGGCAAGTCTGGATAAAAATAATTTTTTCTATCATTTTTACTATCTCTAGATATTGTACAATTTGTAGCTAATCCTGCTTTTACAGCATATTCTACAACTTTTTCATTTAAAACTGGAAGTGTTCCAGGCATTGCCATACAAATTGGGCATGTATGTGTATTTGGACTAGCACCAAATTCTGTTGGACAACTGCAGAATATTTTTGTTTTTGTTGAAAGTTCAGCATGTACTTCTAGTCCAATTATAACTTCATAATCTTCTCTTGACATTATTTAGCACCTCCCTTAAACTCAGGTTTGTAGTTTTCTCTAAATTTAATTTCTTGTTCAAATGTATATGCTGCATTTAAAATTGTTTCTTCACAGAATTTATTACCTATTAATTGCATACCTATTGGCATTCCTTGACTATCTACTCCACATGGTATTGATATTCCAGGAAGTCCAGCTATATTTACAGAAACTGTGCATATATCTGCTAGATACATTTCAAGTGGATTATTTGATTTTTCTCCTATTCCAAATGCAACTGTTGGTGATGTTGGTGTTAAAATAACATCATATTTTTCAAATGCTTTGTTAAATTCATTTGTAACTAAAGTACGAACTTGTTGAGCTTTTTTATAATATGCATCATAATATCCAGAAGACAATACATATGTTCCAAGAATTATTCTTCTTTTTACTTCATCTCCAAATCCTTCACTTCTAGATTTTTTATATAATTCCTTTAAGTTCTTAAATTCTTGTGTTCTATATGTATATCTTATTCCATCAAATCTTCCTAAATTTGAACTTGCTTCAGCACATGCAATTATATAATATGTTGCTAATGCATATTGAGCTACATCTAAAGATATTTCTTCTACTTGCGCACCTAGTTTTTTATAAGTTTCAATTGCTTCATATAATTTATTTTTTACTTCTTCATTAATTCCTTCTCCAAAGAATTCTTTAGGTATAGCAATTTTTAATCCTTTAATATTTCCTGTTAATGCTTTTAAATAATCTTTTTTAGGCATATCTACTGATGTTGTATCTTTTTTATCATGTCCTGCAATTAAATTTAAAAGAATTGCACTATCTGTTACATCTTTTGTTATTGGGCCTATTTGATCAAGTGAAGATGCAAATGCTACTAATCCATATCTTGAAACTAAACCATATGTAGGTTTTAATCCTACAACTCCACAAAAACTTGATGGTTGTCTAATAGATCCTCCTGTATCACTACCTAAAGCCCAAGGCACCATATTAGAAGCTACTGCTGCAGCACTTCCTCCTGATGATCCTCCTGGTACTTTAGTTAAATTCCATGGATTTCTAGTTTTTGCAAAATATGAAGTTTCTGTTGAACCTCCCATAGCAAATTCATCCATATTTAATTTTCCTAAATCAATCATATTTTCATCATTTATTTTTTCAACAACTGTTGCATTATATGGTGAAATAAAATTTTCTAGCATTTTTGAAGAACAAGTTGTTTTTATTCCTTTTGTACATAAGTTATCCTTTATTCCTATTGGAATACCTGCTAAATCTCCTTTTATTTCTCCACTTTCTACTTTAGCTTGTATATCTTTAGCTTGAGAAATAGCTTCATCAGTTAATGTTGTAACAAAAGCTTGTACATCTTTTTCTTTTTCATTAATTCTATCTACATATGCTTTTGTGATTTCAGTTATCGTTAATTCTTTATTTTTTAATTTTTCTTGTAATTCATGAACTGTAAATTCTGTTATATTCATTAAATTACCTCCTCATATATTTTTATTTCTTGATATAAATGTGGCCAAGAGTATACTCTTTTTACTTTTTCATTTTGATAATTTATATTTACTATAGAATCCATCATAAATGTCTTTATATTGCCATTAGCAATAGCTTCACAATTTTTTATACTATCATCAACAAATATATCGATTTTCTTTTCTTTTGCCATTTTAAGTTTATCTTCTATATTCATTATTAATTCATCATATTTTATATTATTTTCTTTTAACCATTTTAAAGTTAATCCTTTTACATCAGCAGTTTCTACTTTAAATCTAGCTGTTATTAAATATATTTTATGTCCTTCTGATTTTAATTTATTAATTACTTCTGCTGAAAACATTTTGGGTTTTACTTCTTTTAATATATTACCATAATATTTATTGAAAAATTCTGTTTCTTCTTGACTACTCCAATTATGAAATGTAGTTGCATACATATGTGTTGTTGCATTTCTATTAACATCTTTTAATTGTCTATTTTTATCTACTATTGTATATTTTTGTGCATAGTTAAATAGTATATCATATGTATTTGATATGGTATCATCTATATCAATTCCTATATTCATTTTTTCCTCCTAATTAATAACTTTTGGAATCTTGAACATATTTTGTTCTGGGTTAATAGCATTTTTCAATAAACTTTCATTATCTTCAAATATTTCAATTTCATCTTTTCTAAATACATTTTTAGCTTCGTTTGCGCCTACAGTTATATCTAATCCTTCTACTGGTGCATTATTAACTATATTTGCAAAATTTAAGATATCTTGCAAATTTGTTTGATATTTTTCTATTTCATTTTCTTCTAAATTTAAATGAGCTAAGTTTGCAATATGTAAAATTTCTTCTCTACTTACTTGCATTTAATCATCTCCTTATTAAAATTCTGCTTTATTATATACTTTATTTAGCAAAATTACAAGTAAAATACGTAAAATACGTTTAAATAACTTTAAGAATCACCAATATAAACTGGTGATTCTTGTTCTATTTTAATATACCACTTTTGTATGCATCTAATAATTGTTCTAGGTCTTTTATTTGTCTTCTTAATTCTATTCCTATATCTGTATCATTAATTCTTTTTCTTTCAACTTTTTCAACAATCCTTTTAGAAGAGTGTAAATCTGTTTCTTTAATTATAGCATCTTCTGTTGAAGTAAATGGTTCATGTTCTGCTAAAGTTAGTCCATATGAACTATATATCAAAGTATATCCTGCAATACCTGTTGTTTTCTGATAAGATTTAGAAAGTCCACCATCAATTATTAATAATTTTCCATTTGCTTTTATTGGATTTTCTCCTTTTTTGAATTTTACAGGTATATGCCCACATATTATATGTCCATTATCTTTATTTATACCGAATTCTTCTAATATCTTTACACATTGCTGTTCATCTTGTGAAAAATTATAAAATGCATTTTTTATTTCTTCTCCTAACTCTTTATCATCTATAAAATATCTTTCAAAAGTTTTCATTGCATTTTTACAGAAAATTGGTGAATTCTTTCCACACCATAGATACCAAAGATAATCTTCTCCATATTTTTTATCTTCAGAACCCTTATCAGCAAAATATCCTTGTCTTGCAATTCTTTCTATATAATCTAAATATTTCTTACCTTCATATTTTTCACCTTTTATTATGCCTTGAACAAAATTTCCATTCTCATCCATAGGTATACAACCATGAATTAATAAATTTTCATTATATATTTTATATATATTTCCTTTTGCATATAAAAATTTTATATGATTTTGAAGCTTTTCACTATTTTCAAAAGCCTTTACCATTTTATTTACAACAATTTGCTCTTTTTCTGTTAATTTATATGGATCTTTTGGATCAATAGTTGGGAAATATGTATCTTGCATTTCATACTTTTTCCCTCCTATTTCTATTTTTCCAGTTTTATAATCTATTTTATCTAATAATAATCTATCTTCCATATTAAATTCTGGATTTCTTTTTATTACTTCTGCTTCTAGTTTAAATTGTATTATAGCAACTGCTTTTTGAATTTTAGTAAGCAAATCTATATCTTCTCTTCTTTCTATTTTATCATAGTTTTGTGGTTTAAATATATCTCCTTTTTGCTTTCCATATTCCTCAACTGCAAATTCTGTTAAAGGTCTAATATTTATTCCATATCCATCTTCTAATATATCTAAATTATTATATCTTGCACAAATTCTTAATACATTAAATATACATGCTTTACTTCCACTTGCAGCTCCCATCCATATAATGTCATGATTTCCCCATTGAATATCTATTGAATGATATTTCATAAGCTCATCTATTATTATGTGTGGTCCTGGTCCTCTATCATATATATCTCCAATAATATGAAGATGATCTATTGCCAATCTTTGAATTAACTTTGATATTGCTATAATAAATGCATCTGCTCTATCTAATTGTATTATTGTATTTATTATTTGATTATAATAATATTCTTTATTATAAGAGTTATCATTTGCATGTAATAATTCATCTATTATATATTCATAATCTTTTGGCATTGCTTTTCTTACTTTAGATCTACTATACTTAGATGCTATAACTTTACATATTTCAATTAATCTATATAATGTTATTTTATAATATTCATTTAAATCTTCAACTTCTTTTTTTATTAATGATAATTTTTCTTCAGGGTAATATATTAAAGTTGCTAATTTTTGTTTTTCTGAACTTGTCATACAGGTATCAAATGTTTCATCTATTTTTGTTTTTATAACACCTGATGCGTTTTTTAATATATGTAAAAATGATTCATACTCACCATGTAAATCACTTAAAAAATGTTCTGTACCTTTTGGCAAATTTAAAATTGCTTGTAAATTTATTATTTCTGTACATACATCTTGTATTGTAGGAAATTTTTCTGATAGTAATTTTAAATATTTTATATCTTCTTGGCTATAATTTTTCATATTGTACCTCCTAAAATGTATTGCTACTATATATTAACATTAAGGTTATTTAATTACAATAATTTTTATTATATTTTTGACTTTTTAGTCTAACAAATTTGCTTGACATTAATCTCCAATAGGAATATACTTTAGATATAATATTATAAGGAGGCTATTTACATGAATAACTTAATTGAAATTAGATGGCATGGTAGAGGTGGTCAAGGTGCAAAAACAGCTTCATTATTACTTGCTGACGCTGCCTTTAATACAGGAAAATATATTCAAGGATTCCCTGAATATGGTCCAGAAAGAATGGGTGCACCAATTACTGCATATAACCGTATAAGTGATACTCCAATTACTATACATAGTAACATATATGAACCAGATTATGTTGTGGTTGTAGATGATACTTTACTAGAAACTGTTGATGTAACTTCTGGCTTAAAATCTACTGGAGGTATTGTTATTAACACTACAAAATCAGCAGATTATTTAAAAAAAGTTTTAAAAGGATATGACGGAAATATATATACAATTGATGCAAGAAAAGTTTCTATGCAAGCTTTAGGAAAATATTTTCCAAATACACCTATGCTTGCTGCAATAGTTAAAGTAAGTAAAGTTATGACAGATGAAGAATTACTTTCAGATATGGAAAATTCATTTAAGCACAAATTTGCTAAAAAACCTGAAGTAATTGACGGAAATATGAAGGCTTTAGAACTTGCACTAAAAGAAGTTAAAAAAATATAGAAAGGATATGATTTTATGACTGATATAAATAAAAATACCCCAATGGATGAACTAACAATAGGTGGAAATATTTATACATCAGGTAATGCTAAAGAATTTAAGACAGGTGACTGGAGAAGTGTACGTCCTGTTTATTATGAAGAAAAATGTAAACAATGTGGTCTTTGCTTCCCTGTATGTCCAGAAAATGCCATACCTGTTTGTAAAGATTCTCTAAAAAGAACAGACTTTAATTTTGATTATTGTAAAGGTTGTGGAGTTTGTGCTAAAGTATGTCCATTTGGCGCAATAGGAATGGTAGAAGAAGGAATAAATTAATATATTAAAGAAAGGTTTTGATAAAATGAGTATAAGAGAACGTTTAAGTGGTAATGAAGCTGCTGCTATAGCAATGAAGCAAATAAATCCAGATGTTGTTGCTGCATTTCCTATAACACCATCTACAGAAATACCACAATATTTTTCAACATTTGTAGCAAACGGAACAGTTGATACTGAATTTGTTGCAGTAGAAAGTGAACATAGTGCAATGAGCGCATGTATTGGTGCAGAAGCTGCAGGATCTAGAGCAATGACAGCAACATCTGCAAATGGATTATCTTTAATGTGGGAAATGATATATATTGCATCAAGTTTAAGATTACCTATTGTTATGTCATTAGTTAATAGAGCTGTCTCTGGACCGCTTAATATTCACAATGATCATTCTGATGCAATGGGTGTCAGAGATGCTGGATGGATTATGCTATTTTCTGAAAATAATCAAGAAGCTTATGATAATCTAATTATGGCACATAGAATAGCAGAACATAAAGATGTTCAATTACCTTTAATGGTATGTCAAGATGGATTTATTACTTCTCATTCTATAGAAAATATAGAATTAATAGAAGATGATAAAGTAAAAGAATTTGTTGGAAGTTATAAACCTGAGCATTATCTATTAAATAGAAAAGAACCAATTGCAATTGGGCCATTAGATTTACAAGCATATCTTTTTGAACATAAAGTTCAACAAGCAAATGCTATGAGAAATGCAAAAAAAGTTATTGAAGAAGTTGCAAAAGACTTTGAAAAGATGACAGGAAGAAAATATTCTTTCTTCGAAGAATATAAATTAGAAGATGCTGAAATTGCAATAGTTTGTATGAATTCTACAGCTGGAACTACAAAATTTGTTGTAGATCAATTAAGAAATCAAGGAATTAAAGCAGGTCTACTTAAATTAAGAATGTTTAGACCTTTCCCTACTGAAGAAATTGCAAAATCACTTTCTCATTTAAAAGCTGTTGCTGTTTTAGATAAAGCAGATTCATTAAATGGAGCAGGAGGAGCATTATTTGAAGATGTAACATCAGCTATGTATGTAAATAATGTGCATGTTCCTACAGTAAATTATGTATATGGTATTGGTGGAAGAGATACTACAGAAAATCAAATAAAATCCGTATATGATGATTTATTAGAAATTGTAAAAACAAATAAAATTGATAACCCATATAGATATATTGGATTAAGAAAATAGTATAGAAAGGATTGATATAGATGGCATATAATTTAAAAGAAATCGTAGCAAATAAACCTTCAAGATTTACAGAAGGTCATAGAATGTGTGCAGGTTGTGGCGCTCCTCCTGTTGCTAGAATGGTTTTAAGAGCATTAAAAGAAGAAGATCATGCAGTAATATGTGGTGCTACAGGTTGTATGGAAGTTTCAACATTTATATATCCATATACAGCTTGGACTGATTCATTTATACATACAGCATTTGAATGTGCTGCTGCAACAGAATCAGGTGTAGAAGCTGCATATAAATCACTAAAAAGGCAAGGAAAACTTCCTGAAAATGGAACTACAAAATTTATCGCTTTTGGTGGTGATGGTGGAACTTATGATATAGGTATTCAAAGTCTTTCTGGTGCTATGGAGAGAGGTCATGATATTACTTATGTTTGTTATGATAATGGTGCATATATGAATACTGGTATTCAACGTTCTTCAGCAACTCCAAAATTTGCTGATACAACAACATCACCTGCTGGAAAAGTAACTCAAGGTAAAATGCAATCTAGAAAAGATTTAGCACAAATTATGGTTGCTCATCATCTTCCATATGTTGCTCAAACAATAGCAGTAAATAATTTTAAAGATTTATATGAGAAATCTGAAAAAGCAATTTATACAGAAGGACCAACATTTTTAAATGTTTTATCTCCTTGTCCTAGAGGATGGGGATATCCAACAGATGAGTTAATGACAATAAATAAGCTTGCTGTTGAAACATGTTATTGGCCTTTATATGAAGTTGTTAATGGCAAATATAAAATAACATATAAACCTGCTAAAAAACTTCCAGTTGAAGAATTTTTAAGACCACAAAAAAGATTTAAGCATATGTTTAAGCCTGGAAATGAATGGATGATAGAAGAATTTCAAAAAGAAGTTGATTCAAGATGGAAAGAATTGTTAGATTTAGAAGAAATGACAAATAAAGAATAAAAATAAAAATCCCAATTAGGGATTTTTATTTTATATTTTTGTTATATCAACTGGAATTAGGTCTTTTTCTTTAGTTCCATTTTTTATTGCATCATATAAAGCTTGTACAGTGTCTAATGCAGTAAAACAAGGTACTTTACACTCTACTGCTAATCTTCTTATTTTAAATCCATCTCTATTTGACTGTTTTCCTCTTGTAGGAGTATTTATTATAAAACTTAATTTTCCTGATTGAATAAGATTTATTATACTATCAGTTCCTTCCCATATTTTTGGAATTGCTATAGCCTTTATACCTTTATCTTTCAAATAATTTGCTGTTCCAGATGTAGCATATATTTCAAATCCAAGTTTTTCTAACTCTTCAGCTAAAACTGATACTTCTTCTTTGTCTTTATCTCTTACTGTTATTAATACTTTTCCATTATTAGATATTTTTATTCCACTTGCTATAAATGCTTTTAAAATAGCTTCTGAAAATGTTTTAGCTACTCCTAAAACTTCACCTGTAGATTTCATTTCAGGTCCTAAACTTGTATCTGCATTTTTTATTTTTTCAAAAGAGAATATTGGCATTTTAACAGCTATATATTTGCTTTGCTTATATAAATCTACTCCATAACCTAAATCTTTTAGTTTTTTACCCAATATTACTTGTGTAGCTACATCTATTACTGGAAGTCCCGTAACTTTACTTATGTATGGTACTGTTCTACTAGATCTAGGATTTACTTCTATTATATATACTTCATCATGACTAATTATAAATTGTATATTTAAAACTCCTATGATATTTAATTCCTTTGCAATTTTTTTAGTGTATTCTATTATCTTATCTTGATGTTTTTGTTCAATTGTTTGAGTTGGATAAACAGATATACTATCTCCTGAGTGTATTCCTGCTCTTTCTAAATGTTCCATTATTCCTGGTATTAAAACATCTTGTCCATCACATATAGCATCTACTTCTAATTCTTTTCCAAGCATATATTTATCAACTAATATTGGATGTTCTTGTGCAATTTTGTTTATTTCTTTTATAAATTCTTCTATTTCCTGCTTATCATATGCTATTGCCATACCTTGTCCACCAAGTACATATG
This sequence comes from uncultured Clostridia bacterium, assembly GCA_947627935.1. Lineage (GTDB taxonomy): Bacteria > Bacillota > Clostridia > TANB77 > CAG-508 > CAG-269. The sequence continues at coordinate 3,471 of CANQXY010000007.1, read as the reverse complement.
ATGGTCTAACTAAAACTGGATATCCTAATTTTTGTGCAACTTGTTTTGCCTCTTCTACTGTATATATTGTATCTCCTTTTGGTCTTAAAATTCCACATTTTTCTAAAGCTTCATCAAATTTTTCTCTATCTTCTGCTCTATCCATATTTTCTTCAGATGTTCCTAGTATTTTAACTCCCATCTTAGTTAATGCTTTAGTCAATTTTATTGCAGTTTGTCCTCCAAATTGGACAATTGCACCATATGGTTTTTCTACGTCTATTATATTTTCAACATCTTCTGGAGTTAATGGTTCAAAATATAATTTGTCTGCTATATCAAAATCTGTACTTACTGTTTCGGGATTATTATTAATTATTATTGTTTCATATCCTAATTTTTTTAATGCAAGTACACTATGCACACTACAATAGTCAAATTCAATTCCTTGTCCTATTCTAATTGGACCAGATCCTAGAACTACTATTTTCTTTTTACTTTCATTTGAAATACTTTCATTTTCATCATCATAACTTGAATAATAATATGGTGTCTTTGCTTCAAATTCTGCTGCACAAGTATCTACTAATTTAAAGTTTGCATTTATTAAATTTTCTTTTCTCATTTTCTTTATTTCATTTTCTTCTTTTTTAGTAAGTCTTGCTATAACTTTATCTGTAAATCCTAATTTTTTAGCTTTTAATAATAATTCTTTATCAAGTATTTCATTTTTTAATTGTTCTTCCATTCTTGTTATTCTATCTATTTTATTTATAAAGAATTTATCTATTTTAGTAATATTATGTATTTCATCTATAGTTATTCCTCTTCTTAAAGCTTCTGCTATAACCCATATTCTTTCATTATCTATTCTATTTAAACTTTCTAATATTTTTTCAGTAGAATATTCTTTTATTTTTGGCATTTCCATAGAATCTATATTTTCTTCCAAAGATCTAATAGCTTTTAAGAGTGCTGCTTCTATGTTAGGTGCAATTGCCATAACCTCTCCTGTTGCTTTCATTTGAGTTCCAAGTTCACGATTCGCTGTTAAAAATTTATTAAAAGGCCATTTAGGTATTTTAACAATTACATAATCAAGTACTGGCTCAAAACATGCATAAGTTTTTCCTGTAACTTCATTTTTTATTTCATCTAATCCATATCCAATTGCTATTTTAGTAGAGACTTTTGCAATAGGATATCCTGTTGCTTTAGAAGCTAATGCTGATGAACGGCTAACTCTTGGATTTACCTCTATAACCGCATATTCAAAGCTATCTGGATTTAATGCAAATTGTACATTACATCCTCCTTCAATTTTTAATGCTGATATTATCTTTATTGCTGATGTTCTAAGCATTTGGTATTCTTTATCAGCTAAAGTCTGTGATGGTGCTACAACTATACTATCACCTGTATGAACTCCAACTGGATCTATGTTTTCCATATTACAAATTGTAATACAATTTCCTTTAGAATCTCTCATTACTTCATATTCTATTTCTTTCCATCCAGATATACATTTTTCTATTAATACCTGATGAACTCTTGATAATCTAAGTCCACTATCTGCTATTTCTTTTAATTCTTCTACTGTATATGCAATACCTCCTCCAGTACCTCCTAGAGTATATGCTGGTCTTACAATTACAGGTAATCCTATTTGTTTTGAAAAATCAACAGCATCTTCTACTGTATTTACAACTTTACTTGCTATACATGGTTCTCCTATTGATTCCATCATATCTTTAAATGCTTGTCTATCTTCTGCATTTTTTATTCCTTCAGAAGATGTTCCAAGTAGTCTTACATTTCTTGAATCTAAAAATCCTGATTCATATAATTCCATTGCAATATTTAAACCAGTTTGTCCACCAAGATTTGGTAAAATACTATCTGGTTTTTCCATATCTATTATCTTTTCTACAGTTGTAGCAGTTAGTGGTTCTATGTATATTTTATCTGCCATATGTTTATCTGTCATAATTGTTGCAGGATTAGAATTTACTAAAACTACTTCTATTCCTTCTTTTTTTAATTCTTCACATGCTTGTGTTCCTGCATAATCAAATTCTGCTGCTTGTCCTATTATTATTGGTCCTGATCCTATAACTAATACTTTTTTTATATTCTTATTTCTAGGCATTTTTCTTTTCCTTTCTTTGATTTATTTTCTATATTTATTTACAATATCTAAAAAATCATCAAATATATATCTAGTATCTTCTGGTCCTGGGCATGCTTCTGGGTGAAATTGTACAGTATATATTTCTTTGTTTTTATATTTAAGTCCTTCTACTGTATTGTCGTTTAAATTAATATGTGATATTTCTGCGATATTTTTATCTACACTTTCAGCATCTATAGCATATCCATGATTTTGTGCAGTAATATAAACTCTATCTTTTTCTACATCTTTTACTGGATGGTTTGGACCTCTATGACCATATTTTAATTTATATGTTTTAAATCCATTTGCTAATCCCATTAACTGATGGCCTAAACATATTCCTAAAATAGGTATATCTGTTTCATATAATTTTTTAATATTTTTTATTGCAATTTTACAATCTTCTGGATTTCCGGGACCATTTGATAACACTATCCCATCGAATTTTTTTGAAATAATTAAATCAGCATCTGTATTTTGTGGAAATACAGTTACTTTACAATTTCTATCTATTAAAGATTTTATAATATTTTGTTTTGAACCAAAATCTAATAGGCCTATATTAATATCTCCATTGCCTACTACTTCGTTTTCATTTGAAGTTACTTTTTCAACTAAATTTGTTTGATTATAATTTTTTATTTTTTCTATACAAGAATTTATATCTGATATATCATTTGTAAGCATTCCTCTCATTGTTCCATTTTCTCTTAATACTTTTGTTAGCTTTCTTGTATTTATTCCTTGTAATCCTGGAATTTGATTATATTTTAAAAATTTTTCTACATGTAGTTTTGATCTAAAATTACTTTCTACTTCAGCAAGTTCATGAACAAATACTGCTTCTACCCAAGGTTTTTTAGATTCTTTATCTTCTAATGTTAATCCATAATTTCCAATTAGTGGATATGTCATAACAATTCCTTGTCCTGCATAAGATGGATCTGTAAATATTTCTAAATATCCTGTCATCGAAGTATTAAATACTATTTCACAAATTGCATCTTTGTTATAGCCTATTCTTTCACCTTCAAATATTTGTCCATTTTCTAGTATTAAATAGCCTACCATTATATACCTCCTTTAAATTTCTCTATCTGCTATATTATCACATATTTCATAAAAATTAAACATATTTTGATAATTTTTTTTTTAATTTTGTTATAACAATTCAAAGAATATATTTTAAAGTATATTAACTTTTCATGTAATATTTTATAAAAATTTAAAAAGAGACTAGCATTGTACTGAACCCAAAAAGTTGGACAGTATAAATTAGGCAACTAGGTTGGAATGTTCTCTGTATTGAACAGGGGACA
>CANQXY010000006.1 GCA_947627935.1 uncultured Clostridia bacterium | reverse complement strand
TCAGGTGCTGCAATGTTATATGCCCTTATAGGGCAAGTGAAAACCACCCGTTTCACGGGTGGTTATTATTGTAATAATTTAAAGGATTTACATATTGATTATTAACTCTAATTCCAAAATGTAAGTGAGGACCTGTAGTTGCTCCGATTAGTAGGATTTCCATTTGAATCTTTATATCTATTTCCAGGAACTCCATATACATTTTTTGGACCAACTTCACCAATAATTTGTCCTTTTTTTACAATATCTCCTTTTTTAACAATATAGTTAGGAGAACAATGACAATAAGAAATTTTCATGTTTCCAGTTGAAATAGTAATTGTATAACCACCACCGCCTAGAAAACCTACAAATGTAACTTCAGCATCAGTGACAGCTACAAATTTACTTCCTTGTGGAGCCCCAATATCAATTCCTTTGTGATATGTTGAAGCACCAGAAGTAGGAGCGTTTCTTTTACCAAAATATGAATTTATTCTTGTATAACCTGGAGCAGGCCAAATAAATCCATCTGTTGGAGTAAATTCTATTATTTGATTAAATTCATTAGAATTAAAGTTTGAATTATTACTAAAAACTGGAATAAAAAATACTGAAATAAAAATTACCATAAATATAATTGAAATAAATGTTTTTTGAATATAAATCACCTCTATAAAAAAAGGAGTTATCATAAAGATAACCCCTTAAATTTTTTGGCAGGGGTAGAAGGACTCGAACCCTCACAGGCGGTTTTGGAGACCGATGTGCTACCATTGACACTATACCCCTATAAATTAACAACTATTTAATATATTAGCATATATTTTTTTCTTTGGCAATAATTTTAAAAAAAATATTGACTTTTTTAATTTATGATAATAAAATATATGCAATAAATTAATTGCGTAGAAGAAGAAAAAATACTAGTAAATTTATTTTTTAGAGAATTGGTGATGGTGGAATACCAATAATAAATTAGTATTGGGAGCTTTGGAGCAATATTAAATTAAGGTGCTTAACATTTTGTTAAGAATTAGGGTGGAAACGCGGAAACAAAACTTTCGTCCCTAGCTAATTATTTTATTATGCTAGGTATGAAAGTTTTTTTGATATATAAAACTTTTACACTTAGTAACAAAAGGAGGAATTATTATGTTAAAATCAATGGATACTTTAGTATCACTATGTAAAAATAGGGGATTTATTTATCCAGGATCTGAAATTTATGGAGGATTAGCAAATACTTGGGATTATGGACCATTAGGAAATGAACTTAAAAACAATGTAAAAGCAGCTTGGAGAAAGAAATTTATTCAAGAGCAACCAAATATTGTAGGATTAGATGCTGCAATATTAATGAATCCAGAAACATGGGTAGCATCAGGACACGTTGGTGGATTTTCAGACCCATTAATAGATTGTAAAGAATGTAAAACAAGACATAGAGCTGATAAATTAATAGAAGAATGGGCACATAATAATGGAAAAGATATGATAGCTGATGGAATGTCTGATGAAGAATTAATTGATTTTATAAATAAAAATAAAATTGCTTGTCCATCATGTGGAAAAACAAATTTCACAGATATAAGAAAGTTTAACTTAATGTTTAAAACTTTTCAAGGTGTAACAGAAGATTCAACATCAACAGTATATTTAAGACCAGAAACAGCTCAAGGAATATTTGTAGATTTTAAAAATGTATTAAGAACATCAAGAAAGAAAATGCCAATGGGTATAGCTCAAATTGGTAAAGCATTTAGAAATGAAATAACACCAGGAAACTTTACTTTTAGAACAAGAGAATTCGAACAAATGGAACTTGAATTTTTCTGCAAACCAGGAACAGATTTAGAATGGCATAAATATTGGAAAGATTATTGTGAAAACTTTTTAATTTCTTTAGGAATAAAAAAAGAAAATATTAGATTAAGAGATCACTCACCAGAAGAACTTGTATTTTATAGCAAAGCAACAACTGATATAGAATTTAATTTCCCATTTGGTTGGGGAGAATTATGGGGAATTGCTGATAGAACAGATTATGATTTAACACAACATATGAATCATTCAAAACAAGATTTATCATATCAAGACCCAGAAACAAATGAAAAATATGTACCATATGTTATAGAACCATCACTTGGAGCAGACAGAGTTGTTTTAGCATTTTTATGTAATAGTTATGATGAAGAAGAAATAGCAGAAGGAGATACAAGAGTAGTATTACATTTACATCCAGCATTGGCTCCATATAAAGTTGCAGTTTTACCATTATCAAAAAAATTATCAGAAAAAGCAGAAGAAATATATACTAAATTATCAAAGAAATTTATGTGTGATTATGATGAAGCAGGTTCAATAGGTAAACGTTATAGAAGAGAAGATGAAATCGGAACTCCTTATTGTGTAACTATTGATTTTGATACATTAGAAGATAATGCAGTTACTATAAGAGATAGAGATACAATGGAACAAGTAAGAGTAAAAATAGATGAATTAGAAAAATGGATAAGTGAAAAAATTTCATATTAAGTATAAATTTATTATCAAAAAATATAAATATTAAAAATTAGAAGGATTTATTATATAATCCTTCTAATTTTTTAAATTTCTTTCATATAAATCTTTTATATATACATCCTTTTCTTCGAAATTATCTACAAAACCTACTTTTGCAACATCATTGTTTACACCTTGAATCCAAACTAGTCTATCATCAAAATAAACATCACATTTTTCTTCATTATTTAAAATAAAATTAATTCTATCTAAATCCATAAAAAAACCTCCTATAATAAAGCTTGACCATCTAATATAAGTATATCCAAATAGTGTAAAAATATAACTAAAAATTGACTTATATTTATTTATAATATAAAATATACATACAATAGAAAATAAACTAATGAGAAAGGAAAAAATATGGATATTAAATATAAAAATAAAAAAATAAAAGTTGATGAAAAAATAAAGATTTCAGAATTATTTGAAGATGAAATTAAAGAAAGTGAATATACAGTTATTGCTGCAAAATTTAATAATGAATATCAAAATTTAAATTATGAATTAAAAGAAGATGGAACTGTAGAATTAATAGATATAAGTCAAACAGAAGGAATGAAAATATATAAAAGAACACTTGTATATATAATGGGAAAAGCATTTCAAGAATGTTATCCAAATGCAGATATTACAGTTAATTATCAGTTAAATGATGCTATGTTCTGTAATATAGATAATATGGAAGTAACTAAAGACATAATAAAAACTATACAAAATAAAATGAAACAAATAGTAGAAAGCGATTTAGAAATAAAAAAGGTTACAATGAATAGAAAAGAAGCAGAAGAATTTTATGAAAAAGAAAATACATTAAGAGGTAAATTGCAACTTGATTTGACAAATAACAAATCTATAGATATGTATTTTTGTGAAGATTATTATAATTATTGCTATGGTACTATTGCAAATAGAACAGGTTGTACAAAAGTATTTAAAATGGATAAATATAATGATGGATTTTTAATAAGATATCCAAGTATAAAAAATCCAAATAAAATACCTGAATACGAAGAAACAAAAAAATTATCTTGGGCTTTAAATGAATATAATGATATTCATAAAATATTAAATATTAACACAGTATATAAATTAAACAAAGCTATAAAAGAAAATAGAATTCAAGATATAATAATGCTAGAAGAAGCTTTACATGAAAAGAAAATAGCTCAAATTGCAGATAATATAGTAAAGAATAAAGATGTAAAAATGATATTAATAGCAGGTCCATCATCTTCAGGAAAAACAACATTTGCAAAAAGATTAGGAATTCAATTAAGATTAAATGGTTTAAAACCAGTTACAATATCTGTAGATAATTATTTTGTAGAAAGACAAGATAATCCAAGAGATGAAAATGGAGAATATGATTTTGAATGTTTAGAAGCTATAGACTTAGAACTGTTCAATGATCATTTAATAAAATTACTAAATGGTCAAGAAATTGATGTGCCAGAATTTGATTTTGTAGTTGGAACAAAAAGATATAATGGTAAGAAGATGTCTTTAGCAAAAGATGAAATTTTAGTTATAGAAGGAATCCATTGCTTAAATGATAAGTTAACAAGTAAAATTGCTAAAAATCAAAAATATAAAATATATATAAGTGCTTTAACAGTATTAAAAATGGATTATTATAACAGAATAGCAACTACTGATACACGACTAATAAGAAGAATTGCAAGAGATTATCAGTTTAGAGGATATTCGGCAAAACATACTATAGGAACTTGGCATAAAGTCAATAAAGGTGAAACAGAAAATATATTTCCATTCCAAGAAGATGCAGATAGTATTTTTAATACATCATTGATATATGAATTAGCAGCTTTAAAAGATGTTGTTATGCCATTACTAAAAGAAATAGATAATACAAATCCAGAATATGCAGAAGCACAAAGATTAATTAATATGCTTAAATATTTTGAAAGTGTACCAAAAAATAAAATTCCAACAAATTCTTTGCTTAGAGAATTTTTAGGTGGTAGTGCTTTTGAAAACTAATTTTAAGGAGAATAATTATGCAAAATAGTAAATTTACAGAAATAGATGAAGAATTTATATGTGAAAATTGTGGAAAGAAAGTACCTAAACTTGGATATTCATGCAGGAATCATTGCCCAAACTGCTTACATTCTAAACATGTAGATATAAACCCAGGAGATAGATTAGAAAATTGTAAAGGAATTTTAGAACCTGTAGGATTAGAAATAGATGGTAAAAAAGGTTATGTTATAATTTTTAAATGTAAAAAATGTGGAAAAATAAGAAAAAATAAAGCTGCAAAAGATGATAATATGGATATAATAATAAATTTAAGTAGTAAACAAATATAAACCTATTGGTCAGTTTAGTATTAATTATTTATTATATAGTGTAAAATAGTATAAATTTATTTTAAGGAGACTTTATATGATTAAAAATGTAAAATTATATGATGCAAATAAGTATAATAATTTAAAAGAGTTAGTAGATGAAACAGTAAAATTATATCCAAATAATACTGCTTTCGTATTAAAACAAACACAGGGAAAAGATGTAAAATATAAAAATATTACTTTTGATATGTTTGGAAAAGATATTAATTATTTAGGTACTAGATTTATTACAATGGGACTTAAAGGAAAAAGAATAGCTGTAATTGGTAAAAATAGATATGAATGGTGCGTAAGTTATTTAGCAACATCAAATGGTGTTGGAATAATTATTCCATTAGATAAAGGTTTGCCAGAAGCTGAAATAGAATTATCACTAAAAAGAAGTAAAGCAGATGTAATAATATTTGAAGAAAAAAATTTAGATATTATAAAAAACATTAAGAGAAATAATAATACAAATGTAAAATATTACATATGTATGGATGATGTAAATGATAGTGAAATTTTAAATTTATCTAAATTAATTGAAGAAGGTAAAGAAGAAATAAAAACTAATAAAGAATTTTTAGAAGCAAAAATTGATAGTGAAAAAATGAGTATATTAGTTTTTACATCTGGAACAACTTCTCTTTCAAAAGCTGTAATGTTATCACATAAAAACATAGTAGAAAATATATATTCATTAGATTGTGTAATAAAAACATATGAAAGTGATACTTCACTTGCATTTTTGCCTTTTCATCATACATTTGGATGGACTGGATTTCTATTCTTTTTTAAAAATGGTGTTACACATGCTTTTTGTGATGGAATCAAACATATACAAGAAAACCTAAAAGAATATAAAATTTCTATTTTTGTTTGTGTTCCATTATTACTAGAAGCAATGTATAAAAAAATAAATATTACAATAGAAAAACAAGGAATGACTAAAAAAGTTAAATTTGGTAAAAAGCTAAGTAATATATTATTAAAATTTGGAATTGATATAAGAAGAAAAATATTCAAACAAATTATAGATCAATTAGGTGGAAACATAAGATTAGCAGTAAGTGGAGCAGCCGGAATTGATAAAGAAGTTTCTAAAGGATTTAATGAATTTGGTATTGAAGCAGTACAAGGGTATGGGTTAACTGAAACTTCACCTGTAATATCAGCAGAAAATGATAAATACATAAGATATGGTTCAGTAGGTTTTCCATTAGTTAATGTTGATGTAAAAATTGATAATCCAAATAAAGATGGCATTGGAGAAGTAATTGCAAAAGGACCAAATGTTATGCTTCGGATATTATGAAAATGAAGAAGCAACAAATGAAGTTATAATAGATGGATGGTTTCATACAGGAGATTTAGGATATTTTGATAAAGATGGATATTTATTTATAACAGGAAGAAAGAAAAATGTAATAGTATTAAAAAATGGTAAAAATATATATCCAGAAGAATTAGAACTTTTAATAAATGAATTAAATTATGTTCAAGAAAGTATGGTTTTTGGATATCCTAAAGATGATGATTTATTATTATCAGTAAAAATAGTATATAATAAAGAATTATTTGAAAATTTATCAGAAGAAGAAATTCATAATAAAATATGGCAAGATATTAAACAAATTAATTCAGGACTAACAAATTATAAACATATAAAGAAATTAATAATAACAGATGAACCTATGATAAAAACAACAACACAAAAAATAAAAAGATTTGAAGAAATTAAAAAAATTACTCAAGAAATTTAAATAATTTATAAATAAACATGTATTAAATATTAAATACATGTTTATTATTTTTAATTATAAAATATAAATATTTAATAGACTTTAATGTAAAAATATGATAATATATTTTTATTAAAAGAGAATAATAAAATTATAAAAATTATCAAGGAGATATAAAATGAGTAAAAAATATTATATAACAACACCAATATATTATCCAAGTGGAAAATTTCATATTGGTACAGCATATACAACAGTATTAGCAGATACTTTAAAAAGATATAGAACATTAAGAGGTTATGATACATATCTTTTGACTGGAACAGACGAGCATGGACAAAAAATACAAAATAAAGCACAAGAATTAGGTAAGACTCCAAAAGAATATGTTGATGAGATGGCACAAATGGCAAAAGATTTATGGAAATTAATGGATATTAATTATGATCAATTTATTCGTACTACTGATGAAAAACATGAAAAAGTTGTACAAAAAATATTTGATAAATTTATGGAATCAGGAGACATATATAAAGGAGAATATAAAGGGCTTTATTGTGTACCTTGTGAAACATTTTTTACAGAAACTCAGTTAGTAGATGGAAAATGTCCAGATTGTGGTAGAGAAGTTATTCCAATGAAGGAAGAAGCATATTTCTTTAAAATGAGTAAATATGCTGATAGACTTTTAAAATATTATGAAGAAAATCCAGATTTTATTAAGCCTTCATATAGAAAAACAGAGATGATAAATAACTTTATAAAACCCGGTTTAGAGGACTTATGTGTTAGTCGTACTTCATTTGATTGGGGAATTAAGGTTTTAAAAGATCCAAAACATGTTGTTTATGTTTGGCTAGATGCTTTAACAAATTATATAACAGCTCTTGGATATATGTCAGACAATGAAGAATTATTTAATAAATACTGGCCAGCAGATTTACAAATTGTAGGAAAAGATATAGCTAGATTTCATTTAATATATTGGCCAATATTCTTAATGGCTTTAGATTTACCAATACCAAAAACAATTTTTGTTCACAACTGGATTACAATGAAAGATGGTAAAATGTCAAAATCAAAAGGAAATGTAGTTTATCCAGAATTACTAATAAGTAGGTATGGCTTAGATGCTACAAAATACTTCTTATTAAAAGAAATGCCATCTTCAACAGATGGAGTGTTTTCACCAGAAGAATTTGTAGAAAGATTTAATTTTGATTTATGTAATGATTTAGGTAATCTATTAAATAGAACAATTTCTATGGTAAATAAATATTTTGAAGGAAAAGTTCCAAAATATAAAGGAATTGTAAATGATGTTGATAAAGATTTAGAAGATTTTACAATAAGTCAAATTAAAAAAGTAGAAGATACAATTGAAGAATTAGAAATTAGTCTTACACTACAAGAAATATGGGCTATAATATCTAGAACAAATAAATATATTGATGAAACTATGCCATGGGCACAAGCAAAAGAAGAAAATAAAGAAAAATTAGAATCAACGATGTATCATTTAATAGAAAACTTAAGAAAAATTGCTATTTTATTAAAACCTTTTATGAGTGATACATCAGATAATATGTTAAAACAATTAGGAATTAAAGAGGAAAATTTAAAAACATGGGAAAGCTTAAATAAATATGATCAAATAGACAATGTAAAAGTTATTGAAAAAGGTAAGCCACTATTTATGAGATTAGATGCAGAAGAAGAAATAAATTATATAAAAAATGGAATGAAAAAATAATACTAATCGGGTGAAAAAATGGATCTAATATATATAAAAAGAATGTATCGAAATAGAATAATAATTTTAGTCTCAATAATCATAGCATTTTTTATGTTAGTTACTTTTGTAGTTATTGGTAGTATTACAAAAGTAACTAGTGTAAGCGTGAATTTAGAACAATCAGAATTTAAAAATTCTGATTTATCATCTAATGAAGAAAATAAGATAATAACAGCAGTAGTAGAGGAAAAAGAAAAATTGCCAAAGCTTACAAATAAAGGAAAAGAAAATATATCTAATATATATAAATCTAAAACTAAAAGAGTATTTTTAACATTTGATGATGGACCATCTAAAACTATTACAATACCAATATTAGATCTTTTAAAAAAAGAAAATATAAAAGCAACATTTTTTGTATTAGGAAGTAGAGTTGAATTATATCCAAGCATAGTAAAAAGAGAATATGAAGAAGGTCATTTTATTGCAAATCATGGATATTCACATATGTATTCTCAAATATATTCATCAGTAGATTCAGTGTTAGACGAGTATAATAAAACAAATAAAGCAGTAAGTAAAGCTATAGGAGTTAAAAAATATAATTCGCATTTATTTAGATTTCCAGGAGGTTCAGTAGGCGGAAAATATTCTGATTTAAAAAAGGCTGCAATTTCTAGATTAGACGAAAATAATATAACATATGTTGATTGGAATGCATTAACAGGAGATGCTGAAGGAAAAAAAGATTCTGAACAACAAATGGCATATTTACAAGAAACAATGGGAGAAAAAAATAGCCTTATAATACTAATGCACGATGCTGGAGATAAACAAGTTACATATGAAACTTTACCAAGTATTATAAACTTACTAAGAGAAAAAGGATATGAATTTAAAAACTTTTATGATATTATGAAATAAATATACAAAGGAGAGAATAATTTTGAAAAGTGGTACAAATATAGAAAAAAATGATATAGAACAAAAATTAAAATATATTGAATTAGATTTAAATAATATTCCAAATATGTTTAAAAAATATGAACCATTGGAGTTTAGAGTTTCTAAATCATATGAAGAAAATAAGTTTAGACAATATAGATATTTAGATCCAAAAGAAATACAAATATTACTATCACCTACAAACAGATTAAATGATTTAGATGATAAATATTCAAAAGCATCACCAATTTATTCATATTTAGTACCTGAGACTGAAGATAGTATAATAAAACATACAACATTTTTAAATATGATTAAAAACTTAAATATAAATGATGTTGAAAAAATTGAAGAAGAACAAAATCAATTAAATAAAGCAATTCCATTTAAGGTTAAATATCCTGGAAATTATTTATGGCAAATATATTATTCTGAAAATACAGATAAATATTTTATGTTAGTTCCAACGGAAGATTCAAATTGTTCAGCATTTTTTTACTTATTAAAGACACAATTAAAGAAAAGAAAATCAGGAAAGATATTTGTACCAATAAGTAATGTACAATATTCAAATAAATACTTAAAAAGATCACAATTTGAAGATATTGAAAATTATTTATGGTTATTTACAAAAGATTGGCCATTAGTATATGAAGTATATGATAAACAAAATCAGCTAAGTATACAAATTGTTGGAGAAACAGAAGTGTATGAAAAAATAAAAACTTCATATAAGATAAAATTATCTAATAAAGAAGAAGCTGATAGTTTTTATAAATTATTAAAAGCAATGTTTATTTTGCAAACAGAATTACCACATTATTATAACTTTAAGACAAATATTGATAAATACGGTTCTTTAGAATTTTACTATAAAGATTCTAAAATGGAATATGAAAATTTAGCTAAGTTTATTAGAAATCAATATATAGAATTGCTAGATAAAATTGAAAAAGCAGAATTAGAAAAAGATAGATTACAATTAAAGCTAAAAGAAATAAAAGAAGAATCTACAAATTTAGAACTTGAATATTTATCAAAAGAAAAACAAATATCCACATTTCTAGAATGCAAAAAAACTTTTTTTGGTAAAGTAAAATATTTCTTCAAATATAGTAAAAAAACAAAAGGCAAACATTTTGAAGAAATAAAAAAACAAGAATCAAAAGAAAAAATTGAAAAGATTAATGATACTTCAAAAAAAGCTGAAAAAGATAAAATTAAAAATGTATATACAATAGAAGAACTAGTAGAAAAGTATAAGCAATATTCAGTACAAGAAAATGAAATTAGTAATTTAGTAATGGATATAAATGCTATAAAATTGAAAAATAAAAATTTGAGTAAAAAAATAGAAAATGCAAAAATGTATATAGATGAAATAGATAAGCATAAAAAGAGTATTTTTGAATTTTGGAAATATAGTAATAAAGATGAAGTAGCAGCTTTAGCGGAAGGCGAAGAGGAAGAAATTAATATAGAAAGAAAAATTACTAAAGTATTTGATTATGAAGAAGATTTAGAAAACTTAGGTATTAAATATGATAAGAAATATAGAAAAGAATTATCAGATGATGAAATAGATAGTATATTTATTACAACTACTAATTTATTAGATATGGTAAATAAAGTAAAGTCTAATAATGTTAAACCAAAAGAAATAGAAGATGGATTAAAACAATTAAAAGAAGAATTAAAAAGTGAAATTGCTGAAGGAAGAGAAGATATAGATATATTTGGTGGGCTAATAGACGATAGTAGAAAATTAAAAAGTATGTCTAATAAAAAGCATAGAGAAATTCCAAGAGATAAATTTAATATTTTAGATATTACTAAAACTTCAAAACAATTAGGATATAAACTTTCAATAGAAAAAATTCTAAAAAAGATAAAAGATACATTAGAAAAAACACAAGTGGATGACAATATTTCTATATATAAAATAATGACAAAAGAAAAATTAGATAATAAAAACTTTAATATATTTAATTTAAATCCAGAATATGAAATAAATAATATATTATCAAGAAAAGAAAATAAATTTAATTTGTACAAAATAAATTTAACCAAACAAATAAATGCAGTATTATTTACAAATATAATATATTATAATAATAAAAATAGAACTTTACCTGAAGGAATGGACTTAAGCACTAATATATTAGTTGATTTATCTGAATTAGAGTTAGAACAAAAAAATAAAACAGAATTTAAAGTAATTAGTTTTGAAGATGAAAAAAATGAATTATCAGGGTTTAATGTAAAAGATATTAATGTATTTGAATATGATATAAAAGAATAACAAGTAAAAACCTTCTAACATATAATATAAAAAATTATGTTAGGAGGTTTTTATGAATAAAAAAATTTATAGTACTATTATACTTTTTGGAAGTATTTTGCTTGCATTGTCTGTAATTTTTAATACTAAGGTATTAGCTATAACAGAAAAATCTGAGACAAGATATAGAGGAATAGATGTAAGTCAGTGGCAAGGATACATAGATTATGAGAAAGTAAGAGAAGCGGGAATAGAGGTAGTATATATAAAATCTAGTCAAGGTATAGATTTTAAAGATCCATATTTTGAAACAAATTATGAGAATGCAAAAAGAAATGGCTTAAAAATTGGCTTTTATCATTTTTTAACAGCAACAAATACTTCAGATGCACGAGAAGAAGCAAGATTTTTTTCATCTATTATAGCTGGTAAAGAAGTTGATTGCAAATTAGCAATGGATTTTGAGGTATTTAATGGTATTTCACGACAAGAAATAAATAGAGTATCAAGAGCATTTTTAGAAAAAGTAGAAGAACTTACAGGTAAAGATATGGTTATTTATAGTGATTTATCTAATGCACAAAATACTTTTGATAGAAATCTAGCAGATAGATATCCTTTATGGCTTGCATTTTATGGAGATTATGAACAATTAAGAAATGTAAATACAAGCTGGGATAATTGGATAGGGGTTCAATATACAGATCAAGGTAGAATAAGTGGAATAAGCGGATTTGTGGATAGAGATAATTATACTAAAGAAATATTTTTAGATGATAAATCTCCATTACCAAGTATAGAAAATCCTAAAAAGAATAAAAATGACACAAGAAAAATATTATATATTGTAAGAAGAGGAAATACTCTATCAGAGATTGCAAGAAGATATAAAACTTCTGTAAATGAAATAGTAAAATTAAATAATATACAAAATCCAAATTTAATTTATGTTGGTGAAAGATTAGTAATAATTACAAATACAAACTATGAAGAGAAAAATGATACAAATCATACATTGTATACTATAAGACGTGGTAATACACTATCACAAATAGCTAGAAAATATAATACTACAGTAGAAAATATAGTCAGACTAAATAATATTAAAAATCCAAACTTAATTTATGCTGGTGAAAGATTAAGAATATAAGTGAAATAACTTGCTAGAAAATAGCAAGTTATTTTAAATTTTTATAGACAATAAAAAAAAAATATGTTAATATAAAATTGTTATGCCGATGTGGCGGAATTGGTAGACGCACACGACTCAAAATCGTGCGGGAAACCATGTGGGTTCGAGTCCCACCATCGGTACCAGTATGGGTGTTTTTATAGAATTTTATAATTCTATAAAGACATTTTTTTATAATGTTATAGTTTATTTAGATTTATTGAAAAAATTAGTATTTGACAAAATTAAATACTATGTATAATGAAAATAAGAAATGACAAACCACATTTGCTTATTATCATTTCTTATGTCAGATAGTATAATATATTTGGAGTGTTCGCTTAAGTTTTACCATTTTCTCATATTTATTAATTTTATTTACATTATAGATTGCGATATTATGTTAATTATGTTAAAATATAAAACAAATAAATAAAAAAATTTTTATTGAATAAAATATTAATATAGATTTAAAAGGGGAAGATCTGTATGAGTAAAAAGAAAAAGAAGAGAAAAAATAAAAATTTAAATAAGCAGAACAAATTGAAAAATATTCAAGCAAAAAAGATAGATAATAATTTAGAAATAATAAAAAAGGATATAGAAAATATAAATTCTAATGAACAAAAAAAAGAAGAAATAGAAGAAAAAGAAAAATTAGATTTAATTGTTGTAAATCAAAAACAAAAAAATAAAAAGAAAAAAAGTAATATAAGTAAAATTTTAAAAAGTCCAAAAAGAATTTTAAAAATAATAATGAAATTATTATTAAGTTCATTTCTTATAACTTTAATATATTCAGTACTTATTGTTCTATTTATTTTGTTTTTTATACTTAGTTTAGTAGGTGTAGCAATATTTTTATTAGGTATAATAGGAACAATATTTAATATAACAAATATTATAACAAAAATTGGTGCAGTAGCTTGTATACTTATTGGAATGGGTAGTACTTGTTTAGGAATCTTCTTAATGACTTTATGTGCAGGAGTTATAAAGAAATTTATAAAATATATTAAAATTAATTTTAAAAAAATATTATTAAAATAAAAGCAACAAATTTACGTTTTAATTTGTTGCTTTTTAGTTATTTATAAGATATAATAATTATACTTTATGTAATTATTATCAAGGGAGAAAATATTTATATGAATGGAACTATATTTTTATTTTTAATATTTTGGGTTCTCATATTAAGTCAGAGAAAAAATTTTAAATTTATTCAAAATAAAAAAAGAAAGAAGGGAAGTAAAATGCCACAAGAATTAATTAAGGAATTTGTAGGAAAGGTTTGCTCAATAGCATTATATAATGATTCATTTGGAATAACTGGTAAAATATTAGAAGTAGAGGATAATTGGATAAAAGTTAAATATAAAAATAATATCCAGCTAATTAATGGAGATATGATAACAAAAATAGAGATATTACCAGAAAAATATCAAAATAAGGATATGTAAGTTAGAGTTTTTTCTCTAACTTTTTTTATGATTTTTATAGCTTTAAATATATTGCTATAATGGCATAAAATGGAATAAAAAAATTGCTAAAATTCATTGACATATTAGGCAAAAGAAAATATAATAAGAGAGAAAATGTAAAATAATAAATTATTATGTAAAAATAAGAGGTAAAATAAATGAAAAGAGTACTTACATATGGCACATTTGATTTATTACATTATGGACATATAAGATTATTAAAAAGAGCAAAAGAATTAGGTGATTATCTAATAGTTGCATTATCTACAGATGAATTTAATGAAATAAAGCATAAAAAAGCATATCACAATTACGAAACTAGAAAAAAAATGTTAGAAGCAATAAGATATGTTGATTTAGTTATACCAGAAGATAACTGGGAACAAAAAGTAAGTGATGTAAAAAAATACTATGTTGATACTGTTGTTATGGGAAGTGACTGGGAAAATGATGAAAGATTTGAAGCATTAAGAAAATATTGTGATGTAGTATATTTAGAAAGAACAGAAGGAGTATCTACTACTAAAATAAAAAGAGAATTAGGACTTCAGAGAGCAGTTAATAGTGTAGACCAGATACCTATACCAAAACATAAATAAAGGGTGATTTTGTGAAAAAATTATGTATAAAGTGTTTTATACTTATACTAAAAATAATATATTTTCCAATTAAATTTTTAAAAATACAAAGGAAAGTTGTTTATATTAGTAGACAATTCAATAAGGGAACACTAGATTTTGACTTAATTGTAAAAGATATGGAAGAAAAATATCCTAATGTTAAAAATGTTGTTTTAGCAAAAAGAATGGAAAAAGGAATATTAAATAAAGTATTATATTTCTTTCATATGATTGTACAAATGTATCATATATCAACATCAAAAATTGTAATAGTTGATAGTTATTGTATTGTCGTTAGTGTATTAAAACATAAAAAAGAAACAAAAATAATTCAAATATGGCATGCGGTATCAGCAATTAAAAAATTTGGATATCAAACAATAGGGAAAACAACAGGAGCAGATAAAATAATTGCAGATACAATGTGTATGCATAAAAATTATAATTATATATTATGTTCTAGTAAGGTTACAAAAAATTATTTTATAGAAGCTTTTAATGTAAAAGAAGAAAATATAAAATATTTGGGACTTCCAAGAATAGATTACATATTACAAAAAGATGTAGAAAAAATAGAGGAAATATATAATACATATCCAGAATTAAAAAATAAAATAAATATATTATATGTGCCAACATTTAGAAAATTTAAGAAAGTAAAAATAAATGATGTAATCCAAAGAATAGATACAAAAAAATACAATTTAATAGTAAAATTACATCCTTTAGATAAAAAGAATTATACATATCTACAAAAAGATGGAGTTATTTATGATGATAATTTTAAATCATATGATTGGCTAAAAATGTGTGACAAAGTTATAACAGATTATTCATCATTAGCTATGGAAGCAAGTTTGTTAGAAAAACCATTATATTTTTATATATATGATGTAAAGATTTATAATGAAGATCCTGGACTTAATTTCAATTTTAAAAAAGAAGAAATAGGCAAATATGCAACAAATAGTGCTAAGAAATTATTAAAAATGATAGATAGGGAATATGATTATAATATTTTAGAAATATTTAAAAATAGATATATTAATATTAATTACAATAATTGTACAAGTAAAATTACAAAATTTATAATGGAGTTAATGAATAATGAATATAAAGAAGAAATTGAAACAGAAGTTATCAAATCTAGCCAAGAAGAACTTAATGTTTAGAAATTTATTTAGAAAGATACTATATATCTACAGATATATAGTATTTAAAGTTAAAACATTTGGAATAAAAACAGATAATAAAACAATCATTTTTGCTTGTTTTGGTGGAAAATCATATACATGTAGTCCTAAAGCAATATATGAATATATGCTTAGTGATGATAAGTATAATGATTATACATTTATATGGTCATTTAAAAATCCAGAAGATCATGAATTTTTAGAAAAAAATAAAAATACTAAAGTAGTAAAACAAGGAAGTGTAGAATACTTAAAATATTTAGCAAAAGCTAAATATTGGATATTTAATTATAAAATTCCAGAACATATATATCCCAAAAAAGATCAAGTATTTTTACAATGTTGGCATGGAACGCCACTTAAAAGATTGGGATGTGATTTAATACATTTTGATAATGTATTAAATACTATGGAAGGTATGAAAAAAAGATATAAAATAGAAGCTAAAAAATTTTCATATTTTATTTCACCATCTAAGTTTGCTACTGAAAAATTTTCATCTGCATGGAATTTAAAAGAAATAGGTAAAGAAAATATAATGCTTGAAAAAGGATATCCAAGAAATGATTTTTTATTTAATTATACAGATGAAGATGTAATAAAAATAAAAAAAGAATTAGGAATAGAAAATATGGATAAAAAGATTATTCTTTATGCACCAACATATAGGAGTAATCAACATGAAGACGGAGTAGGATATACATATAAAGAAGAAGTAGATTTTGAGAGATTTCAAAAAGAGTTACAAGATGATTATATAATTTTATTTAGACCACATTATTTTGTAGCAAATTCATTTGATTTTGAAAAATATAAAGGATTTGTATATAATGTAGCAGATGTAGATGATATAAATAAATTATATATAATTTCAGATATATTAATAACAGATTATTCAAGTGTATTTTTTGATTATGCTAATTTAAAAAGACCTATTATTTTTCATATGTATGATTTAGAACATTACAGAGATGAATCAAATGGATTTTACTTAGATGTTGAAAAAGAATTACCAGGAAAAATAACAAGAACAGACGATGAATTATTAGAAGAAATAAAAGAAATAACTACATCATTTAAGTATAATGAAAAATACAAAGCATTTAATGAAAAATATAATTACCTAGATGATGGACAAGCAAGTAAAAGAGTAGTTGAAGAAGTTATAAAAATATAAAAGTAATATTACAATTTTAAAGGAGAAAAAAGAAAAATGGAAGCAGTAAAAACCAAAGAAAGCAATGAAGTTCAGCAGGTACAACAAAATGTTTCTAAACAAAAAAATACAATGAAATTGAAAACAGAATTTAGTAAAAATAATACATTAGCATTAAAAGGAATAGCAATAATAATGCTAATGTTTAGACATTTGTTCAAAGATAATAACGCTTTTAAAAATTATACAGTATCATTTTTCCCATTTGGACAAGCATTAGGTGTTGAATTATCAGCATTTGGAAAAATATGTGTAAGTATATTTGCTTTTTTAACTGGCTATGGTTTAATGTTATCATTAAAAAAATTAAATGAAAAATATGATTTTACTAACAAACAAATATGTAAATGGACAATTGGAAGAATAATAAAAACATTATCAGGTTATTGGGTAATTGTAGTTTTGTCAATGATAATTTGTCAAATAATTGATGGAAGAACACAGACAGTATTATTTAATAAAGGTATAATAAATGGAATAATACTTACAATCGTAAACTTTTTTGGATTAACAGATTTATTTGGAGTGACAAGTTTCTGCTCTACATGGTGGTATATGAGTATAGCTTTATTGTTTATTATATCAATACCAATATTTGCTAAATTGTTTAAAAAACATGGTTATTTATTAGTGCTAGCATCAGTAGTAGCTTTACCTAGAATTTTAGGATGGAAATATTCTAATAGCAGTTATATAGCTTTTATATTTCCAGTATTATTAGGAATGATTTTTGCTGAGCATAACTTAATGGTGAAAATTGCAAATATAAAAATAAATAAAAACAATATAGTTAATAAAGTATTTAAACTAATTATTGACACTATTCTAATAGTTGTTTTATACATTATATATAATAATTTACAAGAAAATTTATTCTGGGAAATAAGATATGGAATAATACCAGTATGCTTAATGTGTTATTTATATGAATTTTATATAGATATACCAGTATTAAAACATATTTTACAATACCTTGGAAAACATTCTATGAATATATTTTTAATACATAGTTTTATACGAGCTTATTATTGTAGAGACTTTATATATTCACAAGGAAACTTTATAAAAATAGCAGCTATTTTGTTATTATGCTCATTAGCTTTATCAATTGCAGTAGATTTATTTAAGAAATTAATTAGATATGATAAATGGATAAATAGTTTACAATGTTTTGTAAATAAAAAAATAGACAAATACATATATGAATAATTTTAGGGGGAAAAAATTAAATGGCAATTAATAATAATAAATATAAATATAAATTTAGCATTATAATGTCTATTTATAATGTAGAGAAATATTTAAAAGAAGCAGTTGATAGTATAATAAATCAGGATATAGGATTTGAAGAACATGTACAATTAATATTAGTAAATGATGGAAGCTTAGATAATAGTGAAAAAATATGTCTAGAATATAAGGAAAAATATCCTGAAAATGTTGTTTATGCTAAAAAAGAAAATGGAGGACTAGCTTCTGCAAAAAACTTTGGATTAAAATATAGAGAAGGAAAATATATTAACTTTTTTGATCCAGATGATATTCTTACAAAAAACACATTAAGGGAGGTTTATAGATTTTTTGAAAAAAATTATGAAATAATACCATTTGTTGCTATTCCAATATATTTTTTTGAAGCAAAAGAAGGCTTACATTCTAAATATACAACATTAGGCAAAAAAAATAAAATAATAAATTTAGATATAGAACCTCATAACTTTGTTCTATCTTCAGCATCTACATTTTATAAAACAGAATTATTTGATGAAATTAAATTTGATGAAAGTTTTCCAATTGCTGAAGATGCTTACTTTAATACATTAATATTAGAAAAAAATCATGCTTTTGGATATGTATGTGAAAGAGAAGTTAAATATAATTATAGAAAAAGATTTACAAAAAGTTCTTTACTAGATGTTAATAATATTAATCCTAAAGCATTTTGGGTGGATATTAAATTTTTAAATGAAATTATAGGAAATAAAAAAGATATTCCAGTATTTATTAAAGAAATAATTTTATACGAATTAAGAAGTAGAATAAGAGATATAACACCTAAAATTTTCGAAGATAAAGATGAATATTTAGAAATATTAGAAAAGTATAGAGAACTGATAGAAAAAGTTGGAACAGAGCATATTGCAACAGTTTCAAAAATGATACTAAATGAACCTCAAAAATATATCTTTTTATCTAATATTTTAAAAAACAATAATGTTTTTAAACTAGGAGATAATGGATTTATACAAAATAATGGATATAATTTATTTCCTGTTACTAATTATCCATTTAGATTAGCAAAGTTTAAATTTAAAAAGAAAAAGATTGTAATGGAATTATTATTTTCAGATTATAATACGGAAAATATAGATATTATAGCTAAAAATCATAAAGGAAAGATATATGAATTTAAAACAACAGAAATAATAAATAGTCCATATGATATAAAATATGGTAAATTTGAAATATGTCCAACAATAAGAAAGGTTTTAGAAATTCCATATAAAAAAAATAAGATATCATTTTATTTTTTAAATAAAGAAAATGGAAAAGAATATAAAATAAATAATATTCAACTAATGAAAAACTCAAAATTTATATTGAAAGATAAAGAAATAAGACTATTTCATAAAGAATTTAATGTAAGGTTTAAAAAAGATGAAATAATAATTAAAAATTATAAGTATCCTAGTTGGGAATATAATAAACACACTTATACACATATAAAGAACAAATATCATTATAGAGCAATATTTAGATTATTAAATAGAAGGAAAAAGAAATATATATTAGTTAATGATAGACCACAAAAAGCAGGAGATAATGGAGAAGCAATATTTAAATATATAAATAAAAATGAAAAAAAGTTAGCTAAAAATACATATTTTGTAATTTCAAATAAATGTAATGATTATAAAAGATTAAAAAAATATGGTAAAGTTGTTAAGTTAAATAGCATAAAACATAAATTATTATTTTTAAACTCAAAACTTATACTTTCGTCTCATCTACATCCATTATTCTTTAATGCATTTAAGGAAGACGAATTAAAATATTATAAAGATATGTTTAATTATAAATTTGTATTTTTACAACATGGTATTATTATGAACGATGTTAGTAAAGCTGTCAATCAGTATAATTCTGGATTTGATTATATGGTTGTTTCAACTGATAAAGAAAGAGAAGAAATTGCTAAATCAAAATATATGATTTATGACGAAAAAGACTTAATTTTAAATGGGTTACCAAGATATGATTATTTAAAGAATAATGCCAAAAACATAATAACAATAGCACCTACATGGAGAACTTATTTAACAGGAAGTATTTTAGATACTGGCTATCATGATACTATCGAGAATTTTGAAAAAAGTGAATATTATATAAGATATATCAATATATTACAAGATTTAGAGATTAATAAATTATTAAAAGAAAATAATTATAAATTAGAGTTTTTATTACATCCGGGTATGATTGGATATGCAAAATATTTTGAAAAATATTCAAATGATAGAATAAAAATAATAAAACCAGAAAATATAAATTATCAAAAAGTATTTGAAGAATCAAAATTATTAATTACAGATTATTCAAGTGTATTTTTTGATTTTGCATATTTAAAAAAACCAATAATATATTATCAATTTGATAAAGAAGATTTCTTTACAAAACATTACAAACCAGGATATTTTGATTATGAAAAAGATGGATTAGGTAGTGTTATATATGATGATAAAGAAATTATACAGAAAATAAAATATTATTTTAGTAATGGATTTAAAATGGAAGACAAATATATAGAGAGAGTGAACAAAACATTTAAATATACAGATCAAAATAATTGTAAAAGATTAATAGATTACTTACGAGAGTGTAAAGTAATAAAATAATGATTAAAACAATAAGGAGGCAAAATGGTTAAAACTTCGAAAAAGATATTATTTATAACAACACTAATTACTTTTTCATTATACTTATTATATTTGATTAATAGGATATGGCATTATCCTATTAAAACAAATATTGTGATTTTTATTTTTTTATTTAGCACTCTAAGTTTTCTTTTTTACAAGTTTTTTAAAAAAATAGAATATAAACATATAGAAAGTAAGAAAATAATTTATTCGATTATTATTGCTACAGCTTTATCAACTATTGTAATAGGGACTAACTCAGATTTTTTCTTCAAGAAGATAACTAAAACAACAGTAACCATATCTCAACAAGAAGAAAATAATAAAAAAACAAAATTTATACCTATAAATTCTATAATTGTAGACAATAAAAAACAAGATATAGAAAAATATAAAAAGAATAATAATATAAAATTAAATTTTAAACATTGTAAAGACATTACATTAGTATTTGATACTGGTAAAGAAAATGGAACGATTATAATAAAAGATGGAGATAAAATAAAAGAAATTAATTTATATTCATATAATAAAGATATAGTAAAATATACTATTCAAAGTAATAAGATTATGGATTTTGCTTCTATATTAAGAATGGTAATTTCTTTTATTGTAATAGATGTTTTAATGTTAATGCTTATTTTAGCAAGTATTTACATGTATAGAGATAGACAAACAATAATTTTACCTATTTTGTTTGTTATAGGAATTGTTCAAATATTCTTTTATAAAGAATGTTTATTTTATAAAGATTTTAATGACACTCTAGATTATATTAATACTAATCCGTTTTCATTTCATTTAAATGATAGAACACCAGTATATCCTATGATTATTCAGATTTTTGCTTATATTTTTGGAAATCCTGGATGGTATACTTTTGTTTATTGTATGCAAATTATTGTATCATTTATTTCTGTATACTTTTTTTATAAGTTATTAAAATTACTTATAAAAAATGAATATATAGCAGTAATAATCACTTTTATGTATGGTATTTCCACAGCTGTTATAGGATGGAATACAGATATTTTAACAGAATCTTTAGCACTTTCTATAACTATATTTTTTGCATATTTTATTATAAGTTATATAAAGTTAGGAAAATTAAAATATGGAATATTTTCAATAATATTAGCATTAATAATTACATTTTTAAAGCCTGCATGTATAATTTATCCTATAATATTATTTATATTTTTCATTTTAAAATTTATTGTGGACAAGCATAAGTTTAAAAATGATTATAAATGTATTGCAATTTCAGCAATAACAATTTTACTAATTTTTGTATATGCAGTTAGTTTCTATAAACAATATGGTGTTTTTTCTATTTCATTAGCTAGTGTAAGACAAGATTTATATGTATGCGTCAATGAAGGCTTTTATGAAAATTATAGTGATAAACAAATTGTAAAGGAAATAGATAAGAGTATACAAAAAATAGAAAATAAATGGGATGCAGTAATAGATGTTCAAAATAAATTAGGATATAAAAAATGTCAAGAAATAATAAAAGTATCAAAGAAAAATAATTTTAAAGAATATATGAAGTATTATTATAATACTGTTTGTACATATTACAATACTATTTTTAACTCATATTATAGTTTATGTGTAAGTAAAGCAACGAATTTAGCTTGCAAATTATCAAATAGTAGTCTATTTTTAAGATTTTCTACGATATTTTATTTAATATTATTAGAGGGAATATTATTTATATACAAATTAATAAAATACAAAAAAACAGATTGGATTAATTTAGGATTGTTTGGATTTAATTTTGCAATAGTAATTGTAACTTTTATTGGAACTAATTATGAATTTATGAGAACTGCAATTTGTACTGTACCATTTTCGTATATTGCAGTGGCAACAATTTTAAATGATTTTATGAATTTTTATAATTTAAATAAAAAATAAAATTAATATGTATTTTTTGCGAAAAATGTTGAAAAAAGTATATCATTTTAGTATAATAATATGTGATTTTTAAATAAAAAAAGTGGGGGGATATAATTGGAAAGTGTAAAAAGTATAGAAAGTAAACCTAAGAAAAAAGTAATAGAATTTAGTATAGTAAGAATTATTGCTACTTTTTTAGTAGTTGTAGCACATAGCGTGTATTTAGCTTCTAGTACACAATTAGGAGGTATAAATTACGATTTTGTTTATAATCAAAATTGGTTTATTAAGGTATACAATAATCTTACTCTTTATGTTGCACAATTTCTTATGCCTTTGTTTTTTATAGCATCAGGGGCTATATATAAATTATCAGAGAAAAAGAGTTTAGATGAATTAGTGAGCAAAAAATTTAAAAGATTAATAATTCCTTTTCTTTTATGTGGTATTTTATTTATGTTACCAGTAAGACTATTGGGAAATTTTTATAAAATTGGGAATTTTAATGAAGTAATACGCGGATTTTTAAACGGAACTGAAACTTGTCATTTATGGTTTTTACCAACATTATTTTGGACAACTATTATATTTTATCTTTTATTAAAAGTATTTAAAAATAAAAGTGATGCTGCTTTATTAATTGTAAGTTTAATTATACAAAAGTATTATTCATATTATATTCATATAGATGTATTTTTCTTAAGTCTATCAACACAATATATTTTCTGGTATGCTTTAGGATATGTATTTTGTAAACATAAAGATTCATACAAAATTACAAATAAACAGAATATTATGTGGACAATAGTATTATGCATAATTTCAATTATTGATTTTAAGTATAAAATACTAAATTCATATGGTGTAATTATTGTTAATAGTTTTTTAATTTATAGTGTTTCAAAATTACTTGCAAATACAAAAATTGGTAAGTCAAAAGTAATTGAATTTTTAGATAAATATATTTTATACATATATTTATTCCATGATCCATTAGAATATTTAGTATTAAGAGTTACATTTAAATTTAATTTATTGACTAGTAATATAAATATTTTGATATATATACTATCAAGAACTATAGGTGTTATTATAGTATCTTTAATTATCGCGGTTATAGTTGATAAAATAAAAAAATTAGTAAATAGTAAGCTAACATCTTGTAATTCATAAAGTATGTAAATTTATCTACAAAAGTAAAAATTTTAAGTTAATTGCTATATAAAAGGAGTAGAAAAATTGAGATGAAGCATGGAAAAAATAATTTATCACAAATAATAGAAAAAATAAAGGACAATAAACAAAAGATACAAACAACAATTGTAATTATTATTCTTTTGATTTTAGCAGCAATTGTAGGAATTAATAGAATTAGATTATCTGATTTTAATCCTATTAATGGAGATTTTCAGAATTATAATCCTGTTCGTAGATTATTAGATGGACAAATACCATTTAAAGATTTTACAGTTTATTTGGGAGCTGGACATTTATTCCTTTTATCTGCAATACAATTAATTGTTGGTAATAATTATACTGCAAGTTTATTTATAACTAATTCAACTACTGCTTTAATGTTTGAATTAACAGCGTTTGCAATAAGTTTCTTTATAATGAAAGATAAAAGAAAAGCATTATATTTAACATTATTTATTACTTTAATTAATTTGGTTAGACCAAAATTTATAATAAATTCGTTAGAAAACATATTTGTATCTGCCTTAAATTTTGGAAATCAACCAGGGCTTTCTGCAAGATTAATTAGAATGGCAATTATTCCAATAATTGCACTTATAATTTATTTAGGATTTAAGTTTATAAAAAATACAAAAAATAAATTTATTATAAAACATAAAGATATAATTTGGAAAATATATATTGCTGTAATTGCTGGAATGTCAATTTTATGGAGTAATGATGGAGGAATCGCAGCATATATTTCAGTTTCATTTATGTATTTTCTATTGTTGATTAAAGAATATAAGAAGGATATTAAACGTATTATTTTATATACTTTGATGTACATTGCTATAAGTTTTATATCTTTTATGATATTATTAACAGTTATAACAAGAGGAAATGTATTATCTTGGTTTGAGTTTACATTAGGTGTAAGTTCATATCAAAAATGGTATTATTTAGAAGCTACAACTAAAGAAAATGTATACCTTTATAATATAGATTTAACATTATATAATGTTTTTATGATTATTATAGCATTTTATTATATTTGTAAAACTTTAAAAGTATCAAAAGAATCTGACATAATAAGATATAGTTTATTAAATGTAATTGTAATAGGGTCCTTAATATCTGCATATTTATATCAACTTTTATCAGGTGGGGAATCTAAGGAAATGCTTAACTTGGTACTATTGATATGGATTTTTGCTCATATATATCAACTAATAAGTAAAGCAGTAAAAAATAAGAAAAAATATCCATTAAAACTAGTTATTATTTTGATATCTTGTGGAGTAATTATTAGTAATTTATATAATCAATTTTCAATTTTCAGAAATAGAGACGAATATACATATATTAAAGAATTAGGCGGATATTTTTCAGAATTTGGAGAAGATATTAAAAATGCAATTAAAAGAGTGGGAGATGAAAAAATATTTTCAACATATGCTACAGCTATAGAATCAGCAACAGAACAATTTCAACCTACAGGAATTGATTATATTATACACTGTATGGGTGATAAACAAAGAGAAGATTATTTAAAAAGTTTCAGAGAAGGACAATTTAAATATGTAACAACTACAGATAGAGATTACACATCATGTAGATATTGGATTAAAAATGCAAATTGGTTCTTTTATCGTGAATTATATGAAAATTATAAACCAGTATTTGCAACAGAATATAATATGTTCTGGGAAAAAAGTAATGAAAGTAATAAATTAGAAGATGTAAAACAAGCAACAACACTTACTTTAAGTAAAAAAGATAATTCAAAATATAAATTAAAAGTAAAAACATCAGATTCAAAATTTAATGGAGTTGCAGATATAAAAATATCATATACATCAAATAGATCAAAAAGATTTTTGAAAACATTAAATATTAATAGATATGTCTATGTTGATGATATTACAGGAAGAAAGCTATCTATTCCAAATGCATTAGTAAATTACAATATACCAAATTCATCAGAAGAATATTATATTCCAATTACAATAATAGATGGAACAGGAGAATTAGAGATATCTTCATATCCATATAAAGATACAAAATTAAATATAAAAAATGCAGAAATTATAAATGTTTATGATGTTAATTTTAAATATTGTGTATTAAGTAAAGATAAAAAAATAAATAAGAATACATTATATGTTGATAATACAGCAGAAAATAGAACTATTTTAAAAAATGTCAAGGCAATAAAAATTGGAGAAATAGAACAAGACGTAAAGAAATATAAAATAAATGGAAAATATATTGAAATACAAGTTGAAAAAAATGCAAAAAAATTCAGATATCCTAATTATTTTGAAGTTATTAAATAACATAAATTATTATAAATTAAGGAGAATTTTATGAAAAGTTTAGTTGGTTATACAGGATTTGTAGGATCTAATATATGTAGTTCAGCACAATTTGATGGATTATATGATTCAAAAAATGTAGAGGAGGCTTATGGAACTAATCCAGATATATTAATATATAGTGGAGTTCCAGCACAAAAATTTATTGCAAATAAGTTTCCAGAAAAAGATTTTGAAGTAATTGAAGGAGCAATAGAAAACATAAGAAAAATTAATCCTAAAAAGATTGTTTTAATATCAACAATAGATGTTTATAAAAATCCACAAAATGTAGATGAAGATTTTGAAATTATAACAGAAGATTTAGAACCTTATGGAAAAAATAGATATTATTTAGAACAATGGGTAAAAAATAATTATGAAGATTATTTAATTGTACATTTACCAGGACTATATGGTAAAAATATAAAGAAGAATTTTATTTATGATTTAATACATGTAATACCATCTATGTTAAAAGAAGAAAAATTCAATGAATTATGTAATAAAGATGATTATATAAAAGATTATTATGAACTACAAGAAAATGGTTTTTATAAACTTAAAGATGATATTTCTAAAGAAAATAAAAAATTATTAAAAAAATATTTTGAAAATATAGGTTTTAGTGCATTAAATTTTACAGATAGTAGAGGAAGTTATCAATTTTATAATTTATCTTATTTATATGAGCACATACAAATAGCGTTAAAAAATAATATAAAAGTACTTAACCTTGCAGTAGAGCCTATTACAGTAAAAGAACTTTATAAATATATTAAAAATGAAGAATTTAGTAATGAGATTGTAGAAAATATACCTAATTATGATTTTAAAACAAAATATTCAGAGATATTTGGTGGTAGTAATGGATACATTCTTAATAAAAAATTCATATTAGAAGATATTAAGAAATTTGTAGAAAGAGAGGAGCAAATATAACTTGGAAAAATTGAAGAAATACAGTATCCCATTTATAGTTTTAATTTTAATAATAATATCTACTATAATAAGAATTCCTAAAAAAACAGAGGAATATAACAATAATGATGCTACATATCATGTTTTGTATACTATGCAATGTTATGATGAAACAAAAATAACTACTCATAAATTTTTGCCTATTGTTTCTTTAGGAGATAAACAGGACAAGCATATACCTTGGGGAGCATGTATTGAAGGTAATAGAGGAAATTACTATTATACATCTTTTTCTCCAGTTGGATTTGTAGCCCCATATCTTTTTGTAAAAGTATTTAATTTACCAATTAATATATATAGTTTATATGCTTTTAATAGCATAATACAAATAATAACATTAATTTTAACAATATATATCTTTTATAAGTTGTTTTCAAAATATCTAAGCAAAAATGTTATTATATTATGTACAAGTTTGATATATTTATTTCAAATAGAAGTAATGCATTCTCAAGGAGTAATATATTGGATTCATTCTATATTCCAATTATTATTGGCTTTACAATTTATTTTCTATTTGAATTATAAAAATAGTAAAAAGTCCAAAATAGCGTTTTTTATAATGTGTTTAATAATGCCATATGCAGAATGGACAGGATATATTAGTAATGTAGGATTTGCTTTAATTTTATTCTTAGAAGATATTATTAAAAATAAGAAATTAAGATTAAAATCATTCCTAGCGCCATTAGGTATAGGAATATTAACAATAGCTTCATTTGGATTATTTTCATTGCACTTTTTATTAAATGTTGATGTTGAAAATTATTTCTATGCATTGAAAGCAAGATTTTTTGCAAGAAATACTGTAAGTACTAAAGCTAATATAGGTCTGCTACTAAAAGGATATTATATGTCATATGGTTATATGATATTATTGTGTGTAGCACTTTTAATGGCTATTTTGAGTATAAAAAAATATAGACAACATTTGTTAGAATTAATAAAAGAATATAAATATGTAATAATATTTTTTACTTTTATACTTTTAGAAAATATTGTCATGTTACAACATGCAATAGAATACACTTTTGATAGATTGAAATTTGTATATATTTTAATTAGTATGTTCTTTATTTTAATAATAACAATTTATAATATAATTAAGGAAGATAAAAAAATATTTATTCATTTTATTGTAGCTATACTAGCAATTATAGCTGTAACTAACCTAGTACAATATAAGCAAGGTATAAATAATTATGTAAGAATAAATACATATTATGAAAATAATAACAAATTTGCAGAATATATTAAAGAAAATTATAAAAAAAGTAATAGTGTTATGTGCTCAAATACAAGTATAAGAGGATATATGAATTTATTATTTGAAAGAGGTATTTATGAATGGCAAACATATGGAACTGCACAAGAACAAACAAAGAAAAATAAAAAAAGATATTTAATATATGTTGAAAAATATGGTGGCGGTGATAATTTGGTAATTAAAAAAATTACAGTTAAAGATATGAATAAAAATAAAGAAAAAGTAATTACAATTTCAAATGGAGAATTAGTAGTAAAGAAAAAATAAAGGAGAAAAGAGAAATGAAATTATCAATATCTAATATTGCATGGTCAAGTGAAAATGATGAAGAAATGTATAAATATATTTCAGATAATAAATTTTCTGGGTTAGAAATTGCACCAACAAGAATTTTTGCAAATGATCCATATAATCAATTAGATAAAGCTAAAGAATTTGCTGAAAAATTAGAGCAAAATTATAATTTAAAAATATCTTCTATGCAATCAATCTGGTTTGGAAAACAAGAAAAAATTTTTCGGTAGTGTAGAAGAAAGAAATGAACTTATAGAGTATACTAAAAAAGCAATTGATTTTGCAAGTATTATAAATTGTGATAATTTAGTTTTTGGTTGTCCTAAAAATAGAAATATACAAAATGAAAATGATTATGAAATAGCACTAAAATTTTTTAAAACAATTGGAGAATATGCACAACAAAAACATACAGTATTTGCTATTGAACCAAATCCAACAATATATAATACTAATTTTATAAATACAACTAAACAAGCATTTGATATTGTAAAAGATATAGATTGTAAAGCTGTAAAAGTAAATGTGGATTTAGGAACTATTATTGAAAATAATGAAAATATTGAAATAATAGAAGAAAATATACATTTAGTAAATCATATACATATTAGTGAACCAAATTTAGAATCAATACAAAAAAGAGATATGCATAATAAATTGAAAAATATTTTGAATAAGAACAATTATGATAAATATATTTCAATTGAGATGAAAAATCAAAACGACATAGAAAAGGTTAAAGATGTTGTGAATTATGTAAAAGGGGTGTTTATATGATATATGAAAATATTAAGGGTGTTCCAAAGTTTGAAGCTAGAGAATATGAAAATAAAAAAACGAAATATTGTATCTGTATTCCTATCATAAATGAAGGAGATAGAATAAAACAAGAGTTAGAGACAGCTAAGAAATATAAAATAAATGAAATGGCTGACATTATAATATGTGATGGAGGATCAACAGATGGTTCAACAGAAGATGAAAATTTAAAATCACTAGGAGTGAATACATTATTAATAAAACAAGATGTAGGAAAACAAGGAGCACAACTAAGAATGGGTATGTATTTTGCTCTTGAAAGAGGCTATGATGGAATTATAACGATTGATGGAAATAATAAAGATAGCATTGAAGATGTACCTAAATTTATTGAAAAACTTGAAGAAGGGTATGATTTTGTTCAAGGTTCAAGATTTATAAAAGGCGGGCAAGCTATTAATACACCATTTATTAGATTAATATCTGTAAAACTAATACATGCACCAATAATATCAATAACAGCAGGAGAACGTTTTACAGATACAACAAATGCATATAGAGCATATTCAAAGAAATATTTAATACACCCAGAAGTACAGCCATTTAGAGATATATTTATGACATATGAATTATTAGCATTTTTATCTGTAAAAGCTTCACAATTAAAAATGAAAACTTGTGAAGTGCCAGTAAGAAGAGAATATCCTAAAAAAGGAAAAACTCCAACGAAAATAAGTTTTTTCAAGGGAAATTCAGAATTAATGAAAATATTATTTAATAATATGAGAGGAAAATATAATATAGATTCAAAAAAATAAAGGAGCATTAAAATGGATTATGATAAAATTATTATAGGAGCAGGAATTTATGGACTATATTCAGCATTATTTTGTGCAAAAAATGGTGAAAACATATTGGTTCTTGAAAAAGATTCAGAAGCATTTAAAAGAGCTACATACATAAATCAAGCAAGAGTACATATGGGATACCATTATCCAAGGTCTTATTCAACAGCTATAAAATCAGCAGGATATTTTGAAAGATTTAATAAAGACTTTGATTTTTCTATTTTATCTGAATTTGATCAAGTTTATGCAACTTCAACAAACTTCTCTTGGACAGATGCTAAGCAATTTAAAAAGTTTTGTGAAAATGCAAACATTATGTGTGATGAAATTTCAGTTGATAAATATTTTAAAGAAAAAATGTGTGATGGAGCTTTTTTAACAAAGGAATATACATATGATGCTCAAATTTTAAAAAAATATTTTTTAGAAGAATTAGAAAAATATCCAAAAGTTAAAATACAATATAATGCAAATATAGATACAATTGAACAAAAAGATGACTATTATGAATTAAAATTAAAAACAAATGAAGTATATAAAACTAATTTCCTTTTAAATTGTACATATGCAGGTGCAAATGAAATTTTAGACAAACTTGGATTTGAAAAATTCAAAATCAAATATGAATTATGTGAAATAATATTATGCGATGTAGATGAGAAATTAAAAAATACAGGAATTACAGTTATGGATGGACCTTTCTTTTCTATTATGCCATTTGGAAAAACTGGATATCATTCATTAACATCTGTAACTTTTACTCCACATAAGACAAGCTATGATGAACTTCCAACTTTTGAATGTCAGAAAAGAAGTAAAGGATTTTGCTCTAAAGAAGATTTAAAAAATTGTAATGATTGTATAGCAAAACCTGAAAGTGCATGGCCATATATGTCTAATCTTGCAAGGAAATATATAAAAGATGATTATAAATTTGAATATAAAAAATCATTGTTTTCAATGAAACCAATTTTTAAGGCTTCTGAAATAGATGACTCTAGGCCAACAGTAATAAAACAATTTACTACAAATCCAACATTTATAAGTGTTTTATCTGGAAAAATAAATACAGTATATGATTTAGATGAGGTGTTGAAAGGTGATAAGTAATAAAGAAAAGAATTTTATATCAGCAGTGATATATGTATATAATAATGAAAAAGAGATTGAACAAACATTAACAAATATTAATAATATTTTAAAGGAAAACTTTAATAAATATGAAATAATTTGTGTAAATGATGCATCAACAGATAATTCTTTTGATAAAATAGAAAATTTTGCTAAAACTTTACAAGATGAAATATTAACTACTATTAATATGAGTTATTATCAAGGAATTGAATTATCTATGAATGCAGGGGTCGATTTTGCTATTGGAGACTTCATATATGAATTTGATAATATAATGAATGATTATAGTAAAGAAACAATTATGGAAGTATATAATAAATGTTTAGAAGGATATGATATTGTTAGTGCTACATCACAAAATAATAAAACAAAAACATCATCAATATTTTATAAAATATTTAATAAATATTCACATTTAGAATATAAATTACAAACAGAAACATTTAGAATTTTATCTAGAAGAGCAATAAATAGAATTCATTCAATAAGCGATAATATTCCATATCGTAAAGCAATATATGCGAATTGTGGATTAAAAATATACAATTTAATATATAATCCTTATAGAAAAGAAACAAGAAAATTTAATAAAAAAGTAAAAGAAACTAGAAAAGAAACTGCAATAAATTCGTTAATCTTATTTACAAATATAGGATATAAATTTGCTATTACAATGTCTGCTATTATGATTCTTATAACATTCTTAGTAGCAATTTATACAATAACTGTATTTATAAAAAATGCACCAGTTCAAGGATGGACAACAACAATGTTGTTCTTATCAGTAGGATTTTTAGGATTATTTATAATACTATCAATTATTATAAAATATTTAGAAATATTATTAAACTTAATATTTAAGAAAAATAATTATATGATAGAGTCAATAAATAAATTAAACTAAAGGAGAAACTATAATGATAGAAGTTTTAAAGAAAAATAAAAAAGGAATATGCTTAATGATTATTTCTTCAATATGTGTTTGTATTGGACAATTATTTTGGAAATTGTCAGCAGAAGGAAACTTGTTTTATTTATTATTAGGTTTTGCTTTTTATGGAATAGGTGCTTTAGTAATGATTTATGCATACAAATTTGGAGAATTATCAGTCTTGCAACCTATGCTAAGTATGAATTATGTATTGACTATTATAATAGCAAATATTGTTTTGAAAGAGCCTATAAGTTTATTACAATATATAGGTATTGTAATAATAATGCTTGGAGTAATTTTAATAGGTGGTGATGGTAAAAAATGATATTTTATATAATTCTTATTATAATGACTATGATAGGATCATTTGCATCATTATTTTTGAAAAAAGCTTCTAATTCAGATAGTATTATAGAAATTTTGAAAGATAAAAATATTTATATAGGCGGAGTATTATACTTAATCTCAGCTTTATTAAATATATATATATTAAAGTATTTAGAATATTCTGTTGTATTACCATTGACTTCTTTAACTTATATATGGACAATGTTTATTTCATATAAATTGTTAGATGAAAAAATAGGTAAGAAAAAAATTTTAGGAGTTTTGTGCATTTTAATAGGTGCAATTTGCATTGCAATATAAATTAATAAAATAAAAATCCCAATAAGTAAAGATTGCGACGATAAATTAAAAATATTTATAGAGTATAAATTAAATGAAAAAAATATATCTAAAGTCAAATTGTAAATTAAAGTTTAAAGAAAAAGAAAAAGAAACAAAAATAGAAAAAGATAAAAAGAGAAAAGAAAGAGAAAAAAGGAAGAAAAAAGGTTTTTAAGTAAAATTTTTAAATCTTTAAGAAGTAATAAAGTTAGGAGGTAATATCTTGAGTAAAATAGAAGTTTCATTAGATGGAAATGTATTAATAATAGAAAAAAAGGCAGCAAGAAAAAGTGCAGATTATATAGAAAAAATACCTATCGAATTATTAGAATATGGAAAAAAATATAAATCTCATTTAAAAGCTAGTAGTGATTTAGATAAAAATAAATTATTATTTATTCAAAAAATTGATAAACCGGCACAATATGATGAAATAGAAGATACAGACGAAGAATATGTAGAAGATGTTATTTTTGTATATAGTAATGATAAGTCAATTATGTATTCATATTGTAATATAAAAAAAGCATATACAAGTTTAGTGAAACTAAAGTACAAGATAATAAATTTTTCTTTAAATAAAAAGCGAATAAAAACAACTATATGTGCTTATTTAATAAATAAATATAATCTAGAATTAGGAGAAGAAAGATTTTATATTGATAATCAGCTATATACAGAATGTAAATTAAGCGAATATCCACTTAAAATATCTAAAATTAAAGCATTAAGAAAAAAGAACTTTTTTAAATTTAAATTTCCAATGAACGATATATTAAGTGATGAATCTACAATAAATGGCCCAGTGAGATTTACAATAGACATAGATGGAAATGAAATTGATTATAAAATTGGAAAAAAAGAAAAAAGAATAAAAAATAAAAAATATTATTATAATCCAATTAAAGCTATATATGTAAAAGATTATGCTGTACATATTAGAAGAAATTTAAGTGGAGCGTTTGTATTAGTAAAAAGATTAAAAGAACCAATAGAAAATACTTTTAAATTTAAAATACTAGAAAGTAAACTAGTTTCATACATCTTTTATTATTTATCTAAAATTATGAAATGTTTTAGAAGAAAGAAAATAAATGTATTTTATGAAAAATATACATCTAAAGTTGAAGAAGGAGCATATGATTTATTTTTACTATTTCAAGAACATAATTATGCAAAAAATTACTTTATAATAACTAAAGAATCAGATGATTATGAGAAAATAAAAGATGTTAAAGGGGTATTAAAAAAATATTCATTAAAGTATTATTGGGTAATGTATAATGCAGATAATTGTATAGCAACAGAAGCACCATTACACTT
Source organism: uncultured Clostridia bacterium (assembly GCA_947627935.1). Classification (GTDB taxonomy): domain Bacteria; phylum Bacillota; class Clostridia; order TANB77; family CAG-508; genus CAG-269. The sequence goes on along the minus strand of CANQXY010000006.1, from coordinate 23,952 downwards.
AAGCATTATTCGTTCAAATAACGGAATATTAAGAAAAAATTTAACAGATAAGAAATTTATATTTTTACAACATGGTATAACATACTTAAAATGCCATGGAAGTAATTCTGCATATATAAAAAATAGAGAAGCAGCTCCAGATTATATGATATGTGGTAGTGAAAAAGAAAAAGATGTTATAGTTGATATGTTAAAACTAGATGAAGAGCAAGTTATAAATACTGGACTTCCAATATTTAGTAAAATAAAACATGAACATATTAATAATAACACAGAAGATTATATAACTATAATGATGACATGGAAACCTTATGAAGAGCATTTATATAATTTTGAAGAGTCTGAAACATATAAAAATACAATAGAAATTTGTGATATGCTCAAAAAATATATAGATAAAGAGAAGATAATAATAATATCTCATCCTAAAGCTTTTGAATTAATTTCAAATACTGATTTAAAAGAAAGTTTATGGGATCAACCAATATCAAAAGCATTAGAAAAAACCAAATTGTTAATAACAGATTATTCATCAGTATGTTATAACTCATTTTATCAAGGTGCAGGAGTAATATTCTATCAACCTGATTTGGAATTTTATGAAGCTGAAAATGGAAAATTAATTCCATCTGATGAAGAATATATAGGAAAAAGAGCATATAATATGAGTGAGTTAGAAGATATAATAAAAGATACTATAATTGATAAAAAAATAAATTTAAATAAAGTTAGAACAAAAGAATTTGAAAAAAGATATTTGACTATTAATGAATTTACAGATGGAAAAAATATTAATAGGATATATGAAAAATTAAAAGAGTTAGAAATTGTATAATTATTTATTAGACAATTTGAAATATAATTAACAAAAAAGATATAATTAATAATATAAAAATTATTATTGTATCTTTTTTAAAATAAAATTTTGTAATATTACTAGAAAAAAATAATAGTAATATAGAATAATTAAGAAAGGGTAAAAATATGAAAAGAGAATTTAAATTAAATAAAGTTAAAGTTAAATTTGAATTATTGCTTATTTTTATGTTTGTAGCAATAATCTTAAATGTTTTGTCATGTAATTCTTATGCAGTAACAAAAAAAATTACTGTAAAAAATGCAACAGAATTCACTAATGCTATAAGTAATGCTAAGAAAAATGCGACAAAAAATAATGTGTATGAAATTACTTTATCTTCAGGAAATTATACCCTAGAATCAGGAATAGCAATTCCAAGTTATACAGATATACTAACAACAAAAGGAACAACAATTAATATAAATGGGCAAATAACAATGAATGCAAATTCATCATTAAGTCTTATTGGATCTACATTTAATTATACTGGAAAATCTAGTTCATATGCTGTATATGTAAAACCAGGCGCTAATAATGTAAAAATATCTAATGGAACAATTAAAGGTGGAGGAATATATATAAAGCAAGCCAAAAATATTAATGTTAATAGTATTTCAATAAAAGGTTACAAAGAAAATGGTATTTATGCTCTTGAATCTTCTTTAAAAGCAGTAAAATCAATTACTTGCCAAGGTGGAGAAACAGGAATTTTCTTTAAATTATCATCAGCAGATGAAATTAATGCATGTAATATTTCAAGTTTTAGTAGTACAGGTATTGAATTATATACAGGATGTTCTATAAAAGGAAATATTTCAAATAATAAAATATTTAACGGAAAAGGAACTGCAATTTTATTAACAGGACCAACAAATAAAATAAATGGAAGTGTTGCAAGAGATATTATAAATAATAATATTAAAAATTGTACTGGTGACGGAATAGGAATTTATCATGCATCACACTGTGGAGTAATATCAAATAATTATTTAGATACAATAGGTGGAAATCATAATGGAAATGAAGGAGATTATGGTATTATTGTAGATAGTATGATGAAAGCTAATACATATTGTACACAAATAAGTAAAAATACAGTTAAAAACGTTACATATGCAGGAATAGCTGTATATTCTGGTCCATCTGCAAGTTTAAGTAATATATATCAAGATACAGCATATGTAGAAAAAAATATTGAAAATAATGTATTGGAAAATTGTGGAACATATAAACCTAGCAAAAATTGGGAAAAAGAAGTTAAAAAAGGATGTTTATCTGGAATATATGTTGATACACATGCTAGAGTTAAAGGAAATATATGCAACAATACTGTAAAAGGTACCGGAGAACATGGAATTTACGTTCATTTATGTTCATTTGTTAAAAACATATATAATAATACTGTAGAAAATACAGTGGAAGTAGGAATAGAAATTTATCATTCTACTGTTACAGGTAATATATATAATAATGTCATAAAAAATGCTGGAACAGATGGTATTGCTTGTGGAGATGTAAGTACAGTAAAAGGTAAAGTATATAATAATAAAATATCATCAAGTAAACAATGTGGCATATATTTAACTAATAGTAAAGTAAAAACTATCGAAAAAAATACAATTAGTGGAGCAAAAAAAGAAGGAATATATATTAGAGATAAATCAACTGTTCAAAATATTAATAACAATAAAGTTTCAATAAATAATTATAAAACTGGTTGTGGAATAAAAGATGTAGATAATTCAAAAGTTAATAACATAGCAAAAAATACAATTACAGGGAAAATGGTTTATGGAATACGTATTGTAAAATCTTCTAGTAATGTTTCAATAACTGGAAATAAAATAACTACTTCAAACCCATCAGGAAAATTATTTACTATTATTTTTATAGATGGAGACAAATCAAAAACTTTTAATATAAAAAACAATACTGCTTCTGGAAACAAAACGAATTATGGCATAAGAATAGACAATGGAAAAGCTAATATTATTAATAATGAAGTAAGTAAAGCAACATATCCAATTTATATAAAAAGTAACAAATATGCTGTAAAGTTACAAAATAATACTTTAAAAAGTAATGAAAAGAATATAATTAAAGTTAATACAAAATATTTTGATATAAAGCCAGTTACATTATCAAGTGTAAGAAATATAAGCAAAGGGAAAATAGAAATAAGATGGAAAAAATCTAGTGGAATGACTAATTATGAAATATATCAAGCAACTTCTAATAAAGGAAATTATAAAAAAATTAATACATTAAAAAATAATAGATGTACTGTTTCTAAATTATCTAAAGGAAAAACTTATTATTATAAAGTATGTGGCTATACAAAATATGGAAGTGTAACTGTATATAATAATTATAGTAGTATAAAACAAGCAAAAGTACAAAAATAGATTACAATGATAAATTAGGGTATAAATTGAAAATATACCCTAATTTTTTTACAAAATAATCTAAAAATCTCCTTACATTTTATTGACTATAAAATTTTAATAGAGTATTATATAAAAAGAAAATTAATGAAAGAAAAATAGGGAAAAATGAAAGAAAAAATCAAAGAAATATATTCAAAAATAGATATATATGTAATATATACAATTATTTTTAGTGTTTTATTTTTTTTAATATATAGTGTATTTTTAAAAGCAGGGAAAAGTTTTATATGGAATCAAGATGGATTAGAACAGCATTTTGCAATACTATATAATTTTAATATAAATTTAAGAAATATATTTACAAATGGAATAAATCTTTTTTCTTGGGAAACAGGATTAGGATTAGATATGATAGAGCAATATTCTTATTATATATTAGGGGACCCATTTGCATATTTAAGTTTATTATTTCCTATGGATAAGTTAGAATTAGCATATAATATACTAATTATAATTAGAATGTATTTTATAGGTATAGCATTTTTATGTTATTGTAAATATAATAAAAAATCCAATTTTAACTCAATTCTAGGCTGTATAATATATACATTTTCTGGATTTGTTATATATGCAGGATTAAGACATCCTTATTTTTTAAATGCAGTAATACTATTACCATTAGTTTTTTTAGGAATAGATAAAATATTAAAAGAAAATAAAATAGGATTTTTTATAGCAATAATAACAATTACAGCAATTGTAAATTATTACTTTTTATACATGATAACAATTTTAGCTCTTATATATGCAGTAGTAAAATATATATCAGAATATAAAGAAGAGGGATTTAAAGTTTTTTTAAAAAAATTTTTAAAAGCTTTCTTAGGTTATGTTATAGGAATATTAATTGCAGGTATAATACTACTTCCAACAATAGATGGATATTTAAATTGTAATAGATTATCAAACTATGAAAATGTTAAATATAACTTTAGATATTATGCAAGTATATTTACAGGTTTAATATCTAATAATAGTTCATATTGGGCAAGAATATGTACTGCATCAATAACTTTAATATTGCTACCAATATCTTTATTAAATATAAAAAAGGATAAAGAAAATAGAACTATAATTATAAACATTATAATTGCAACATTAATGTTAGTATTACCATTTTGTGGATCACTTATGAATGGATTATCATTTAGTACAAATAGATGGTCTTTTGGATATACATTTTTACTTTCATATATGGTAGTTTTAAACTTTAGGCAAGATTTAAAATATAGTAAAAAACAACTTATTTCAATGATAGTAGTACCAATAATTTATTATATTGTTTTAATATTACTTAAAGGTATAGTAGAAATAAGAATATGCTTTGTTACAAATGCTATAGCAATTTTAATATTTACAATAATAGCAGTTGCAAATTATTTAAAAAATAAAGATAATGTAAATTCTAAAATATTTAAATATCTAAAATATTTAATATTTTTAATAGTGTTAATAAATATAGCATTTTATGGCAGAGATTTATATTCTAAATCAGGGAAAAAATATATTAATGAATTTGTAAAAAGTAATAGTGTTATTAACAAATATAGTGATTATAATAAAAAAATTAAAAAATTTGATGAAGCTATAGAAACTATAAAGAAAAAAGATAAAACTTTTTATAGAATTTCTACAAATAAATATAAATTACCAAATGCATCATTAGTATATAATTATAAATCAATAAATTCATATTTATCATTAGGAAATAAATATATTGGTAAATTATCAAAAGAACTTGAAAATAGAGGATATTATTCAGATACAAATCCATTAAGGGAATTTGACAATAGAACTAAAATAACAACATTACTTGGGACTAAGTATTTTATAGTAAATGAAAAAAATAAAGAATATGTACCATATGGATATGAGTTATATGATGAAATAAAAACAAATAATAAAGTTACACAAATATATAAAAATAAAAATTACTTAGGATTAGGTATTTTTTATAATAACTACATTTTAGAAAATGAATACAATAAATTAAGTGCTTTAGAAAAAGAACAAGCAATAATAGAAACCGCTGTTTTAGAAGAAAAACCAGAAAATAATATTAATAAAAATTTAAATTTAATTAATAAACTACAAACTAATACTGTTAAAGATGTAAATTATAAAATTACTAAATCTAGTAAAGTAAAAGATAATAAAGTAAAAATAAGAAATGAAAAACAAAAAGTAACACTAGAAATAGATAGTGTAAAAAATTCAGAATTATACATACTAATAAAAGGATTTAATTATAAAGGAACAGAGGAAAATAATATTAAAATAAAATATGATAATATAATAAAAGTTCAAAATTTTAGAGACAAAGAAATGGATCCATATTATTTTTATAATCCTAATATATTGATGAATTTAGGATATAAAGATATTCATAATAATAAAATAGAAATAGTATTTTCTAATCAAGGAACATATAGTTGGGATAAGATAAAAATATATGCGATTCCGATGGGAACTTATGATAAAGCAATAAATAAATTAAAAGAAAATGAATTTAGATTAGAAAAATATGAAAATGATAAAATTTTAGGTAATATACAAAACGAGAGTTCAGGTATTTTGCAATTATCAATTCCATATACAAAAGGATGGACAGCATATGTAGATGGCAAAAAAACAGATACAATTGTAGTAAATACAGCATTTATTGGTATTCCTTTAGAAAAAGGAAACCATAAGATAGAATTAAAATATGAAACTCCTTTATTAAAAGTAGGAGGAATATTTACTATTTTAGGTTTAATATCATTTATTGTAGTAATAATATATGAAAAAAATTTAAAGATAAAAAATAGGGATGAAAATGGAAATAAATAAAAAATTAGAAAAATTTATTATATATGCAATAGAAATAATATTTATATTAATATTAAGCTTTTTAACAGTAGAAAGCATATTTAAAACATGTACAATGGATATAAAAGAAGTAACAAGTTATTTAAATGACAATCCAATTATACATATTATAACAATTAGTGCAACAATATGTATTTTCATGTTAATAAATAAAAAGAAAATTAAAATTGATAAAAAAATTTTATGGATATTAATTGAAATTTGGGTTTTGATATCTGTTATATGGATTTATGTTTGTGATTTATATCCAAGAGCAGATCAAAAATATATATATGAAATAGCAAGCCAAATGAGACAAGGAAATTTTAAAGGATTTAATTTAGGAAAATATGCATATTCGAATCCACATCAATATGGATTAATTCTATATGAATTTATATTTGGATTTATATTTGGTAGCAGAAATTATTTGGGATTACAATTAATTAATGTAGTTGCATTATTAGTAGCATTTTTTTGTATTTATAAAATTACAAGAAAAATGTTTGAAAATAAACAGACATCAGTAGGAACAATAATAGGATTACTTTTATTTGTTCCAATATGGTCATATATAACTTTTATATATGGAAATATAATAGGATTTTCTCTTTCAATGATTGCTATGTTATTTGCAATTAATTATATTGAAACTGGAAAAATAAGATTTATATGTATTTCATCAATTTGTGTAGGATTAGCTGCTATTTTAAAATCGAATTATCTTATAATGTTAATTGCAATAGTTTGTATATTAATATTAGATATGATATCAAGAAAAAAATTAAAGAATATAATATCTATTTTAATCTTATTAATTGCATATGTCAGTTTACAAACTATAACAACATTTACGGTAGAGACAATATCTGGAAAAGAAAAACAAGATGGAATTCCAATGCTTGCATATGTTGAAATGGGACTCCAAGAAGGTAGAAGAGCACCTGGATGGTATAATGGATATAATAGAAATATATATAAGAAAAACCAATATAATTCAGAAAAAGCAAAAGATGATATAAAAGAAGATTTGTCAAAAACAATAACTAAATTAAAAGATAATCCTAACTATACAGTAGAATTTTTTTATAAAAAAATAGTTTCTCAGTGGAATAATCCTACATTTCAATGTTTTTGGATAAATAATTCAAGAATAACTGGAACAGGAAAGGAAAAACCAGCGATTGTAAAATCTATTAATGGTTATGGAAAAGTAAATAAAGTAATTTTTGAATGCATGAATATAACTCAATCAATTATATTGTTTGGTGCAACAATATTTATGTTAACTAATTTTAAAAAGAACAATATAAAACAATTAATATTTGCAGTAATGTTTATAGGTGGATTCTTATTCCATTTAATTTGGGAAGCAAAATGCCAATATACTATAACATATTTTGTATTACTTATACCATATTCTATAAGAGGATATATACAATTATCTGATACTATTAATAAAAAAATAAAAATGAAAAATTAAATAAATAGTATAAAAATAGAGAAAAAATGATAAATTATAATTTTTTTCTCTATTTTTTTATGTATTTAAACTTGCATTTAAATATGAAAAGTGATAGGATAAACACTATAAAATAATGTTAGGAGTATTAGTGTGAAAACAATTTTAAAAATATTAAAAGAACATTTTGAGTATAGAACTCAAATATTAAAGCTTGCAAAAGCAGATTTAGTAAAAACATATAGAGGATCAGCTTTAGGTTGGTCTTGGGCAGTAATTAAACCAACTGTTACAATTTTTGTCTATTGGTTTGCTTTTTCGATAGGACTAAGAGCTGGTGGACAAGTTGCCGGTTTTCCATTTTTTTTATGGCTAATTTCTGGATTAGTTCCATGGTTTTATATGGGAGATATGATAACAGGAGGAACAAATTGTATAAGAAAATATAATTATTTAGTTAATAAGATGAAATTTCCAGTATCAACAATACCAACATTTGTAAGTATGTCTAATATGATGATTAATCTTATATTAATAGTAATAGTAATAGCTATTTTCTGGATTTTTGGATATCCACCAGATATATATTTATTACAATTACCATTTTATTTACTACTATCTTTTATATTTTTTACATTATGGGCATTTTTTGCATCATTTATAGGAGCAATGAGTAAAGATTTTGTAAATTTAGTAAGATCTTTTATAACTGCAGTATTTTGGCTATCTGGTATACTTTGGGATGCAGATACAATAACCAATCCAGTATTACACAGATTTTTGATGCTAAATCCAGTAACATTTTTAGTAACAGGTTGTAGAAACTGCTTTATAAATAAAATATGGTTTTGGGATCAACCTAAAAGATTAATGTATTTTGCTGTACTAACAATATTTATGATTATTATAGGATTATGGAGCTACAGAAAATTAAGAAAAGAAATACCAGACGTTTTATAGTTAGGAGAAAATAAAATATGAGTAAAACAGTTATTGAATTAAAAAATGTAACTAAAAGATATAAATTATACAAAAATGATAAGCAAAGATTATTAGGAATATTTTTTAAAAATATACCATTTAAAGAAAAAAATGCTGTTAACAATGTTTCATTTAAAATAGAAAAAGGTGAATCAGTTGCAATATTTGGAAAAAATGGTGCAGGTAAATCTACAATTTTAAAAATGATAACAGAAGTAACTTTTCCTACAAATGGTAAAATAACAGTAAATGGAAGAGTAAGTGCTCTTTTAGAACTTACATCTGGATTTGATCCAGAATTTACAGGAAGAGAAAATATATATTTAAAAGGACAAATATTAGGGCTAAGTAATAAAGAAATTAAAAAAGTAGAACAAACAATAGTAGATTTTGCTGATCTTGAAGAATATATAGATCAACCAGTTAGAACATATTCTAGTGGTATGAAAGCAAGATTAGGATTTTCAATAAATGTAAATATTAAACCAGATATTTTAATAGTAGATGAAGCATTAAGTGTTGGAGATGAAGAATTTAAAAATAAATGTGTAAATAAAGTTAATGAAATAATTAATAATGAAGATGTTACTCTTCTATTTGTTACACATTCTACAGCTGTTGCGAAATCTTTTTGTAAACGTGGAATAGTGATGAATAAAGGTAAAAAACAATTTGACGGAGATATAGATGCTGCTATAGAAGAATATGAAAAAAATATAGGAAAGTAAAATATTTCCATTTGACATATATTATTATAAAGTGTATACTATATAAGTCGAAAAAAGTAAATATTAGAAAATAAAAGGGACAAAAAGAAAGCAGGGATTTAAAAGTGTACAAAGATGAAACAAGATATAATAATACTAACTTAAATAATAAAGTTAATGTTAAGAAAAAAAATACAAAAAAATATAAAAAAAATAAAAATAAAAAGAAAAAAATTATAATTGTCTTTTTATTATTAATAGTAATTCTTCTAGGCGTAGTTACAGGATTTATATATAACAAATTAAGTAAAGTTAATTTTTTTGAATTAGATAATTCAAAATTAGGAATTGGTAATAAAACTGGTTATAGAAATATTGCTTTGTTTGGTGTTGATTCAAGAAATATGAATTCTACCAAAGGATCAAGAAGTGATGCAATAATAATTGTTAGTATAAACCAAAAAACAAAAGATGTTAATCTTATATCAGTATATAGAGATACATATTTAGATGTAGAAGGACATGGATTAACAAAAGTTACACATGCACATGCATATGGTGGACCAGAACTTGCTATTAATACTTTAAATAGAAATTTAGATTTGGACATAAATGAATTTGTTGCTGTTAATTTTGAAGTTGTTGCAGATGTAGTTGATTTAGTAGGTGGAATAGAAGTAACTATAGAAAAAGATGAAGTTGAACAAATGAACGAATATATTAAAGATACTTCTAAAAACGTTGGAAGACAAGCAAAGTTGATAACTACGTCAGGAAAACAAAAATTAGATGGTATACAAGCTGTTACATATGCAAGAATAAGAAAAACAGTAGGTGGAGATTATAAAAGAACAGAAAGAATGAGAACAGTATTAAAAGCAGTATTTGAAAAAGCTAAGACAATGAATGCAGGAACATTAAATGAAATTGCAAATAAAATATTACCAGAAGTTCAAACAAATATAGGTTTATCTGAGGTTATATCACTAATACCATCAATAACATCAGTAAACATTTCTGATAGTACAGGATGGCCATATGATCAAACTGGTAAAAATGTAAGTGGTGCATCTTGTGTTATACCTACAACATTAGAAGCAAATGTTATAAAATTACATAGAGAATTATTTAATCAACAAGACTATACACCAAGTGAAACTGTGAAATCAATAAATGAAAGTATAATTAAAAAAACAGGATTAAAAACTACAAAAATTGTAAATGATGAAAATGAATAAGTTTAAAAAGAGAAAAGAAAAAAGCTTTTCTCTTTTTATGTTGAATTTTATGTAAAATCATGATATAATATTTAACATAAAATATGAGAAAGGTAAAGTTATGAAATTAATAGATAAAATAATAGGTAAATTTAAAAAAAGAAAAAGTGATAATCAAAAACAAAGTAAAGAAATAATTAATAAAAATGCTGATATAAATGAAGAATTATCATTAGATAGTGAAAATGCGGATAACTACGAAAAATTACAGTATCTTTCTGAAATTAAAACAAAAATCTATTCTGAAAGAATTGATAATAATATTATAGAAGAAATAAGTAAAAATGAGATTTTATCAGAATATGAGAAAACAATAGTTTTGCTTGCAATATGTGAAAAGAAAAACATGGTGGAACGTGCAAGACAAATAAAATCTAAAGCAAATATTACAGATAAACAACAAATAAAAGAAATAAATAGAATAGTAGAAAGAATCAAATCAACAAAAAAAGCTAAATTTGACTTGACAAAATACGATAATATTTTAACTTGGAAAATTGATGAAGATTTATTAAGGCAATATCAAGAAGAAGATAATAAAAAAGAAATAGAACAATCTAAAGATAAAATAGAAAAATTAGATGAACCAAAGCAAGAAATAGAAGATAGTACAAAAAATAAAAAACAAGATCATATAAGAACAAAAGAGGAAGAACAAGAAAGTTTTAAATTTTTATCTGAAATAAAAACAAAAATATATTGTAATAAGATTAGTCAAGATGAAATAAAACAAATACAAGAAAATGATTTATTAACTGAATATGAAAAAACAATTGCATTACTTGCAATATGTGAAAAGAAAAAAATGCCACAACTTGCAAAACAAATTCAAATTGAGGCTGATATTGAAGATGACAAGCAAAAAAATGAAATAAAGAAAATAGTAGAAAGAATCAAATCAAAAAAGAATAAAATATTTGATTTAGAAAAATATAATGGACTTATACAATGGGAAATAGATGTTGAATTACTAAATAATCTAAAAAACCAAAGTGAATATCAACAGATAGATGAAGAGCCAAAAGAAGTAATTGATAATCATAGTATAGATATTGAACAACCACTAGAAAGTACAATTGATAAAAACGAAGATTCAGAAATAAAAAAAGAAAAAACAACGAAGATTAACAAATCAAATAAAATATCAAAAGGAAAAAATGTAGGGAATAAAATTAAAGTTGTATTAGATTATTTAAAAGAAAAAAGAATAGAAGTATATATGAGAACTGAAACAACAGATATAGAAGCTAGAAAAAAAGCAATTGATCAATTAGATAAAATGCAATATTTAATAGAAAAAGTGGAGAAAGAAAAAGAAGATAGTGAATATATATCTTATATGTACGAAAAGGTAGAAACATTAAAAGAAATAGAAAAAAGGCGAAAAGAAAAAGCAAAACAACAAGGAGAAGCTAGATAGAAAGAATTTTAAATAATGTATTTACATGAAATAAAAATTATATAATTATGCAGATAAAAGGGATTAAATCTAATTTTAGATTTCTCTCTTTTTTTTATTGTGAAAAATATGTGATTTACCTTGAATTTCATTGACAAAATAGCATTTTGAATATACAATTACAGTATGAAAAAATAGGAGTATAAGGTATGAATGATGATATACAAATAGATATTTTACTTGCAACATATAATGGTGAAAAATATTTAAAATGTCAATTAGATAGTATATTAAATCAAACACATAAAAATATAAGAATACTAATAAATGATGATTGTTCAACAGATGGAACAAAAGGCATTTTAGAAGAATATGAGAAAAAAGATAAAAGAATAATAGTAAATTATAATGAAAAAAATTTAGGATATATAAAAAATTTTGAAAACTTGCTAAAAAGAGTAGAAAATAAATTTTTTATGCTATCAGACCAAGATGATTTTTGGATGGAAAATAAAGTAGAAATATCTTTAGAAAAATTATTAAAAGATAATGCTGATTTAGTTTTTACAGATTTAGAAGTAGTTGATGAAAACTTAAATCAAATAACGCCATCATTAGTTAAATTTATGAAAATGAATAAAAACATACAAAAACATAAAGATTATAAACTAGTATTTTTAAGAAATTGTGTAACAGGTTGTACAATAATTTCTAAAAAAGAATTAATAAATAAATACATTCCTATTCCAGAAAAAAATCCAATGGTACATGATTGGTGGATGGCTTTAATTATATCACAAATTGGTAAATTATCTTTTTTAGATAAACCAACAATAAAATATAGACAACACGGAAAAAACGAACTTGGTATATATGGCATGAAAAATTATATTCAAGATTTTGATGAATATAGAAAAAAATATATAGACTTAAAATTAGCTCAATTTGATATATATATTAAAAATCAAAAGTCTTTTGAAAACAAAGAATTAATAAAACTATCAAAAAGTGCAGTAAACTACTTAAATAATATTAAAAATAAAAGATATTTTAATTTTAAATACTATAAAATATTTTTTGATTTGTATAATATGGAATATTTATCAATGAGATTAAAAACTTTTCTTATGTTAAATCTTCCAATAGTAGGTAGATTGATGTTTAATTTAAGATCTATAATATATAAATTCAAAAGATAACGGAGGATTAACTAAATGGAAGAAAACGAAGAATTAGTAGATATATTATTAACAACTTATAATAGTAATAAAAAATTTTTAACAAAACAAATAGATAGTATTTTAGCACAATCTTACAAAAATATTAGATTATTAATAAGTGATGATAAATCTATAAATTTTAGAGTTTTGAAAACATTAGAAGAATATGAAAAAAAAGATAAAAGAATAATAGTATATGAACAACCTAAAAATTTAGGATATAATAAAAATTTTGAATTTTTACTAAAACAATCAAAAGCAGATTATATAATGTTTTGTGATCATGATGATATTTGGCATAAAGATAAAGTAAAAAAATCTTTGGAAAAATTAAAACAAGAATGTGTAAGTTTAGTTTATTGTAATTCAACACAAATAGATGAAAAAGATGAATTACTAAAACAAAATTATTTTAAATATAAAAATATTCCACAAATTGAAGGAAAGAATAATCATTTAGCAATATCAAGATATGCTGGACTTGGATGCTCACAAATAATAACTAAAGAAGTTAAAGAAAATATGCTTCCATTTAAAAAAAGTGTAATAGCACATGATTGGCTTGCAGGTTTTATTGCAAATGAATTAAATGGAATAAGTTATATAAAAGAACCGTTATTTGATTATAGATTACATACAAATAATGTTTTTGGTGGTAGAAGCTTATCACAAAATTTAAGTAGATGGAAAAAACAATCAGGTAAATCATATGAGTCATTTTTAGAGTATAGAAGATTTGTTATTGATTCTGCATATTTAAGTGGTGCAAAAATGTGCTTAGATTATTGTAAAAATGATAAAAATAGAGAATTTATAGAAAAACTTACAAAATATTATAAAAATTTGAAAACATCAAAATATATAAATTTCCATCTTATTAAGTATTTTAAATTTTTATCAGGGAAAAATTTATTTAAGAAAATGATAAAGGAAATAACAATATTTCACTTTCCTATAATTGCATATATTGGATTTAAAAAAATATAAAGAAAGGTAAAAATATGGAATTTATTAAATCAGTATTAAAAAACAAAAAATTAATTTTCCAATTAGGAAAAAATGATTTTAGAAATAGATTTGCAAGTACAAGCTTAGGAGCAATATGGGGATATATTCAACCATTTATATTCATGTTTACGTATGTTATTGTATTTCAATATATATTAAAAACAGGAAAAACAGGAGATGTACCATATCTAGTATGGTTTTTACCAGGAATGTCTATGTGGATGTGTATAAATGATTCAATAATAAGTGCAAGTAGTTCAATTAGAAATTATAGTTATCTAGTAAAAAAAGTAGTATTTCCTGTAGATATTATACCTGTAATTTCAATTGTTGCAACAACATTTATATCAATGTTTTTATTTGCAATTGCTATAATAGTTTGTATGATATTTAAATATATTCCAAATTTTTTAATGATTATATATATAATATTTTGTGCATATGCGTTTATTATATCAATAACAAGATTTACATCAGCACTATCAACTTTAGTACCAGATTTTTCACAATTACTAAATGTTATAATGCAACTATGTTTCTGGTTTACACCTATTGTATGGAATTTATCAATGTTAGAAGGACATCAAACTTTACTAAAAATATTTAAATGTATGCCATTTACTTATTTAGTAACAGGTTTTAGAGATGCATTTATTGGAGGAAATATATTAACAGAACAAAATGGTATGTTTACAATTATTTTTTGGGTAATTACAATATTTATGTTTATATGGGGAAATTATATATTTAAGAAAAATAAAAAAGATTTTGCTGATGTACTATAGATAATTTGGAGGTTATAATGAGCGAAAACAAAAATGATACAGTTATAAAAATAGAAAATTTAAATAAAGAATATAAGATGTTTGCTCGTAAAAAAGATAGATTACTAGAAACAATAATTCCAGGATACTCAAAACATGAAGTATTTAAGGCATTAGATAATTTTGATGTTGAAATAAAAAAAGGAGAAGTTTTAGGAATACTTGGAAAAAATGGAGCAGGAAAATCTACATTACTAAAAATAATAACTGGAGTTGTTACACCTACAAGTGGAAAAGTAGAAGTAAATGGAAAAATAAGTTCACTTTTAGAACTTGGTGCTGCATTTAATCCAGATCTTACAGGAATACAAAATATATATCAACATCGGACAAGTAATGGGATTAACAAAACAACAAATAGAGAATAAGAAACAAGAAATAATAGATTTTGCAGATATAGGAGAACATCTATATCAACCAGTAAAAACATATTCATCAGGTATGTTTGCAAGACTTGCATTTGCATGTGCAATAAATGTAGATCCAGATATTTTAATAGTAGATGAAGTTTTATCTGTTGGAGATATGGCATTTCAATTAAAATGTTTTAAAAAATTTGAACAATTCAAAGAAAAAAATAAAACTATAATATTTGTAAGTCATAGCATAAATGATATATTAAACAATTGTAATAGAGCAATAATATTAGATTCTGGTAAAAAAATATTTGATGGTGGAGTAAAAACAGGAGTAGATAATTATAAAAGATTAATAACAGGAATGTTAGACGATAAAAATAATGAGTTTGCAAAAAATAAAAATACTGAAGACAATGAAGAATGGAAAAAGTATTTTACAGTAAACCCAGAAATGTTAACATATGGAAATAAAGAAGCAGAAATAACTGACTTTGGAATTTTTAATGATAAAAATGAACCAGTATCATTAATAGATAGTCAAGAAGAAGTGTCTATTAAAGTAAAAGCAAAATTTTATAAAGATATAGAATGCCCAACTTTTTCAATGACAATAAAAAACTTTAATGGAAAAGAAATGTGTGGAACTAATACAAGTTTTAGAAATATATATACAGGACTTTGTAAAAGTGGAGAAGAATATATTTGTGAATTTAAACAAAAATTAAAATTAGCACCAGGTAAATATACAATTTCATTAAGTTGTAGTAGATATGATCCAAACGGAGAGATAGTAGTTATAAATAGAAATTATGACGCTTTAATATTTGAAATGATGTCTTCTACACCAATTGTTGGATGTTTTGATATAGATACACAAATAGATTTCAAAAAAATAAAATAGGAGATAAATATGCAAGAAATTCATTTATTTATATTGTGGGAAAATGCTCTTTTTAAGAAACAAGAAATATTAGAAGATATTAAAAAAAGTTTTGATATACTTGCAATGTATAACATAACATGGAGTAAAGAAAAATTTTCTGAAAATTTATCAAGGTTTTATGGAACAAATTTACCTAAAGGCTCAGGAAAAGAAGAACATTGTGGTACTGGAACTTTTCTACTTATAGTTGTTAGATGTAATAATCCTAAATATGAAAAAAGAGATACAAGTAAAGGTGTGCAAGTTGTAAATATAAATATGTTTGATAAAAAAACATATTATAGAGAATTAACAGGTGGAGGTCATAAAGTACATGCAACTAATTCTGAAACCGAAACAAATCATGATTTAACATTATTGCTTGGAAAATCTGTAGAAGATTTTCTAAAAGAAAATCCAAGTTTTAATGGAATAGAAAAAAATATAAATCAAGATTTAATTGGATCAAATAAATGGAATAGTGTAGAAGAATTATTTTATGTTTTAAATAATACTGCAGATTATGCAATACTTAGAAACTATGAAAATTTGCCAGAAGAAATATATGTAAATGATCATAATGATATAGATTTAATATGTATTTCTTATGAAAACATAGCATATATATTAAATGCAAAAAAAGTATTTAATGAAGAATATAGAGTACATTGTAAAACAGAAATTAATGATAAATTTGCATATTTTGATCTAAGATATGTTGGAGATGATTATTATTACAAACTATTAGAAGAAAATTTATTAAAGACTAAAGTTTATAATAAAAAAGGCTTTTATACAATATCAGATGAAAATTATTTTTATACATTGCTTTATCATGCAGTGTTACACAAACCAGAATTTTCTAAAGATTATAAAGATAGATTATTAAAAATGAATGCTGATTTTAAAAATTTTGATGATGAAGAAAATTGTTTAAAACTATTACAAGATTGGCTAATAAAAAATGAATATCTTGTTACAAAACCAATAGATAAATCAGTACAATTTAATGATAAAAATGCTAAGAAATTATCACCACTAGTATATAAAGATGATGAAAAAATAAAAAATATAATTAATGAAAAAAATAGATTAGAAGAAGAAAATTTTAGATTAAAAGAGGAATTAAATAAATTATATAATTCTAGAAGTTGGAAAAGCACGGAAATTTTAAGAAAAATATCAAGTAAATTTAAAAATGGAGATTGATTTTATGAAATTGAATTTAGATTTTTATAAAAGCGATATAAAATATAACGAACTAAGTAGAGAAGAATATATAATTAATAATTATATATGTAATTATAATGAGAAAGAATATGAAACTATTTTTGAAAGAGATAATAATATTGAAGCTTTATATGCATTATCAGAAATGAGAAAAAATATAATAAGTTGGTATCCTTTTGAAAAAAATAGTACTATTTTAGAGATAGGAGCAAGTTTTGGAGAAATAACAGGAGAACTTTGTAAAAATGCAGATAAAGTTGTAGCTGTGGAATTTTCAAAACAAAGAGGTAGAGCAATTGAAAGAAGACATAGTGATAAAGAAAATTTAGAAGTTATAATAGGAAATTTACAAGATATTAAATTTAATGAGAAATTTGATTATATAACTCTAATTGGAGTTTTAGAATATGCACCTTTGATATACAAAACTGAAAATTCATATTTAGATTTACTAGAATATATAAAAACATTACTTAAAGAAGATGGAAAAATATTAATTGCAACAAACAATAAATTTGGTATGAGAAATTGGTCTATAATAGATTCTGATGATAAAAATTTAGAATATGATGCTATAATTTCTGGAATAGAACAAAATAAATGTCAGTTACTTTCAAAAAATAAATTAGAAGAAATGTTTGAAAAAACAAATTTAGGAAAACGAAAATACTACTATCCACTTCCAGATTATAAATATACAAATGTTATATTTACAGAAGATTTTATGCCAAATGAAAATAACTTACATAGAAATATGACATTTTTTAAAGATACTGATATAATAAACTTTCATGAAAATAATGCATATTTACAAGTTGTAAAAGAAAATGAAAAACTATTTGATTTTTTTGCTAATTCATATTTTATAGAAATAAGTAAAAATCTTAATGAAAATCAAATTAAATATGTATCTTTTTGGAATAATAGAAAGCCTGAATATAGATTAAAAACAATAATAAAAGGTGATAAAGTATATAAATATCCATCAAACGATTTAGCAAAATCACATATTCAAAAAATAAAAAATAATATAGATATTTTAAAAAATTGCAATATAAATACATTAGATGAATATGATGAAGAAAAAATAATAAGCAATATTGCTATATCAAGTGCTAAACCATATGATGAATTAATTTTAGAAGAATGTAAAAAAGGCGGAATAGATAAAGTTTTTGAATTAATTAACAAGTTTAAAGAAAAAACATTAGATAAATTAGAAATAACTAATAATGTAAATAATGTATTTGATACTTATAATATAGCATATAAAAAAGAACAAATAAAAGATTTACATTTTGTTAAAAATGGTTTGTGGGATTTAAATTTTCAAAATTGTTTTATGATTAATGATGAATTATATATTTATGATCAAGAATGGTTTGATAATAAAGTTCCAATTGAATTTATAATATATAGAGGAATATTAATATTTGGTGAACTTAAAAAAATAATTGATGAAGATAAATTATATGAGAAACTTGGAATATTAAAATATAAAGAGCTATTTAACAAATTACAAGAAAAAATAGACAATAAAATTTATTGTAATCCTATACGTATGGCAAATCATAAACCAATGAAAAATGTTAGAGGATTTATTGTAGAAAATAGTGATTTAAAAACAAAAAATACATTTTTAAATGGCGAAATACAAAAATTAAGAAAAGAAAATACATTAACAGAAGATGAAATTAATGAAATGAAAAACTTAATAAAATCACAAGAAGAAAAAATAAAAGAAATAGAAAATTCAAAAGGATGGAAATTAACATTAAAATTAAGAAAAATAGTGTCTTACTTTAAAAGAAAAGAGGATAAATAATGTCTATAAAAAAAACAAGATTGAGAGACAAGCTTTTTCCAGAAGGAGGAAAAATAAGAACAATATTAAGATTTTTAAATAAAATAGTAAAAAATTTTAATATTACAAATATAAAGAAATTTTTAAATATAGTAAAACAAAAGGGAATAAAACAGGCATTTATTGATACTAAAAATATTTTACTAGGAAGATCTGAATTAGATAAAAAAACTGCTTATCAAAAATGGATAGAATTTAATGAACCTTCTTTGGAAGAATTAGAAGAACAAAAAAATACTAAATTTAAAATAAATCCTAAAATAAGTATATTAGTTCCTTTATTTAATACACCTGTTAAATTCTTTGATGAACTAGTAGAATGTTTAATTAATCAAACATACACAAATTGGGAACTTTGCTTAGCTGATGGAAGTGAAAATGAAAATCCAGAAATTATTAATATTATCAAAAAAGATGATAGGATTAAATATAAATTTATAGGAGAAAATAAAAATATTTCTGGAAACACTAATGAATGTTTAAGTTTAGCAACAGGCGATTATATAGCATTACTTGATCATGATGATTTACTTCCTATATTTTCTTTATACGAAATTGTAAAAGCAATAAATGAAAATCCAGATGTAGAATTTATATATACTGACGAAGATAAAATTATGAAGGTTAAAGAAAATAGAGTAGATCCATATTTTAAACCAAATTTTTCACCAGATACTTTAAGAGCAAACAATTATATAACACATTTTAGTATATTTAAAAAAGAAATTATGGATAAACTTGAAGGAGAAAGAAGTAAATATGATGGTGCACAAGATTATGATTTAATACTTAGAATGTCTGAAATAACAACAAATATTGTTCACATTCCTAAGATATTATATCATTGGAGAATACATCCAAATTCAACAGCAGAAATGCCAGATGCTAAACCATATGCATATGAAGCAGGAAGACAAGCAGTGCAAGATCATATAAATAGAATTGGGTTAAAAGGAACAGTAGAATTTGGTGAGACACCAGGAGTATATCAAACTTGTTATGAGGTAAAAGGAAATCCTAAAGTTTGTATAATAATACCAAATAAAGATGCATCAGATATTTTAAAAACATGTATTGAATCTATACAAAAACTTACAACATATACAAATTATGAAATAATTATTGTTGAAAATAATTCTGAAGAAAAAGAAACTTTTGAATTTTATAAATCTCTAGAAGATAATGAAAAAATAAGGGTTGTATATTATCCTAAAAAGGGATATAATTATGCTGGAATAATAAATTATGGTGTAAAAAATTGTGATGGTGAATATGTAGTTCAATTAAACAATGATACAGAGTTAATAACACCAAATTGGATAGAAAAATTTTTAGGTTTTGCACAAAGAGAAGATGTTGGAGCAGTTGGAGCAAGATTATATTATAAAGATGGTTCAATTCAACATGCAGGAATTGTTGTAGGAATTTGTGGCTTAGCTGCAAATATGTTAACAGGACTTCCTAAAGGAAATCATGGATATTTTGCAAAAGAAAGTTTAATTCAAAATGTAAGTGCTGTGACAGGTGCATGTTTATTCAGTAGAAGAGATATATATGAGAAAGTAGGATTTATGGATGAAGAAAACTTGGCTGTTGCATTTAATGATGTAGATTTTTGTCTAAAGATAAGAGAACTTGGTAAACTTATAATATATAATCCTTTTATAGAATTTTGGCATTATGAATCAAAAACAAGAGGATATGAAGATACACCAGAAAAGAAAGAAAGATTTGAAAGAGAAAGTAATTATTTTAAAACTAAATGGAAAGAAGTAATATCTAAAGGAGATCCTTATTATAATATAAATTTAAGAGATGATACAGCACAGTATGAAATAAAAAATTATAAAATTGTTAAGTAGTAAAAAAGGAAGGAATGAATCTTAAATGGATAAAATATCAGTTATAGTATCTTGTTATAATGAAGAAAAATCTTTACCATTATTTTATGAAGAAATTGAAAAAGTTAGAAAAGAAGATTTTAATGATATAAATTTTGAATATATTTTTGTAGATGATGGTTCAAAAGATAAAACATTAGAAGAAATAAAAAAATTACAACAAGACGATGAAAAAGTAAGATATATATCATTTTCTAGAAATTTTGGAAAAGAAGCGGCTATGTTTGCTGGAATAGAAGCAAGTACTGGTGATTATGTAACATTAATGGATGCAGATCTTCAAGATCCACCTAAACTTTTGAAAAAAATGTATGACACAATAAAAAATGAAGGATATGATTGTGTAGGTACAAGACGTGTTACAAGAAAAGGTGAACCACCAATTAGAAGCTTTTTTGCAAGAATGTTTTATAAAATTATAAATAAAATGTCTGATGTAGAAATGGTAGATGGAGCAAGAGATTATAGACTAATGACAAGACAAATGATTGAAGCAATAAAATCTTTAAAAGAATATAATAGATATTCAAAAGGATTATGGAGTTTTGTAGGATTTAAAACAAAATGGATTGAATATGAAAATATAGAAAGAGTAGCCGGAGAAACAAAATGGTCATTTTGGAAATTATTTAAATATGCATTAGAAGGAATTACAGCATTTTCTACAACTCCACTTATAATGTCATCTGTGCTTGGACTTCTATTTTGTTTAATAGCATTTATAATAATTTTAATTATAATAATTAGGACACTAGTATATGGAGATCCAACAAGTGGATGGCCATCAATGGTATGTATTATATTTTTTGTAAGTGGAATTCAATTATTCTCACTTGGAATAATCGGACAATATTTATCAAAGACATATTTAGAAGTTAAAAATAGACCTATATATATAGTTAAAGAAACAGAAAAAGATTTAAAATAAAAGGAGTTAAAATATGAAAATTAATAAAATATTAAAATTAATTTTAATAACTTTAGCAATAATATGTGGTATTCAATTTATATTAAATAATAAAGTAGAAGCTACAACTAAATTAAATTTAAAAGTTTCATATAGCTATGATTCGAAAAAAGATGTAGTAACAGTAAAAGTAAAATCTAATAAAAAATTTAAAAATACGAAACCAACTTGGACTTTAAGTAAAGACAAAAAAACTTATTCCAAAAAGTTTTATACTAATCAAACATATAAAACAAAATTTACTGCACAAAATGGAAAAAGTAAAACATTAACAATTAAAGTAAAGCAAATAAAAGGTCCAAAGATAACTGTAAGTTATAAATTTGATAAAAATAAAAATACTGTTAAAGTTACAGTAAAATCTAACAAAAAATTTAAAAATACAAAACCAACATGGAAATTAAGTAAAGATAAAAAATCATATACAAAAACATTTAATAAAAATCAAACATATTCTACTACTTTTTATGATGAATATGGAAATAAAAAAAATGTTAAATTAAACATAAAGCAAGTAGATAAAAAAGGACCAGTTATAAAAGTTACATATGAATATAACTCTAAAAATAATACAGTTTTAGTTAAAGCAAAATCTAATGAGCAGTTAAAACACACTAACTCATCTTGGACTTTAAGTAAAGATAAAAAAACATACACAAAAGTTTTTAAAAAGAACCAAACAACAAATATGTATTTTTATGATAGATATAATAATAGAACAAAAGTAAAAATTAATGTGAAACAAATAGATGAAACAGGTCCAAAGGTAAGTATTTCATATAAAAAAAGTAGTGATAGAAGAAATGCTGAAGTAACATTAACAGCAAACGAACAATTATCTAATAGTCTTGTAAGTGATGGGTGGAAATTAAGTTCTGACAAGAAAGTATATACAAAAACATTTAATAAAAATGGTACATATAGTGTTTTAGTTAAGGATAAATATAATAATACTACAAACACAAAAATAAAAATATCTGGATTAGTTTATTTAGGAATAGATGTGTCATCTTATCAAAATAAAATAAATTGGGTAGAAGTAAAACAAGCAGGAATTGATTTTGCTATATTACGTTTAGGTTGGATAGGAAATAAGGAAAATCATACTATAGATACTTTCTTTAATGAAAATTATGAAACATGTAAAAGATTAGGAATACCAGTAGGAATTTATGTATATTCTTATTGCGAAAATGAAGAAGCAGTAATAAGTGGAGCAAAATGGACAATTGAGCAATTAAAAGGAAAAACAATAAAATATCCTATTTATATTGATATGGAAGATGATCAAATATCAGGATTAGATATAGAAAAATTAACTAATGTTTCTATAACTTTCTGTGAGCAACTAAAAAAATCAGGTTATAGTAAAGTTGGAGTGTATGCAAATAAAAATTGGCTTACGAATAAATTAGATGCTTCTAAATTATCTAAATATAATATATGGCTTGCTCATTATACAGTTGGAGGAAATCAAACAGACTATTCTGGCAAATATGATATGTGGCAATATACTAGTTCTGGAACTGTACAAGGAATTATAGGAAGAGTAGATATGAATTATTGTTATAAAGATTATTAAAATAAGTGTCAAAAGATGTCGATAGAAAATGCTTGAAAAATAATAAAATATGATATAGAAATAGTTATATACTAAATTAGTATATAACTATTT
>CANQXY010000005.1 GCA_947627935.1 uncultured Clostridia bacterium | reverse complement strand
TAGTACATAAAAAATAACGAATTAGAAAAATTATTTTCCAATTCGCTATTTTTTTGTGCTACTTTTTCAGCAGCCTCCAAATGAGTCCTCTTTTTTACTATTGGTATTTTTAGCTATCTTTTGAAAGTTAATCGTTATCATCTTGAGTATTTGAATCGGAATAATCATTTTCAGATGCTAAATCTTTAATAATTTTCCGAATTTCATTTGTGATAACAATTTTGTTACCATCAAAATGAATGTTAGCCATAAAAATACCTCCTAATATAGTATAATTATATATTAACATAAAATTAAGAAAAAATCAAATATATAAATTATTTACAAAAGGTATAAATTATTATAAAATAATAAAAAAGCATTTAGGAGAGCAATATGGAAGAAAAATATATGAAAGAAGCATTAAAGGAAGCAAAAAAAGCATATGAAAAATTAGAAGTACCAGTAGGAGCTATAATAGTTAAAGATGGAAAAATTATTGCCAGAGCACATAATTTAAAAGAAACAAAATCAGATACTACAAAACATGCTGAAATTATAGCAATACAAAAAGCAAGTAAAAAACTAAAATCTTGGAGATTAATAGATTGTGAGATGTATATAACGTTAGAACCATGTTCTATGTGTGCGGGTGCAATAATTAATTCTAGAATTAAAAAAGTGTATATAGGTGCAATGGATGAAAAAACGGGTGCAGCTGGTTCTGTTTTAAACTTATTTGAAGATTATAATTTTAATCATAAAGTAGAAATAGAAAAAGGTATATTAGAAAAAGAATGTGAAAATATATTAAAGGATTTTTTTAAAAAGTTACGAAAAATCAAAAAAAATAAATAGGAGGATTTATGGAACAAAGAACTAAAAAAAAGATATTTCATATATGTATGCTTATAGTCATTATTGCAGTTATATTATTTACTATTGGAATAATTATTTTAAGATACCATGTAGAGGGAGAAAAAGATTTACCATTTAAAATTTCTAGTATTAAAATTGTTAGTTCAGCAGAAGGTATAGATCAAGAAAATAAACAAGAAAAATGGAATATGGTAATAAATCAAAATAATGATATATATTTATATATAGTAAAAGATGAAAATTACAAAGAAACTGAAGTTATAGAAAATATTGTATTAGATAATTTTTCTGTTAATAGAAAAAAACAAATAGGAAAAAATAATATATATATGCCAAGTAGTAATGCAAGTTATATATTTGAGAATGTTGATAATTACAAAGCAGAATCTATAAAATTTGATGGAAGTTTAGATCAAGATATTAAAAATTTAAAAGTGTCTAATCAAGGTGGAGTAATAGTTTTTAGATGTGCAAATGATAATATAGGTACATATATATCTAATGAAGATGAAGAAATTAATCATAATAAATTACTAAAAAAAATAAATATGAAGGAAAGTGATTTTGAAGAAGAAGTATCTTTTGATATTACAATAAACCTAGCCTCTAAAAAGTCATTTAAAGCAAATATAGGTTTAAACATTTTACCAACAGATTTTTCTAAAGAAGGATCATCTTACCAAGAAATTAATGATACAAGTAATATTGTTTTTAAGAGAGTAGAAAATTAAGCAAATATACTTGATAAATTTACAATAAAATTATATAATTTACATGGTATGAATACAATTTCTGTATGGAGAGCAAACCAGCAAGCTCCTGTGAACCTTGTCAGGTCCGGAAGGAAGCAGCAATAAGCAGTAAAGTTTGCGTGGAAATTGCTTTCCATAGAGAGATTGTAATTCACGCCATTTTTCTATATTATAGGAAGCATAAAGGATGTGAAAAAAATGGGATATACTGCTCTTTATAGAAAATTTAGACCACTAACTTTTAGTGAAATGGTAGGGCAAGAACATATTACAAAAACCTTAAAAAATCAAATAACTTCTGGAAGAATAGGACATGCATATTTATTTAATGGTGGGAGAGGAACAGGGAAAACATCATCTGCAAAAATTTTAGCAAGAGCTATTAACTGCTTAAATCCTCATGATGGAGAACCATGTAATGAATGTGAAATTTGCAGGGAAGCATTATCTGGATCACTTACAGATATAGTTGAAATGGATGCAGCATCAAATAATAGTGTTGAAGATATAAGAAGCATTAGAGAAGAAGTTAATTTTTTACCTACTAAAGCTAAATATAGAGTATATATAATAGATGAGGTTCATATGTTATCAACAGGGGCTTTTAATGCATTATTAAAAACATTAGAAGAGCCACCTGAACATGTAAAATTTATTTTAGCAACGACAGAACCACAAAAATTACCAGCAACAATTTTATCAAGATGTCAAAGATTTGATTTTAAAAAAATACCTAATGAAGATATAATAAAAAGACTAGAAGTAGTTTGCAAAGAAAGTAATATAGATATAACAAAAGAAGCCTTAAATGTAATTGCTGTTTTATCTGAAGGAGCTATGAGAGATGCATTATCTATTTTAGAAAGATGTATTCAAGATGGAGAAAACAAAATTGATGAAGATAAAATAAAAGATTTAGTAGGAATACCAAAATTAACATATGTTCATAAAATAGTAGAAGCTATTATAAAATATAATATAGATGAAGCGTTAAATACTATTGAAGAAGTAATAAATGATGGAAAAGATATTAATAATTTTTTATGGGAAATTATTAAATATGTAAAAGATATATTATTATTTAAAACAAGTGGAAAACTTGAGTTATATAGTAGTAAAGAAATAGAAGATATAAAAGTATTATCTAATGAATTAACAAAGCAAAGAGCGATAAACTTAATATATGATTTATCAAAAATTGAAGAAAATATGAAATGGTCAAGCCAAAGAATAATTATTTTCCAAGCAGGAATTATTAAATTATGTAATAATATAGAAAATTTGGAAAATAGTAATAATGATAATAATAATCAACTATTAAGTAGAATAGAAAATATAGAAAATTATTTAAAATCTAACAATATAAGCAAACAAAATAATGTAAATACAAAAAATTTATCTAATTTATCAAATGAAGAAAATAAACAAAAAAAACCAAAGGAAAATAAAGTAGTATATAATGGAAAAGTTCAAGACTATTGGCCAAAACTTGTAGAAGATTTAAAAAATAAGGGCAAAATAGTACTATATACTAATTTAATAAACACAGTAGCAAAAGAAATAAATGATATGACGATAGGAATCGAGTTTCCGCAAGGAATAACTCCATTTGGAAAAACTGTATTAGAAAAACCAGAAAATATAAAAGAACTATCTGAACTAGTGTCTATAGCTTGTGGAAAAGAAATGCAAATAAAATTAATAGATAGTAAAAAAGAAGATGAAAGTGATAATGATTCAGTTCAAAAAAATATACAAGAATTTGCAAATGGATTAGATTTACCATTTAATATAATAGATTAAAAAGGAGGAAAATTAAATGTCAAAAAGAGGAGGATTCCCAGGAAGAATGGGAGGATTTGGCGGAATGAATATAAATAATTTGATGAAAGAAGCCAAAAAAATGCAAGCAGATTTAGAAAAATCACAAGCAGATTTAGCAGAAAAAGAATTTGATGCAACAGCAGGGGGAGGAGCAGTTACAGTAAAAGTTTCTGGTCAAAAAATAATTAAAGAAATAATAATAAAAAAGGATGTTATTGACCCAGATGATGTAGAAATGCTTCAAGATTTAATTTTAACTTGTACAAATGAAGCATTAAGAAAAGTAGATAGTGCACAAGCTGCAGAAATGGGAAAATTTAATATTCCAGGGTTAATGTAATAGTAAAGGATGTATTTAAATGTCATATTATTCACCATCAATAGAAAAATTAATTGAAAGTTTTGAAAAACTACCAAGTATAGGACATAAAACGGCAATAAGACTTGCATTTTATATTTTAAATAGTTCACAAGAAGAGACAAATGAGTTTGTTTCTTCAATTATAGATGCTAAAAAGAATTTAAAATATTGTAGTATTTGTTATAATATTTCAGATACAGATCCTTGTCAAATATGTAGTAATGAAAAAAGGGATAAATCTTGCATTTGCGTAGTTGAAGATGTAAAAGATATAATAGCAATGGAGAGAACACATGAATTTAAAGGTGTTTACCATGTTTTACATGGATCAATATCACCAATGAATGGAATTGGTCCAGATGATATAAAAATAAAGGAACTACTTTCTAGGTTAATGGATGGTAAAGTAAAAGAAGTTATTTTAGCTACAAATCCAAGAGTAGAAGGAGAAGCAACAGCAATTTATTTATCAAAACTCATAAAACCATTAGGAATTACTGTGACTAGAATAGCACATGGAATTCCAGTTGGAGGAGATTTAGAATACACAGATGAGATAACTTTAACTAAAGCATTAGAAGGAAGAAGAGAAATATAATTAAGTCTTATTTTGTGAGGGTAAATCTTTATTATTTAAATTATTAGATACTGGTACTGTTGATATTATTGCTAAATTATCTCCAAGACTAGAAAAAAATGCAGATAATGTACTTATTTCTTCATTAGATAAATTTTCACCTAAAAACACTGCGATACTACTTGCTAGTGCAATTAGTTCACAGCTAGATAAATCTTTAATACACATATAAAGCACCCCTATATTATATATGAGTGCTTTATTTAATTGGTGAATTGACAAATTATGTAAAAAGTATTATAATAAAAATATTAACCTAAAGGAGGAACTTTATATGAAAAACAAAATATTCCGGCATGTTGATTCACAAGGAAGAATAACGATTCCCTATTTTTTATTTGAACATACTAATATAAAAAAAGGAGACATACTAGCTTTTGTTTCTGTGGGTAAAGATATGATATCAATTGTACCATATGATGAATCTACAAATATGAAAGTTATTCATAAGTCAATTATGGGAGAAAAAAATCGGATAATAATTCCAAGAAAATTAAGAGAAGTAATAGAAAGTGTAGAGGTATTTTTCTATAATGGTTATATTACAATAAAATAAGAGAGCGAATGCTCTCTTATTTTAATAAAATTTCACAGATATTTTTTGTTGAATACTTTTTAGATAGAATTTTTGTATTTTCTTTCATTTCATTTAATCTATCTGGATTTTCAAATAAATCTTTTAAAGCTACTTCAATATTAGTATCTTTTTTTAGCCATATTGCTATATTTTTTTCTACTAAAAATTCTGCATTTTCCTCTTCTTGACCAGGAATTGGATTTATAACTATAATTGGCAAATTGCAAGCTAGACTTTCTGATGTGGTAAGACCTCCAGGTTTAGTTATAACTAAACTTGAAATACTCATAAGTTCAGGAACTTTATTTGTAAAACCTAGTACTTTTACTGAATTATCTTTATTATATTTATGTACAATATCTTCAAATCCTTTTTTTATTTTCTCATTTTTACCAGCTATTGTAATAATTTGAAGATCATTAAAATTTTTAACTAAACATTCAAAAATTTCTAGAGTACGATTTTTTCCTAAACCATATTCTCCGCCACCAAAAAATAATAAAACAGGATTTTTATTAGTAAATCCAAATTCATTTAGAGTTTTTTGATTATCATGTTTTTCTAAAAATCTATTAGATATTGGTATACCAGTTGCAAAAACTTTTGATGAATCTATATTTTTACTTAATAAATAATTTTTCATCTTGTCATGTGCAACAAAAAAATAATCAGTATAATCACTTCCAACTAACCATTGATCATGTGGAGAGAAATCAGTCATAATTGTTGCAATTTTGGCTGTTATTTTACCTTTTCTTTTTAAATAACTACACATTTGACTACTAAAAGGATGTGTAGAAATTATAAGATCAGGCTTCTTTTCTCTCAATAATTTAAGCAATTTTATAGCCATAATCTTATTTGATCTTGTTGAAATATGTGCTAAAGGTCCAGATTGAGAATTGGAATATATTTTTCCCCATGCCCATGGAGCTCTTTTTGCCATTTCTCTATATGCAGCTGTTGTAAGTTTTTCTACTGGTTTATTTACATATTTCATACAATCAATCAATTCTGTATCTATATTATTATAATTATTTAAAATAAATTCTTGAATTGATTTTGCAGCTGATAAATGACCTCCGCCATATGATGCATAAAAAATTAAAACTTTTTTCATAATATCCTCTTTCTTAATTCTTTTTTTAAAATTTTATCACAAATATTACATGTATAGTATATTTTTTGAAAAAAAATACAAAATAAATATATAAAAAATTAAAGGTAGGAAATTGTATGAAAGAATTATTAAATAATATAAACAAAAGTAAAGCAATTAAAATAGGAGTTACTTTTTTAATAATAATTGCAGTTGTATTAGGTGCAATGTTATATCAAAAAAATAAAGAATCTAGATTAGCTAGTGAAAATGAATATAATATGTGTTTTTATGAATTAGTAGATTATGTAGAAAATGTAAAGACATATCTTGCTAAATCTTTGATTTCTACTACTCCTGAGCATGGAGCAGAAACATTGACACATGTATGGAGAGAAGCAAATTTAGCACAAAGTTATTTAACAAGGCTTCCAATAGAAAGCCAAGAGTTAGAAAATACAGAAAAATTTTTAAATCAAGTAAGTGATTATAGTTATTCATTATCTAGAAAAAACATATATAATGAAAGTTTATCACAAGACGATTTAAAAAATTTAAAAGAATTATATACTTATAGTGTTGAACTACAAAATACATTAAATCAACTTTCAGAAGATTTATATAATGGAAGGATAACATGGAAAGATTTAACAAATGATGGTGAGGTTCTTTTTGCACAACAAGTAAGTAATATATCTAAGGATAGTTTTAGCAATTTAGAAGAAAATTTCCATGAATATTCTGGATTAATCTATGATGGTGCATTTTCAGAACACATGACCAGTGGAACAAAGAAAGGTCTTACAGGAGATGAAATAGATGAAGAAACTGCAAAACAAAAAGCACAAGAATTTATAGGAAATGATAAAATAAAAGAGCTATCTAGTTTAGGGCTATCAGAAAATGCAGATATAGCTGGATATGATTTTTCTATTACAACAAACGATGATGAAAATATTAATATATCTATTTCAAAAAAAGGCGGACATGTTATATTTATGAATCATAACAGAAATGTAGAAACAGAAATAATATCACAAGATGAAGCAAATAATATAGGTAAAGAATTTTTGAAAAATAAAGGATTCCCTAATATGAAAGAAACTTATTATTTAAATCAACAAGGAATAGTAACAATAAATTATGCATATGAACAAAATGGTGTTGTAATATATCCAGATTTAATAAAAGTTAAAGTTGCATTAGATAATGGAGAAATATTAGGAATTGAAACAACAGGATATCTTAATTGTCATGAACAAAGAAATATTTCAAATGTAAAAATTTCAAAAGAAGATGCAAAAAAAATATTAAATAAAGATTTAGAAATAAAAAGTGAAGGATTGGCAATTATACCTACAGAATGGAAGACAGAAGTTTTATGTTATGAATTTAAAGGAACTGTTGATGATACAGAATTTTTAGTATATATAAATGCAGAAAATGGTAAAGAGGAAGATATATTAGTAATAATAAATACTCCAAATGGAACATTAACAATGTAATAAAAAAATGATAAAAATTACTTTTTAGTAAAAAATTATTAAAATAAAAAAAATAAAAATGCTTATAATATAATTAATAAAGCAAAATTGCTTTATTAGAATTGGAGGATGTTATGTCTAGAAATAGTAAATTAATATCTGAAAACCTTAGAGAAGAAATTGCAAAAGAATTAGGAGTATATGATCAAGTAAAACAAGATGGTGGTAGTTGGGCAAATGTATCTTCTAAAACATGTGGTAATATAGTAACAAAAGCAATAGAAATTGCAAACAGATCAGTAGAAAAATAGTTTGTTAAATAAAAAAGGAAATCATTTTAATTATTGATTTCCTTTTTCTTTTTCTAATAAATTTTCTATTAAATCAGATACAGTAGGCAATATTGAAATACTAATTTGTTTTAATTCATCTTTTCCATTTTCCATAGTATAACCATTAAATGCTTTTATCATATCTAAATCATTATAGCTATCACCAACTGCATAAATATCTTTTTTATTAATTTTTTTAGATTTTGCGATTTTTTTAACTGATTTTGCTTTATTACATTTTGATGAAATTATTTCAACTGCTTTTGTTGTAACAATAACATAACTTTTTAAAAATAATTTATATTTTCTATTAATATAACTACTTATCTTTTTAGCTTGTTCAACAGTAGAATATTCTATGTGAATTTTAGTTAAACGTCTTCTACTTACATCAATTTTACTATTTATAATAGTGCATCCATATATATTAGTTATATCAGAAAAATTCAAATTTTTTAATAAAATTTTTTTAATCCAATCTTTTATTATACAATTACTAATAAACACATGATCTTTATTTAAAATTGTAGCACCATTATTTATTATAAGATAATCGTATGATAAAGGATATTTACTTAAAGCTTCTTTAAATTCGTCATAAGATCTACCTGTTGCAATTATAAAGATATTTCCACTTTTTCTAAACTTTTCCACTTTTTCTATATTTTTTTTGATATCATCGTTATTTAAATAAAAAGTACCATCAAAGTCACTGACAAGTATTTTTTTCATACTATCTCCTCTTCTTTTGTTTATTATATATTTTATAATATCATAACTTTTAAAATAGATAAAGTAAAATATTAAATATTCTTAAAAAAATCTAGTTGCACTAATTAAACTTTTAGCATATAATTCATAAAGAAAATAAAAATAGAGGTATTTTATGGATAAGCAAATTTATATAAAAGATATATTAAAATGCACAAAAGGAAAATTAGTAATAGGAAATGAAAATGATGTTTGCGAGAATTTTTCTAAAGATACTAGAAATATAAATGCTGGAGATACATATATTGGAATTAGAGGAGAAAAGTTTAATGGAAGTGAATTTTGGAAAGAAGCTTTAGAAAAAGGTGCAAAAACTGTAATAGTAGAAAATATAAAATTTACAGATAATGATATTAAAATGTATAAAGGAAAAAATATTATATTAGTAGAAAATACACTACAAGCTTTATATAAAATAGCTTCATATAAAAGAAGTTTATATGACATACCTGTTATAGCTATTACTGGAAGTGTTGGAAAAACTAGTACAAAAGATATAATAGCAAGTGTTGTAAGTCAAAAATATAAAACATTGAAAACAGAAGGAAACAATAATAACAATATAGGATTACCACTAACAATTTTAAAACTTAAAAATCATGAAGCTTTAGTAATAGAAATGGGAATGAATCATTTTGGAGAAATAAGTCTCCTTACTAATATTGCAAAACCAACTATATCTGTAATAACAAATATAGGAACTTCACACATAGGAAATTTAGGCTCAAGAGAAAATATATTAAAAGCAAAATTAGAAATTTTAGAAGGTATGGAAAATAAAGTATTAGTAATAAATAATGATAATGATTTATTAAGTAATTGGAATAAATCTAAAGAAAATGAAAACATTAAAGTTTATACATATGGAATAGAAAATAAAAGTGATTTGATAGCAAAAAATATTAATATAGAAGATGATAGTAGTAAATTTGATATTTATATAAAAGATGAAAAGATAAAGATTGAAGTTCCCGTAAGCGGTAAGCATTTTGTATATAATGCAATGTGTGCATCACTTATTGGTAAAATATTAAATATAAATAATGAAAAAATACAAAAAGGTATTAAAGAATTTGAGTTAACTAAAAAGAGAATGGATGTAATAAAATTAAAAGATGATATTACAATAATTAATGATTCTTATAATGCAAGTTATGAATCTATGAAAGCATCTTTAGAATATTTATCAAAATTAAATGGAAAAAGAAAGATTGCAGTTTTAGGAGATATGTTTGAATTAGGAGATTATTCAGAAGAATTACACAGAAAAGTAGGAAAAGAAGTTGTAAAAAATAATATAGATATTTTAATTTGCTGTGGTGATAATTCTAAATTTATTATAGAAGAAGCTAAAAATTTAGGAATGAGAAATGATAATATATATTATGAAAATAGTATTAATATGGTATCAGAAAGGTTAAAACAAATACTAACTAAAGATGATGTAGTACTTTTAAAGGCATCAAATGCAATGAAATTCTTTGATATAGTTGAGCAAATACAAAAGAACGTTAAGTAAAATAATTTTGTAAAAGAGAGGACTGCTATGGAGAAAATTAAATTAGGCGTTGTATTTGGCGGAATGTCATCTGAAAATGAAGTTTCATTCACTTCAGGATTATATGTTTTAAATAATTTAAATAAAGAAAAGTACAATATTTTTCCAATATATATTGATAAATCAGGAAAATGGTATGAATATAATGATGAAATTGACACATCAAAAACAATTAAAGATATTAAAAAAATTATAGAAATTGATAATTTACAAAAATACTTAAAAAATTTAGATATAGTTTTCCCTATACTACATGGGTTATATGGAGAAGATGGAACTATACAAGGACTATTTGAAATTATGAAAATACCATATGTAGGGTGTAGAGTTTTAGCTTCAAGTATAGGAATGGATAAGGTATATAGTAAAATAATATTTAAAAATGCAGGATTTAAACAAGCAAAATATTGTTATATAAAAAAATATGATGAAGTTTATAAATTTGTAGATGATAAATTTAATGAAACAATATATAAATTAGATGAATTGGTAGATGTTATAGCAGAAAAAATAGATTTTCCTATGTTTGTTAAACCATCTAATTCTGGATCTTCAGTTGGTGTAAATAAAGCAGAAAATATTAAAGAGTTAAAAAAATATATAGAAGAAGCTGCAAAATATGATAGCAAAATATTAGTAGAAGAAGGAATAAATGGTAAAGAAGTTGAATGTGCAGTATTAGGAAATGAAGAAGTTATAACTTCTTGTGTAGGAGAAGTTGTACCTGCAGAAGATTATTATAGTTTTGACGCAAAATATAAAATGAAAGAATCTAAAACTATAATACCAGCAAATATCACAGAAGATGAAAGCAATAAAATAAGAAAATTAGCTAAAAAAGCATTTAAATGTATAGATGGTAAAGGATTATCTAGAGTAGATTTTTTCATAGAAAATAATACAAAAGAAATTTATATAAATGAAATAAATACTATGCCAGGCTTTACAAAAATAAGTATGTATCCAAAATTATTTGAACATATAGGAATTAAATATAGTGACTTATTAGATAAATTAATAGAAATGTGTAATTTAAATTGTAAATTTACTTAAAAAATCCATAAAAACTATGGATTTTTTTTTGTTTTTTTGATACAATATACCTACCAAAATTTTTGGGAGGATGTCGAATGATTTTTAAAGATTATTACAAAATATTAGAGCTAGAAACCAGTAGAGTATCTTTAGATGAAATAAAAGTTGCATATAGGGCAGCCGTAAAGAAACATCATCCAGATATAAATCTAGGAGATAATCTAGCAGAAGATAGAATAAAAGATATAAACGAAGCATATAAAGTATTATCAGATTCAGCATCAAAAAGAAAATATGATAGAATGTGGAATGCAAATGTAGCAAAAAAGAAAAAAGCATTTGAAGAAAGCAAAAGAGATTCAAATTCAATATTTAGTGATTTCTTTAATATGTTTTTTGGAAACATAGAATCACAAGATGATAATACTATAATAAAAAAAGGTAAGCCAGCTATAAAAGGAGAAAATGTTGAGACTGAGATAAAAGTAACTATAAATGAAGCTTTTTATGGCTTAACTAAAAAAATATCATTGAGAACTGTCGAAGGAAATATGAAAACTTTTACTGTTTCTGTTCCAGCAGGAATAAGAGATGGCGAAAAAATAAGATTAATAGGACAAGGTAAACCAGGACAAAATGGAGGAAAAAACGGAGATTTATTTATAAAAATTAATATAGAAGATGATAACAAATTTTCTTTAAAAGGATATGATTTACATACTAATTTATTATTAACACCATGGGAAGCGGCTTTAGGAACAAGAGCAAAAGTTAATTCTATAGATGATGAAACTCAAGTATATATACCTCAAGGAATACAAAGTGGAGAAATAATAAGAATACCAGGAAAAGGTTATAAAGATGGTAAAGGAAGTAGAGGAGATTTAGTAGCAGAAGTTAAGATAATGGTGCCAAGACAACTTACGGACCAAGAAAAAGAGATGTTTGAAAATTTAAATAAAATATCAAAATTTAATCCAAGAATAGGTTAATTTACATAAATTTAATAAAAAACGTAAAATAGTTGACAGAAGTTTAAATTTAATGTATAATTAAAGATGTGATTAACAAAAGATAAACCATGGATTAAATGATAGGAAGAGGTGTAAAAATTTATGGAATCATGGCAAGGTAAACATTTTAGTATAACAGATCCAAAAGATGTGAGTACTGTTATATATAAAATTAACAAAACAGAAAAAGAGTTTTTAAAAGATTCTCCAAAGTATACTGTTGAAAGATTAGAATTTACAGAAGAGTTTAGAGGAGATTTAAAGAAAAAAACATTTTTTGTGGATAATCCATCAGAAGACCAAGACCAATTGGTTATTTTGTCATTTGGAAAAGAGAGAGTGGTAGTAAATATGGCTTTACTTAATGATGATAAAATATCAATTAGCAAAAAACCTATGCCACTAAAATTTAATAACATATATTCAGAAGAAGGGACAGAATACAAAGATTTTAGATATACACCAAATTTAAAAAGACCTATATGTATTATAGATCCAGAAACAACAGAAGAAATAAAGCCAACACTTTATTTTGATGAAAATACAAATGAAGTAAAAGGAAAATGTAAATTAAAACCATATAAATCTTATTTCGCTTTTGAAATCAGAGACGAAAAACAAGATTAAGGAAGGAAGTTGATTATGAATATTAATACAACAAAAAATGGTCCAGTATGTGTAGTTTGCATCACTGGTGAAAGAGGACTTGAAGTAACAAATCAAGGAAAAATGGAATTAGGATCAGAAAGACAAGATATACAAGTAAAAAGCCATACAATTTTTAAAGATAGAGATGGCGAATTTAAAAGAAAATTACCAGATGGTACAATAGTTAATATTAAAGACCAAGATAGAGCTCAACGTATATCAGTAGCTAGACAAAATAAAGAACAGGAGCAAGGAAGATAGATAATTTACTAAAGAGTAGGTGATTTTTATGAATTATAAAATCGAAGGAATAATTAGAAGAAATAGAAAAAATTTCATATTATATATAATACTATGGATTATAGCTACCATAGTATTAATTCCGCCTTTTGTTTATAGCAATTTTGTTGCTAAAGCTGAAGGCTCTTTTGATTTACAGATATTTATAGAAAAATTTCCAGAAGCTTTAACTAGTCCATTTGGATCAATTGGAAATATAATATCTTTAGGTGCTTTTGGAAGCTATTTTAATGCATTGTTTTGGTTTACTATAATATACACTATATTCTTTTTTATCGGATGTGTAAGATCAGCCCCTAAAAATGAATATACAGATATTGAACACGGATCAAGTGATTGGAGTCAAAGGGGAGAACAATATAGAATATTGAGTAATAAAAAAGGAATTATTCTAGCAGAGGATAACTACTTACCACTTGATAAAAGAGGAAATACTAATGTATTAGTAGTAGGACGGATCAGGTTCTGGTAAATCTGCTTCATATTCAATACCAAATGCATATCAAATGTTAGGCTCATATGTTTTTACAGATCCTAAAGGAGAATTATATGATAGAACGGCGGGATATTTAAAACAAAATGGATATGAAATAAAAGTTTTAAATTTAGTAAAACCTCAAAATAGTGATGGATATAATCCTTTAATGCATATATCATCTGAAATAGATGTCGATGTAATTGCAAATACAATAATAAAAGGACAAAAAGTAGAAGGTAGCAAGGCAGATCCATATTGGGATGATATGGCTGAAATGTTATTAAAAGCATTAATATATTATCTAATTGCAACAAGGCCAGAAGAAGAGCAAAACTTAGCAAGTTGTGCTGAATTAGTTAGAGCAGCAAATAAAAATGGAGGAAGTAACCTTCTTACAGAATTAATAAGCCAATTACCATATGACCATCCAGCAAGAATGTACTATAAATCAATTGAAATTGCACCAGAAAAAACTTATGGATCAATTTTAAGTACATTACAATCAAGATTAGGTAAATTTGATTCAAAAGAAATTGCAGAACTTACATCAACAGATACAATAAATTTTGAAGATATAGGAAATAAAAAGACTGCAGTATATGTAATATCATCAGATACACATACAGCATATGATTTTTTACTTACAATATTTTTCTCACAAATGATACAACAACTATATAATTATGCTGATGATAATGGTGGAGCATTAAAAATGCCTACATATTTTATACTAGACGAGTTTGCAAATATAGGACAAATACCTGATTTTGATAAAAAGATATCAACATCAAGAAGTAGAAAGATTTCATTTAGTGTTATTTTACAAAACTTAGATCAATTAGAAGCAACATATGAAAAATCATATGAGACAATTATAGGTAACTGTGATACACACATATTCTTAGGAAGTAACTCATATAAAACAGTTGAATATTTTTCAAAAGCATTAGGGGAAAAGACAATAGAAAGAGATAGTATATCAATAAATAGAGATAGACAGAACTGGAAAACAGGAAAAAGTGTATCTGATCAAGTAATGGCAAGAGCATTAATGACTCCAGATGAATTAAGAAGATTAGATAACGATTTGTGTATCATATTTGAAAAAGGTCTAAAACCTATAAAAGCAAATAAATTTTATTATTTTAAACATCCTATGGCAAAGAAACTTGCAATGTTCCAAATAAGCCATAACGATATAGGAGAAATTGATAGAGGACCATGGAGAAAATATAATCCATATAATCCTTATGTAGAAGAAAATGATGATAAAAATGTTGATAATCTTAAAGTAGAATCATTAGATGACTTATTTGAAAGTGATTCACCTAAAGAAGAAGTAACAAAAGAGGCTCCTGCAGATTCTGTAGAGCAAATACAGGAAAGCAAACCTATAGAACCACTTGATTTACAAGAATTTGATGATTCACCTGTACTTCCTCAAACAGAGGAAAAAGAGGAAGAATATGACTTACAAAAAGAATTAGAAGCAAAATTTGATGAATTATTTGGACCTTTAAGTGATACTAGTGATGATGAATAATAATTTAAAAGCTATATTAGATTTTCTAATATAGTTTTTATTTTATATAATTACCAAAAATATTTTCGCTATTTGCTTGAAAAAAATATAATTATAGTATAGAATTATTTTAAAATAGTTAAAAATTAGGAGAAAATTATGAAATTTGTACATATTGCAGATATGCATTTTGATTGCCCTTTTACAACACTATCAGACATAGGAAATTTAGGAAATATTAGAAGATTAGAACAAAGAGATGCATTTAAGAAAATAATAGATTATATAAAACAAAATAATATTCCTTTTTTATTTATTTCTGGAGATTTATATGAAAATGAATATGTAAAAGAATCAACAATAGAATATATAAATAATTTATTTAGGGAAATTCCTAATACTAAAATATTTATATCACCTGGAAATCATGATCCATTTATAAAAAATTCATATTATAATACATTTAATTGGAATGAAAATGTAAAAATATTTAATTCAAAATTCGAAAAAATTGAATTTGATGATATTAATATATATGGATATGGATTTGATGACTTTTATTGTACTAATTCTGGAATTGAAGAAATAAAAGTAGAAGATAAAGAAAAAATAAATATACTAGTAATACATGGAACTTTAAATGGAGCATCAATAGAAGATAAACAATATAATTCAATGTCAGAAAAAATGTTAAGAGAAAAGGGATTTGATTATATTGCTTTAGGACATATACATAAAACTAATTATAATATTAATGAAAAAAACAATATAATATATCCAGGTTCAACAATATCAAATGGATTTGATGAGCTAGGTAATCATGGAATGATTGTCCGGAGATATTGAAAAAAATAAGTTAGAATTGGAATTTGTAACTATAGATGAAAGACAATTTTGTGAAATAGAAATAGATTGTACACAAATAGCGACAGAGGAAGAGTTAATTCAAAAAATAAATGAATTAGAATTATATGATAATTATTTATATAAAGTAATACTTACAGGATATAGAAATTTTGAAATAAATATATATAATTTATATAAATATGAAATAAATAATAAAATAATTAAAATAAAAAATAATACAAAATTAAAATTAGATTTTGAAAAAATATCAAATGAAAATACATTAGTAGGTATATTTGTTAAAGAATTGCTTACAAAGATTGAAAATTGCAATGATGAAGAAGAAAAAGAAATCTTAGAAAAAGCAATGGAGATAGGTATAGAAGCACTAAATAATTAGGAGTGGTTTTTTTGAAAATAAATAAATTAAAAATAAATAGATTTGGAAAACTGAATGATAAGGAAATTAATTTTGATAATAATATAAATATAGTATATGGAAAAAATGAAAGTGGAAAATCTACATTATTAAAATTTATAATTAATTCTTTATATGGAATTTCAAAAAATAAAAAAGGGAAAGACATATCTGATTATGATCAATATATTCCATGGATTGGAGAAGAGTTTTCAGGTAAAATAGAATATGAATTAGATAATAGAGAAAAGTATGAAATATATAGAGATTTTAAAAAGAAAAATCCAAATATTTATAATGAAAATCATGAAGATATATCTAAAAAATTTAATATAGATAAAAATAAAGGAAATGAATTTTTTGAAGAACAAACCAATATAAGTGAAGAAACATTTTTATCTACTTTTGCTATTATTCAAAAAGAAGTTAAAATTGAAAAAAATGCACAAAACATATTAATACAAAAAATATCTAATACAATTAGTACAGGTAAACAAAATATGTCTTTTAAAAAAGCAATAGAAAAGATAAATAAAAGACTAATTGAAGAAATAGGGTCTCAAAGGACTAGGGAAAAGCCAATAAACGTTATTCCTAAAAAAATAGAAGAAATTGAAGAAAAAGAAAAGGAACTAGAAAGTTTAAAAGTAGAAAAAGAAAATATAGTTTACAGAAAAAACGATATTGAAAAAAGAAGTATACATAATAAAAGGAAATATGAAATATTAAAAGATATAAAATTATTAAATGATAATCAAAATATCGAAAATGAAAAAATAAAAATAAAAAATAATATTATAATAAATGATGAAAATAAAATAAAAAATATTTATGAAGAAATAGAAAAAATAAAAAAAGGAAAAAATAATTTTATAAATGAAGAAAATAAAAATAAAATAAATAAAAAAATAATTATTTATTTAATAATAATTATTTTAATTAATATTTTACAATTTGTTTTAATAAAAAATAAAATATTTAATTATATTTTTCTTCTTACAGCCACAAACATTTTAATTTTTTATTATTTTTATAAAAAAATAAAAATAAAAAATAATAATTTATTAGAAAAAGAAAAAATAAATAATAAAATAAATGAATTAAATAATGAAATAAAAATTATAGAAAAAAATAAAAATGAAATTAAAGATGAAATAGAAAAAAATAAAAATGAAATAAATTTAAAAAATAATTTAGAAAAAGAAAAAATAAAAAATAAATATAAAAATAAAATAGACGAAATTGAATTAGATAAATTAATAAATAATAAAAATTTAGAAAATGAAATTGAAAAATTAGAAAATGAAATAAATGAAGATAAAATAAAAATAGAGACAATGAATATTGATTCTAAAAACATAGATTTAAAACTTACAGAGGCTACGGAACTTGAAGAAGAAAAGATTATGCTAGAAGAACAATTAGTAAACATAAACAAGATAAATAGGAGTATGGAAATAGCAAAGGAAGTACTTGAAAGTTCTTATAATGCTATGAAAAACAATGTTAATCCTAAGTTTATAGAAAAAATATCTAAAAATATTTCTGAAATTACAGATGGTAAATATAATAATATTTTGTTTAATGACGAAGATGGATTAATCGTAGAACTAGATAATGGTAAATATATTTTGGCAGAAAGATTAAGTATAGGTACTATTGAACAAATATATTTAGCATTAAGATTTGCGATAATAGAAGAAATATCACAAGAAAATATACCAATATTTTTAGATGAAGTTTTTGCATTTTATGATACAGAAAGACTAAAAAGTACATTAGAGTATATAAATAATAAGTTTAAAGATAGACAAATAATAATATTTACTTGTACAGATAGAGAAAAAAATATATTAGAAGAATCAAAAGTACCATATAATTATATAAGTTTATAATTTTTAAGAAGTTAAAATGTAGTAACATTTAACTTCTTTTAAGTTTAATATAAAATACAACTAATTACTTGTAAAAGTAAAAAAAATATAGTATAATTTTTAAAGCTTGAAAGTAAAGGAGAATATTTATGTTTGATAAATTAGAGACAGTAGAAAAAAGATATGAGGAATTGACTAAATTAATTAGTGATCCAGAAATAATTGCTAACCAGTCTGAGTGGCAAAAATTGATGAAAGAACATGCAAATATTGAGGATATAGTATTAAAATTTAGAGAATATAAAAAGACCAAAAAAGCAATGGAAGATGCAGAAGAATTAATGCAAGATCCAGAGATGAAAGAACTTGCAGAAGCAGAATATTATGACTCAAAAGAACTACTACCAAAATTAGAGGAAGAATTAAAAATATTATTAATACCAAAAGATCCAGACGATGATAAAGATATTATTTGTGAAATTCGTGCAGGTGCAGGAGGAGAAGAAGCTGCTTTATTTGCAGGAACACTATTTAGAATGTATACAATGTATGCAGAAAAAAAACATTGGAAATTAGAAATATTAAATGAAAATGAGACAGGTTTAGGTGGATATAAAGAAATTTCATTTATGATAACTGGAAAATCAGCATATGGCAGATTAAAATTTGAAAGTGGAGTTCATAGAGTACAAAGGGTACCTGATACTGAAAGTAGTGGAAGAATACATACTTCTACAGCAACAGTAGCAGTTTTACCAGTTGTAGAAGATGTAGAAATAGATATAAATCCATCAGATATAAAAATGGAAGTATATAGGGCATCAGGAGCAGGAGGACAACATATTAATAAAACATCATCTGCCGTAAGATTAATACACGAACCAACAGGAATAGTTGTAGAATGTCAAACAGAAAGATCTCAATTCCAAAACAAAGATAATGCTATGAGAATGCTTAGAACTAAGTTATATGAAATTGAAAAAGAAAAACAAGATAGCGAAGTTGCAAATGCTAGAAAAAGTCAAGTAGGTTCAGGAGATAGAAGTGAAAAAATACGTACATATAATTATCCTCAAGGAAGAATTACAGATCATAGAATAGGAATGAGTATATTCCAAATGGAAAATTTCCTAAATGGAGATATTGATGAAATGATAGATAATTTAATTGCAGCTGATAGAGCAGAAAAACTAAAAGGTAATGAGGAATAAATTTAAGAATAAAAATAACACTCTTTAAATAAACTATTATAAAGATTATTTAAAGGGTGTTTTTTATGAGTGAAATATTAAAAACTACATTAATAGGTTTATTTTTTGGAACATTTGGAACTACTTTAGGAGGAATATTAGGAGTAATAATAAAGAAAAATTCTAATAAATTTTTAAGTTTTATTTTATCATTTGCATCAGGTTTAATGATGTCTATAATATGTTTTGATTTAATACCTGAAGCTCTAGGGATAAGCAATATATCTAATATTTTTTTAGGATTAATTATAGGAATAATTATGATGATATTTTGTGATATATTAGTAGATAAAAAATTTAATAAATCAGTGAGATTTGAAGGAAATAAAAATAGTCTATTAAAAACAGGTATAATTGTAAGTTTAGGTTTAGCAATACATAATTTTCCTGAAGGATTAGCTATAGGATCAGGTTTAGAGGCTTCAATGAAACTTGGATTAAGTTTAGCAATAGCAATTTGTTTACATGATGTTCCAGAGGGAATATCAATGGCAGTTCCTATGAAAAATGGAGGGATGAACCCAGTAAAAATAGTTTTCTATGTAATACTATCAGGAGTTACAACAGGAATAGGGGCATTTTTTGGAGCTATAGTAGGCTCAATATCAGAGCAAGTAATATCTATGTGTTTAAGTTTTGCAGCAGGAGCAATGCTTTATATAGTATCTGGAGAATTAATACCTGAATCAAATAAATTATACAATGGAAAAACTACGGCCATAGGCAATATGATGGGATTTATTATAGGAATTTTTGCTACACAAATTTAGATAAAAAATATATATAAATCTTAAAGATTGTGTTATAATACTTTAATGTAAGGAGTATTATATATGAAAATAATGTTTATATGTACAGGTAATATATGTAGAAGTGCAATGGCACATGTAATGTTTGAAAGTAAAATAAAACAAAATAATATAAAAGGAATAGAAGTTTATTCATGTGGAATATATGCAGAAAATGGTGATAGAGCTACATATAATGCAATAGAAGTTATGAATGAATATGGTATAAATATAAAAGAACATAAAGCAACAAATATAAAAAATTCTAATATAGACCAAATGGATTTAATATTATGTGCTACTAATTCTCATAAAATAGCAGTATTAGATTTATATCCAAAATTATTGGACAAGGTATATACTTTAAAAGAATATGTAAATTATGATAAGCAATATCATGATAAATTAAATATAAAAGATCCTTGGGGATATGATGTAGAGACATATAGATATTGTGCAGCAGAAATAGACGAATGTCTAGAATTATTAT
The DNA here is from genome assembly GCA_947627935.1 of uncultured Clostridia bacterium. Classification (GTDB taxonomy): domain Bacteria; phylum Bacillota; class Clostridia; order TANB77; family CAG-508; genus CAG-269. Next base: position 43,383 of record CANQXY010000005.1, on the reverse strand, counting down.
TAAAAAAACTAAAGGATGATTATAATGAGAATAGTAAATAAAAGAAAATTTATTAAATCAATAAGTATATTAATATTAATTATTATGATTTTAATATTTGTATTAATATATTTATTTACGAAGAAGGATAAAGAAGAAACAAAAGAGATTTCAAATACTAATATTGTTAAAATTGAGGAAAATAATATAGAAGAAAAAACAGATTTAAATCATTTAAAAGAAAATGAACCTTCTTTTGGAAATATTGATGTAAAAACTTATAAAATTGGAGAAAAAGATATTAAAATACCAATACTTATTTATCATGCTTTCCAAACTCCAGTACCTGAAAATGATATTTATAAATTATTTAGTACACAGGAAAGATTTGAAGAAAATGTAAAAACACTATTAGATAATGGATATACTTTCATAACATTAGAAGATTTATATAAATATAAAAATGGTAAAATTTCTTTACCAGAGAAAAATATAATTATAACTATGGATGATGGATGGAAGGGATGTTATACAGAAGCATTTGAAGTACTAAAAAAATATAAAGTTCCAGCAACAATATTTATAGTAGAAGAATTAGTTGGAACAAGCCAATATTTTACATGGGATGAAGCTAAAGAAATGTATGATACGGGGTTAGTAAAAATACATGTACATGGAAGAAAGCACATTGACTATTCTAATGTTAGTAAAGAAACTTTAATTTCAGATTACAATCGTACTCATAATAAAATTGAAGAAGTTTTAGGAGATAAAGTACAAAAAATAATGGCATATCCTGCGGGAGCAAGCTCAAAAGCATCTAAAAAATATCTAAAAGAAGCTGGATTTGAAATTCAAGTACAAACTAGATATGGTACAGTAAATAAAAGTTCAGATCTTGATTTAACTAATTTAGGGAGAATTCGTGGAGAACAGGCATCAGGAAAGACTATACTAAAAGCAATAGGAAATTAATAAAAACATACAAAAAAATGTTTGTAAAAAATATTGACAATAAATATTAAAAAAATTATACTACTTATATAAAAATAGATTAAGGATGGAAAGTAAATGCAAAAAATATTAGAGAATTTAAATGATAAACAATATGAAGCTGTATTAAACACAGATGGTCCATGTTTGATAATAGCAGGGGCTGGAAGCGGAAAAACGAAGGTATTAACACATAAAATAGCATATTTAATAGAAGAAAAAGGTGTAAAACCATGGAATATATTAGCAATAACATTTACAAATAAAGCTGCAAATGAAATGAAAGAAAGAATAGCATCTTTAGTTGAAGGAGCTGCATCTGACATTTGGATGGGTACATTTCATTCAATTTGTGTAAGAATTCTAAGAAAATTTATAGATAGGATTGGATTTGATAAATCTTTTATAATATTTGATCAATCAGACCAAAGAACATTAATAAAACAATGTATGAGAGATTTAGAAATAGATGATAAATTATTTAATGATAGAGCAGTATTATCAGAAATTAGTAATGCTAAAAATGAAATGCAAGAACCAAGTGAATATATAGAAAAATCAAAAGGAGATTTTAGAAAAGAAAAAATTGCTACAATTTATGAATTATATCAAAAAAGATTAAAAGATAATAATGCAATAGATTTTGATGATATAATAAATTTTACAATTAAAATATTAATGCAAAATAGTGATATATTAGAATATTATTCTAACAAATTTGAGTATGTTTTAGTAGATGAATATCAAGACACAAATAAAGCTCAATTTATGCTAATTACACTTCTTGCATCTAGACATGGGAATATAACAGTTGTTGGAGATAATGATCAAGGAATATACTCATTTAGAGGTGCAGATATTTCTAATATATTAAATTTTGAAAAAGATTTTCCAGGAACAAAAATAATAAAATTAGAGCAAAATTATAGATGTACAGGAAATATATTAAAAGTAGCAAATTCTGTTATAAAGCATAATGAAGTTAAATACGATAAAAAGTTATGGACAGAAAATGAAACAGGAAATGTACCTAAATTATATGTAGCTGATAATGAATATGATGAAGCTTCATATATTGTAGAACAAATAGAACATTTAAGAAGAGAAGAATATTATAAATATTCAGATTTTGTAATTTTATATAGAATGAATACACAATCGAGAGCAATAGAGGATATTTTAAGAAGAGAAAATATCCCATATAAAATAGTAGGTGGACTAAAATTCTATGAAAGAAAAGAAATTAAAGATATAATTGCATATTTAAGATTAATACAAAATACTTCTGATAACTTAAGCTTAATAAGAATAATAAATGAGCCAAAACGTGGAATTGGAAAAACAAGTCTAGATAAAATACAAAAATTATCAGAAGAAAATAATATATCTATGTATGATATAATAAAAAATGCAGAAAAGTATGGCTTAAATAGAGTATATTTAAGTTCAAGAGAATTTATTAATGTAATAGAAGAAATAAGAGTAAAAAAAGATGATTTAACTATTTCTGAATTAATAAAAACTATATTAAAAAAGACAGGATACACAAAAGCATTAGAAGAAGAAAATACAGTTGAAGCGGAAAATAGAATAGAAAACTTGGAAGAATTTTTAACAGTTGCAATAGAATTTGAAGAGGAATTTGCTGAAAATAGTTTGAGCGATTTTTTAGAAAGTATAACATTATCTAGTGATATTGATAATTTAGAAGAAACAGATGATTCCGTAACGCTTATGACACTTCATAGTGCAAAAGGACTAGAATTTCCTACAGTATTTTTAGTTGGAATGGAAGAAGGAATATTTCCTGGATATAAATCAATATCAGAACAAAAGGAATTAGAAGAAGAAAGAAGATTATGTTATGTGGGAATAACAAGAGCAAAAGAGAATTTATTTTTAACATGTAGTAGGCAAAGAACTATATTTGGCTCAACTAGTTGTAATATGATGTCAAGATTTTTAAAAGAAATGCCAGAAGAAATATTAAATCAAATTGATAATAATGAAGAAAATGATACTTTTGAAGATACACAAATAGATTGGAAATATGGAAAATCAAAATTAAATGTGTATAAAGATAATAATACAAAAGAAGTTAAAAATAACAGTGGATTTGTATTTAAAACAGCAGAAAGCTTCCTAAATTCGCTTAGCAAAAAATCAAGTAATGATAATGTTGATTTATCAAAATATAAAGCAGGAGTAAGAATTTTTCATAAAAAGTTTGGAGAAGGAACTATTATGTCAGTAGAAGAAGAGGGAGACGACTTAAAAGTTGATATAAGTTTCGATAAAGTTGGAAATAAGAGATTAATGGCAAAATATGCTAATTTAGAGATAATATAAAAATGGACCGATAGGTCCATTTTTTATAGTAATTAATAAATTATCTTTCATCTTGATATAAACTTTTTCCATACATTTCTTTATACATTTCTGGAGTTAATTTTTGAGCATGATCTGTTTTTATATGTACCCCATAAGATTGTACTCTACTTAAGAAATCTCGTCTTTTATTTTGAAATGAGGATAATCTGTCTTGATTTTTAAGTTTTTGTTTATAATTTAAACTATCTAGAATTCTTTTGTCTACATATTTTTCATATTTATTAGTTGCTGGATTAAAACTTAGCCCTCCGGCGTAATTGTGGTATTCGTTATATATTTTATCAATTCTATTATATGATAAAAGTTTTGAATATATAGCATTTCTATAATTAATATCATTATTATATAAATTTATATCTAAATCAACTAAAATATTAAATGATTTAAATTGGTTAGTTTCATTATTATTTTCAATATATCTAAAGTTTGATAAATATTTTATAAAATTACCATAAGCGTCATATATAGGCTCTTGTGATAATGAGTTATCCTTATTGAGTAAAGGAAAAATTGAAATTTGTTTATTATCAGTTTGCATTGTATAAAGTTGGTTAGGTATATTATAATTTTTCATAATAATCACCTCTATTAATTATAACAAAAATTACGTAAAAAGTCAAAAGATGAATACTTTAAAATATATTGTAAATAATATTTATAATATATTTTGAAAGGAAGGATAAATATGGCAGATTTAAGTCAAGTGGAATTACAAAATTTAAGACATCTAATTGGAGCACAAGAAACTTCATATCAAAAATTTAATAATTATGCCTCACAATGTGTTGATCCGCAAATAAAACAGCTTTTTACTAAATCAGCACAAGATAGTCTAAATACTAAACAAAAATTAATGTCATTTTTAAATAATTAAGGAGGAAAATAATGGACGAAAAAACAATGGTTAATGATATTTTAGAAGGAACTAAGGCTGAACTTACAACTTTTCAAGGAGTTATAGCAGAAACAGAAAATATGCAACTTAGACAAACAATACAACAAATAAGAAATAATAGTGAAAGCTTTCAATATGAATTATTTAAAGTAGCACAAACGAAAGGTTATTATAAGCCTGCACAAAAAGCAACTGTAACTGAGATAAATACAGTAAAAAGTGAATTACAACAATAAAAGTAACGATAAAAATCGTTACTTTTATTGTTTAATTATAAATTTATAAAACAGAGAAAAAAAGAGATAAAACGAAAAAATGGACAAAAACATACGGAAATTGGTAGTCAATCAAAATTGCAAATTTATAAAATTATCTATAAAATATGAGCATCAAAAGTACAAAGGAGATTATTAAATTATGAAAAAGATGTTAATCCATTTAAGAACATCTGTAAAATTTATAGTACTCGTACTTATAGGGGCATTTTTAATAATAGGTGCAGTATCTTTTGTATACAAGCCTATTTATAGTGTGACTATAGACGGACAAGAAGTTGGATATAGTGAAAATAAAAGTAAGTTACAATCAAGAATAAATGAATATATGAAAAATGGAGAAGGCGAAAATGTAGCCTTTGTGCAAATTGATAACTTACCTAAATATAAACTTTGCTTACTAAAAAGAAATATTACAACTAACGATGAGGAAATTTTTAATATTGTAAAAAATAGTGGTGTAACATATTATAAATATTATGCAATTTTAGATGGCGAAGAAGAAAAAGTTTATGTATCAAATTTCCAAGATGCAGAGGCAGTAGTAGAAGGTTTAAAACAAAAAGATAGCTATAATGTATCTACTATATCAGTATCAGAAAAATATGAAACTGAATTAAAAGATTTTGTATCTGCGGAAGAGGCAATTTCTAAATTATACATACAACCTATAAGAACTGTAACAGTATCAAAAACAAATACAAAAAGTGTATATTCAGGAAATGTATCTACTGCAAGAAATATATCATCAAAGAAAATAGAGTTAGGTGTAGCTCTTGCTAGACCAATTTCTGGAAGAATATCATCTAGATTTGCAACTAATAGTAGTGTAAGAGCAGGTACTCATACAGGACTTGATATCGCTGCACCAAAAGGAACATCAATAGGGGCAGCAGCATCAGGAACAGTTGTATTTGCAGGACGTAAAGGTGCATATGGTAATATGATTGCTATAGCACATGGTAATGGAGTACAAACATATTATGCACATTGTAGTGCAATAAATGTATCAGTTGGACAAAAAGTATCACAAGGACAAAAAATTGGAGCCGTAGGTTCAACTGGAAATGCAACAGGACCACATCTTCATTTAGAAGTAAGAGTAAATGGAGTAGCATATAATCCACAAAATTACGTATATTAAAATGAAAAGGTATCATAAAATTTGATACCTTTTTTGTTATATAAAATATTCTATACATTTTTTTATAGCATTTTTTTTCATAATTAATTTTCCATGTTCAATAAGTTTTGATTCAAAGTTTTCAGAATGATTTATATATTTTGCAAATTCACATATAGAAGCATAAAAACCTTTTAAGTTTTTAAAAGATAAATTTATGTTTTTAAAAACTAAATAATATTTAGCATTATACACATATAATGAAATATTTGTGGATAATCCATTTAAATTATTTAAATTACTAGTATTTATGTAAGAACAATAGTTACAAAATTCTTCAAAAGTATTAAATACATAAATTGCATTTTCAGAATTTATATTATTAACTTTTCTTTTTACAGTTAATTTTTTTCTTTTTTGTTTATCTTTATCAGTATTTGTTTTATATTTAGTTATTGTAAATATAAAGTGTCCATCAGAAGATGCTAATGCTTCAATTAATATTTTACAATCTTTAGTAGTAAATCCTACTTCATGTTCAGCTTTATCTAAAATATCAATAAATAAGTTTTGGGATTCAACAGAATTAGACATAAAAGAATGTAGGTCAATATTATTTTTTTCTAAGTCTTCTAAATTAAGAATAATTCTAATTTTGTTTTCTGTAAGTTTTTCAATCTTCATAAATAATAATCCTCCTAAGTGTACTAATTTAATTATACTACTATTATTATTATATTTAAAGAAACAAATTTTGGTAATAAGAATATAGCATAAATAATAAAAAAATAAAAGCACATTTTATAAAAAAATCAATTAGTACTTGAAAAATCACCATATAACATATATAATATCAATGTAAAAATAATAGCCGTAAGAAAAGTAATAAATGGAGGAAAAAAATGAGTACAAGAGAAAAGAACATATGGATTTTAATAATATTTATTTTATCAGGATTAGTAATAGGGGGATTACTAGGAGAATTAGCTTCAAGAGTAGATTGGTTATGGTGGCTTAGTTTCGGACAACAATTTGGATTAGAAAATCCTTTAGTATTAGATTTAAATATAGTTAAAATTACTTTTGCGTTAATGTTTAAGATAAATATTTCAAGTATTATAGGTATGGGGATAGCTATATTTATATATAGAAAAGTTTAAAATATTATAGGGGCAAAATAAAATTTTAGAAAGGATTGATATTTTGTCTTTAAAAATAAAAGAATTACCAATTAGTGAAAGACCATATGAAAAATTAGAATTATTTGGAGAAAAAACTTTATCAAATGCAGAATTATTGGCAATAATTATTAAAAGTGGAACTAAAAAAGAAACATCAATAGAATTGGCAAATAAAATCTTAAAATTGAATAAAAATCCACAGGAAGATGAATTAAATTTTTTAAGAGATTTATCTTTAGAAGAGCTCATGAAAATTAATGGAATTGGAAAAGTAAAAGCAATACAACTAAAAGCTGTATGTGAACTTTCAATAAGAATGAATAAGCCTTCAAATTATAAAAAAATAAAGATAAAAGAACCATATGATATTGCAAAAATATTAATGCAAGAGTTAAGATTTCAAAAAAGAGAAATTGCTAAAGTAGTAATATTAAACAATAAAAATGTTATCTTAAAAATATTAGATATATCTTTAGGTGGGGCAAACTTTGCAAAAATAGAAATAAAAGATGTATTAGGCGAAGTTGTAAAAATGCAGGCGCCTAAAATTATTTTAGTTCATAATCATCCAAGTGGAGATTCAACTCCAAGTAAAAGCGATATACTATTTACTGATAGAGTATATGATGCTGCTAGTCTTCTAGGGATAGAATTACTAGATCATATAGTCATAGGTAATATGGAATATACAAGTATATTTACACAAAAGTTAAAAGAACAAAAGCTTAATTAAATTATATAAATATATTTGGAAAGGAAAATGAAATTATGAAACTTTTTACAATTGGATCAAAAGACATAGGAATAGACTTAGGAACAGCTAACATATTAGTTACACTAAGAGGAAAGGGAATTGTTTTAAAAGAACCATCTGTTGTTGCTATAGATATAAAATCAGGAAATATATTAGCAACAGGTCATGAAGCAAAAGAAATGTTAGGTAGAACACCAGAGCAAATAAAAGCAGTAAGACCTTTAAAAGATGGGGTAATTGCTGACTTTACAGCAACTCAATTAATGCTTAAAAACATAATAAGAAAAATAGCACAAAGATATAATATAGGAAAACCAAGAGTAGTTGTTGGAGTTCCATCAGGAATAACAGAAGTAGAAGAAAGAGCAGTAGAAGAATCTGTAATTCAAGCTGGAGCAAAAGAAGTATATTTAATAGAAGAACCAATGGCAGCAGCAATAGGAGCTTCACTAAATGTAGCAGAACCAACAGGAAATATAATTGTAGATATTGGTGGAGGTACAACTGAAGTTGCAGTTATATCTTTAGGTGGAATTGTAACTAGTAATTCTTTAAGAGTTGCTGGAGATGAATTAGATGAAGATATTATAAATTATATAAAAAGAGAAATGAATTTAGCTATTGGAGAAACAACAGCTGAGCAAATAAAAATGCAAATAGGTTGTGCAATGCCATTAATGACAGAAGAATCTATGGAAATAAGAGGAAGAGATTTAACAGATGGACTTCCAAGAAATGTTACTATAACTTCTGTACAAGTAGAAGAGGCAATGAGAGAATCTATAGCAAAAATAGTAGATGTTGTAAAACTTACTTTAGAAAAAACACCACCAGAACTTGCATCAGATATAATTGAAAAAGGTATAGTATTAGCAGGTGGAGGAGCTCTTATACAAAATTTAGATAAGCTATTAAGTAATGAAACAGGAATGCCTGTATATATTGCAGAAGAGCCATTAGATTGTGTTGTAAGAGGAACAGGTAAAACCTTAGAAGATCTAGAAAAATTAAAAACAGTATTGATAAATTCTAGAAAAAGAAGATAAATAAGATTAAATAGAAAGGTATGTTAGCTTTTTGCTAATATAGGCTAGTAGAAAATGTATAAAAATAAAAAAAGTGGCATTTTAGGAATAATATTAACAATTATTATTTTAATAATGCTAGTTATATTAACAAATATAGAAAATAGTAACTTGTCATATATAGAAAATGTGGCAAGTAAATTAGTTGTGCCTATTCAAAATGGGTTAACATACTTAAAAAATAAAATAAATGGAAATAGTACATTTTTTACAGACATTAATGACTTAAAAGATGAAAATAAACAATTAAAAGAAAAAAATAGTCAATTAGAACAAAGTTTAAGAGAGTTAGAAAATATAAAAACAGAAAATGAAACTTTAAAAGAATATTTAAGTTTAACAGAAAAATTTAGTAAATATGAAACAATACCAGGATATGTAGTAAATAGAGATATAAGTAATTATTCAAGAACAATAGTTATAAGCATAGGAAAAAAAGATGGAGTAGAAGAAAAAATGCCTGTAATATCTGATAAAGGATTAGTAGGCCATATAATATCTGTGGATGATAATACATCAAAAGTTCAAACAATAATAGATAGTGGTAGTTCTGTAAGTAGTTTAATGAGTACTACAAGAGATAGTATAGTATGTAAGGGAACACTAGAAAGTACTTCAAGTTTAAGAGCTATGTATATACCTACAAATACTACAATAATACAAGGAGATAGTATAGAAACTTCAGGAATTGGTGGAATATATCCTAAAGGTATACACATTGGTACTGTAGAAAAAGTTGTAAATACAAATAATAATATTGATAGATATGCTGTCATAAAAACAGCAGTTGATTTTGATAAATTGGAAACAGTTTTAGTTATAAAAAATAAATAAAAATAACAAAAAGTATGAAAGTGAAGTGAAGTGGTTGAAAAAGATAATAATTAACATTTTTTTAATATTAACATTTTTTATAATTTATTTTTTACAATTAAACTTCTTTTCATGGTTTAAAATAGCAGGTGTTATGCCAAATATATTTGTTATTTTAGTACTATTTATTGCACTTTTTACAAATAGAACATTAGGTGTAACATATGGTGTAATTTTAGGAATATTATTAGATTTATTTATAGGTAAAAAAATAGGAATTACTGCAATAATGCTTGGAGCTATAGGAATAATAGGATCTATTTTTGATAAGAACTTTTCTAAAGATAGTAGAATAACTATGATGATAATGGTAATGGTATCTACAATAATATATGAAGTAGGAATGTATTTTATAAATTATATTATATTTTCAATTAACGTAGAAATATTTGAATTCATTAAAATATTACTAGTAGAAGTATTATACAATATTATAATTACAATTATCATTTATCCATTATTACAAAAAGCAGGATATTATATTGAGAACAAATATAAGGAAAATAAAATTTTAACAAGATACTTTTAATAAAGAAGGTGAAAAATTGGGTAAGAGAATATCTAGAGAAAATATAAATTTAAGATTTAATACTATATCTCTTTTTATTTATATTGTTGGAATAATATTAATTATCCAATTATTCAACTTACAAATTATAAAAGGAGAAGATTATAGAAACCAATCGAATACAAGGCTCTCACGTGAAAGTAAATTAGAAGCTTCAAGAGGAACTATATTAGATAAAACAGGAAATATATTAGCTAGTACTAAAATGGGATTTAGTATAGAATTATATAAAACAAAAATAGATACTCAAACTTTAAATAATACAATATTAGATTTAACAAAAGTTTTAGAAAAGAATGGACAAAAGTATGCAGATTCTTTCCCTATAACAATAAACCCTTTTACATTTACAATTGATGGAGATACACTTGTTAAATGGAAAGAAAAAAACAAAATGAAAGAAGATGCAACAGCAGAAGATTGTTTTTATAAATTTAAGATAAAATATAAAATAGAAAATGAGAATATAGAAGATGTAAGAAGAATAATAGCAATAAGATATGAAATTTCAGAAAAAGGATATAGCAGTACAAAATCATTAAGTATCGCAAAAGATATTAGTAGACAAACAGTTGCAGAATTAAGTGAAAGATCAGATGATTTTCCTGGAATAAACATAGTAACAGAGCCTATAAGAACATATACTTCAGGTAATTTAGCTTCACATATATTAGGATATGTTGGACAAATTAATGAAGAAGAGTATAAAGAAAAAAGTGATATATATGATAATAATGATATAATTGGTAGATCGGGAATTGAATATGTTTTTGAGGAATATCTAAAAGGTAAAAATGGAATAAGACAAATAGATATGGCAGTAGACGGAACTGTTACATCAGAATACATAACAGAAGAAGCAAAAGCAGGTTCAAATGTTGTTTTAACTATTGATGCAAATTTACAAAAAATAACAGAGCAAGCATTAGCAAACAATATACAAAAAATAGCAAATGGAGGATTTTCTCAAAGGTATGACACAAAAGCTGGTAGTTGTGTTGTTATGAATGTAAAAACAGGTGAAATACTTGCTATGGCAAGTTATCCAGATTATCAACCAGAACTATTTGTTGGAGGAATAAGCCCTGAAAATTGGAATTCATATATAACAAATACTGCAAAACCACTTAGAAATAAAGCAATACAAGATGCATATGCCCCTGGATCAATATTTAAAATGGTATCTGCCATTGCTGGATTAGAGTCAGGAGCAATAACAACTACTGAAAGAATAAATGATACAGGTGTATATAGATTAGGAAATAATTCATGGAAATGTTGGTATTATACAGACTATGGAAGAGGACATGGATGGCTTAATGTATCAGGTGCAATACAGCACTCATGTAACTTCTTCTTCTATGAAACTGCAAGAAGAATGGGAATAGATAATTTAGTAAAATATGCTAAATATTTTGGACTTGGAACTAAAACAGGAATAGAACTTCCTAGTGAAACATCAGGAAGTGTGGCAAGTAAAGAAACGTCAGAGGCATTAAATAAACCATGGAATGGTGGAGATGTGCTAAATGCAGTAATAGGACAAGGAGATAACCAATTTACTCCTCTACAAATGGTTAAATATATAAGTATGCTTGCAAATGGAGGAAAAAAAGTTAATCCTACAATAGTTAAATCAATACAAAATTCTGATGGAACTGAAGTTTCAAGAGAAGAAATAAATGAATTTGTAAATAATAAATTAGGATTAAATAATGACCAAGAAGAAGATCTTAATATTAACCAAGAAAATCTAAATGCAATATTAGAAGGTATGAGATCAGTTACAAGTGAAACAGGAGGAACAGCATATGACAAATTTAAAGATTTTAATATAGAAGTTGGTGGAAAAACAGGTTCAGCAGAAGCGGGACAAAATGTAAATGCATGGTTTGCAGGATTTGCACCATTTAATGACCCTGAAATTGCTATAGTAGTAATGGTAGAAAATGGTGGACATGGTAATTACACAGCAGAGGCAGTAAGAGATATAATGGCAGAATATTTTGGTATGAATTCAAACAATGTACAAGAAGATATGACAGCTATTCCATATGTAGAAGTTATAAATTAATTTTAAATAAAGAGAGGATGTAAAAATGAGAAGTTGTATAACAATAAATTTAAAAAAAGATTATATAGTAATTAAAATAAATGAAGATGCAGATTTTAGTAATATTGTGTGGAGTTTTAATAAAAAGCTACCAGATTTAAAGAAATTATATAAGGGAGCAACAACACCTATAAAAGTAACTGGAAAGGTTTTAAAGAATAAAGAGATAGATGAATTACAAGAATTAATAAAACAAAAAATAGATGTTGATATAGAATTTGATATGCCAAAAGGATTTGGATTATCTAATATTAAAAAAACATTTGAACAAGAAATAGCTGTTTCAGAAACTAAATTTCATAGAGGTTCATTAAGATCAGGACAAAAAATGGAAGTAGAAGGAAGTATAGTTATTTTAGGAGATGTTAATTCAGGTGCTGAAGTAATGGCAAGAGACAATATAGTAGTTTTAGGTACACTTAGAGGATTAGCACATGCAGGGGCTAAAGGAAATAAACAAGCAATTATATCTGCAGGAATATTAGATACTGTACAACTTAGAATTTCAAATATAGTAAAAGAAATAGATAGAGAAGAAGAACCATTACATAAACAAGCATATATATATGTAGATAAAGATGAAATTGTAATAGAATAAACTAGAAAAATTAATAAATAATTTAAAAAAGATTATAGAATTAATAATTTATATTGACATAATTAATAAAAATAGTATAATGAATATACTAATAAAAGAATAGCTATTCATTAATTCGAGTGTTTCGCGACTCAGACACAACAGCGAACGATATATTCGAGCGTTTCGCGGCTCAATAAAAATAAGCGAAGTTTAATATAGGGGGCTAAAATATATATTTTAGCTCTCTTTTTATAAATTTAAGGAGAATTATATGTTAAAATTTTAATATTTAAGTATTTTTTATAAAATAAATATTTTTGAAATTCGCAGATGCGTCTGCGAATTTCAAAAAAATTATTGAGATATAAGCATTTTAATTTAAATAATTTAAGAAAAGAGGTAGCATATGAAGGAAAATAGAATGTTGGAAAAAGATTTTAAAGAAGTATTTAAAGATATAAAAAATGAAATATTAAATGCACAATATGATATTTATAAAAGTGCAAATATAAGAATGTTAGCATTATATTGTTACTTAGGACAAGTAATAGATGAAAATTCTAAATATGGAAATAGCTTTATAAACAATTTATCAGTAGAGTTAAAAGTTAATTTTCCTAATATGAAAGGCTTTTCAGAAAGAAATCTTCTTAATATGAAAAAATATTATTTAGAGTGTAAAAATAATAATAATCTTAAAAAACTTTCTGAAAAGATACCTTGGTCACACAATATATTAATTTTTAGTAAAATAAAAAACGAAAAGCAAAGAGAGTGGTATATAGAACAAACTGCAATAAATGGATGGAGTTATGATGATTTAGCATTTCAAATTAAAAGTGATTTATATACACGCCAAGTTTTAGGAGATAAACCTAATAATTTTAAAAATACATTACAAGCAACACAAAGTAAATTAGCAAAAGATATGATGAAAGATCCATATATTTTAAATTTATCAAATTTAAAAGAAAGTTTTATAGAAACAGAATTAGAAAAAGCAATGGTTGAAAAAATAAAAACAGTTTTATTGGAGCTAGGAAATGGTTTTAGTTTTATTGGAAATCAATATAAAATTTTAGTAGATGATAAGGAATATTTTATAGATATGTTATTTTATCATACTAAATTGCATTGCTATATAGTAGTAGAATTAAAGAATACAGAATACAAACCAGAATATGCTGGAAAATTGAATTTTTATTTATCAGCAGTTGATGATTTGCTAAAAACAGAAACTGATAATCCAACAATTGGAATAATATTATGCAGAGAAAAAACAAAATTTTCAGTTGAATATTCATTAAGAGATATTAACAAACCAATAGGAGTCAGTTCTTATGAGATTTCAAAGGTATTACCAAAAGATATTTTGAGTATATTACCAACAGAAGAAGATTTAAATTTACATATTGATATAATTGAAAAAGAAAGTTAATAATGTAAAATTATAGAATATTTGAAATAAAAAAAAAGACCACAATAAAATATTTGTGGCCTTTCTAGGTTAGAAGTAGTAATATCAAAGCAAAAAATAATCCTTCGTCTTTAACACCTTCATTATATAAAAAGAATATTAAACATATTATTAAAATGTCATCAAAATATAATTTTATTCCAAATAAATCAAATAAATATGGTTCATTACTATATGTATTATTAGACTCATTAGTACCTTTATCTAGATACTTATCTTTTTCTAATGTATTATTACTATGTAATTCATTATTTTTATTATAGTTGTTATGATTATTATAATTGTAACGCCTATGAGGAGGAAAGGGAAATCCAAAAAAAGGGTAACTAGGCATTAGAACTATTCTCCTTTTTTTCATTTTTCATAATATCTGCAATTTTAGTCATTTTTAGTAAATTTACATATTGATCTAATTTATTTTTTTTATTTTCTCTTAAATAAGGTTTTAAAGAATAAAGTAAATTTGCTCTTGGATCATTCTTTTGATTCATAGAGTCTATTATTGTTTTCATTTTTAAAATTGTATTTACGTCTATTGTAGATTCTGAATTTGTATCATTGTTTGCAGTTTTTTCATTAGAGGTAGAATTTAATAAACTAGATAAAGTATTTATCATTTCAGGAGATATTTTATTTGAATCAATATTAATGTTATTAGAGGTAGAATTTGAATTATTATTTTCTGTATTATTAGAAGTATTAGAATTTTTAATATTATTAACAATTTCTTGAATATTATCTGGTAAATTGCCATTATCCATCATATTTTTTATATTATTAAAAACATCAGACATATCATCAGACATAAATTATCACTTCCCTTTTGCTAGTTCATATTTTTCTTAAGTTCATTAATTATTTTATCTCTATCTGGGGAATTCATAATTTCATTAGCTTTTGCAATAGTGTTTTGCAAATCTTTCTTATCCATCTTACTTATCATATTCATCAATTTTCCCATATCTATATTATTCATAATATTCACCTCTTTATACTAATATATATATGAAAGATATATTATATTATGAAATATAAGTAAATATTGTTACTACTCATATAAGTTAATTTATAGATTTTTGACAAAGTTACATAAAAAGTTAAAAAAATTTAATATAACCATTGAAAAAACTAAAAAACAGTAGTATAATATAACTTAGGGTCAATGTGTTATTTTGACATTTTTAATATTTATTTGACTTAAAAATTCAAATGTAACAAAAATGTAATGAAAATGTAAAATTAGAGGTGTCAAATATTCAGAAAAGACCTTCCGTAAAAGGATATCAAAGATATATTTGTAAAATTAAATTTATGGAAGATATATCATATTGACTTATATTTTTAAAAAATATATTATAAAGTAAGGAAAAACTTTACTTAGACTAAATACAAAAAAATTTAAGGAGGAAAAATCAATATGGAAAGAAAAGTTTTAAAGGCAATAGTAGCGATTAGTTTAGTAATAACACTAACAATGGCTAATTTCCTATTTTTAGGAGCAAGTTTTGTAAGTTATGCAATAGGAACATTAAATCAAAGTAGTGAAACAAACAACAAAAATGTTAAATTTAGTGCATACTTCAAAACAGAAAACGGCGAAAGGGTAGATATAAAGGAAGAAAGTATAGCCGAAGAAAACATGAAATTATACATGGAAATATCCGTACAAGATGAAGGGTACTTTAACGGAAAGGTAGAAATATTAGATAGTAACTTTGAAGTTAAAGCAGACCAGCTAAGTGAAGGAATAAATAAAATAGAAGGAAACCAAATAAGCTTAAATCAAATACGTGCTGGAGAAACAATGGAAGTAGAATTAGGAATAGCAGCAAAGCAAGGAAACGTAATAGATTTAAGTCTATTAAACATGGAAAGCCAAATAAAATTAAGTGGAATATATACAAATAGTAAAGCAGATAAAATAGATATAGAAGCAACAAAACAAGTAAAACTAATATTAGAAGATCCATATGAAGAAAATAATGGAGCTATTTTAGATGCACAAATACTAACAAATAAAGTATATAACATAGAAGGTACAAATAAGAGAGTAGTACAAATAAAAATAAATAGTTCTCTAGAAGAAAATAAATACCCAGTAAAATCAACTAATATAGAATTAAATGTACCAGAAGAAGTAGAAGATGTAAAAGTTACATCTTTAGGAACAGAGGCAACAAATGGAAAAGATGAAAATACTTTTACAGAAGATAACTGGGAATATATAAAAGAAGAAAATAAATTACAAATAAAAATTGAAAACCAAGAACAAAATGGAAAAATAACATGGAATAAGAATGCAAAAGATACAGTAGTAGTAACATACATATTACCAGAAGAAGTAGAAGTAACAGAAAATGAAATAAATACAAAAGCAGAAATAACATTATATAATAGTAAAGTAACAACAAAAACAGTAGAAAATACAATAAAAGTTGGAGAAGAAAAAGACGGAACAATAGAAATAAAAACAAAAAACGAAGAGAAAAGCATATATAAAGGAAAGATATATGCAAAACAAGAAAGAGAATATAAAACAAAATTAGACATAAATGTAAACTATCCAGAAGCAAAAGAAGGAATAGAAGTAAGTCAAAAACAAGCAACATATGTAGATGGAGAAAGAGAATTAATAGCAAATACACAATATAAACAAACAAAAATAAGTAAAGAAGATATCTTAAATGTATTAGGAGAAGAAGGAACAATAGAAATAGCAGACCAAGATGGAAGACAAATAGCAAAAATAACAAGTAAAACAATAGAAAATGAACAAGGACAAATAGAAGTAAACTATGAAGATGGAGTAAAAGAATTAACAATAAAAACAAGTGCTCCAGTAGCAACAGGAATAATAAAAATAGAAAATACAAAAGTAATAAAAGCAGAAGAATACGAAACAGAAACATTAAAAGAAATGAAAGAAATAAAACAAGAAACAGTATTAACACATGATGGAATAACAATAACAGATACAAACAAAATTGCTTTAAAAGAAACAACAACAAAAGCAAAAATGGAAATAAACAAGAAAAGTTTATCAACAGTAGTAGAAAATAAAGGTTTAGAAATAAAAGCAACATTAGTAACAGACAATGAAAAATATGATTTATATAAAAATCCTACAATAAAAGTAAAATTACCAAGTCAAGTAGAAAATGTTAAAGTAAATTCAATAAACTTATTATATGACGAAGAATTAAAAGTAGGAAATGCTAGACTTTATGATGATAATGGAGCAAAAGTTATAGAAATAAATTTACAAGGAGAACAAACAAAATACATAGATAGCCAAATAGCTCAAGGGGCAACAATAATAATAAATGCAAATATGACATTAAATAAAAAGATAGCAAATAGTACAGAAAAAATAAAAATAGAATACACAAACGAAAAAGCAACAAGCCCAATAGAACAATTAGAAAAAGAAATAGAAATAGTTGCACCAACAGGAATGGTAGTAGCAAATACAATGGAACAATTAAATATAGAAACAATAGGACAAGAAGAAGAAAAAACAAAAATAATTGAAACAGGAAAAGAAGCAAAACAAGAAGAAGTAAAAATAGAAGTAATAAATAATAACGAAGCAGAAGTAAAAGATGTAAAAATATTAGGAAGCTTCCCAACAAAAAATAGTGAAAATACAATTAAAACAACAATAACAAAAGGAATAACAGCACAAGGAATAGATCCAAGCAAAGTAAAAATATATTATAGCCAAAAACAAGATGCAACAGAAGAATTAACACCAGAAAATGGATGGTCACAAGAAATAACAAATAACGAAGAAGTAAAAAGTTATTTAATAACAGTAAATCAAATGAAAGCAGGAGAAAACTTAACAGCAACATATGGAGTACAAATACCAGAAAAATTAGGATACAACGAAAAAGCATATGAAAACTACAAAGTAGTGTATACAAATAATCTAAATGGACAAAAAGAAGAAACACAAGCAACAGCATTAGGAGTATCAACAGGAGTAGGACCAGAATTAAAAGCAACATTAACAGCAACAGTAGGTGGAGAAGAAGTAAAAGATGGAGATACAGTTGCAGGTGGAGAAACAATCAAATACAAAGTAAAAATAGAAAATGTAGGAACAGAAGATGCAACAAATGTAATATTACATCAAAATATACCAGATAATACATATTGTTCAAAATATAGACTTTGTGACGGTTGTGAAGAAAATGATGGTATACATATACATAAAGATTTCTTAGAATCACTAGAAGATATAAAAATTGATTTATTACAACCAGGAAAATCTATAGAACAAGAATATCAAGTAACTGTAGAAGAAGAAACACAAAAAGATACAAATATAACAAATAAATTAACAGTACAATATAATAATGATGTTACTACAGATTCTAATGAATTAAATTTAAAAACAGATTTAGGAAATATTACAGTAAGTGCAATTGATATAGAAGAAAACACAAATTTAATTGCAGGATATGATAGAGACTTACTAGAATTTGATATAATAAATTATAGTGGTAAAGACATAAAAAATGTAAAATTTAAATTATTTAATGATGAAAACTTAAAAATAAATAGTATTGAATCTGATGATGTAGATGAAAGTAAAATTTCCTTAGAAGAAAAAACAGTTACTATAGATAATTTAGAGGCAGATGATGTAATAATTATATGTGTTGACTTAATGACAAATAACTTAAATAATATTAAATCAAAAATAAATGCTAAAGTTATAACAGAAGATAAAGAATATAGAGCAAATGAAGTTGTATATAATATAAACACAGCAACATTATCCGTAAATCAATCTTCAAATACAACAAATAAATATGTAAAAGAAGGAGATAAGATTGATTATACAGTTAAATTTAAAAATAATAGTGAAATGGATATCTTAGGCATAGATTTTTCAGATGAAGTACCAGATACTTTAACAATAGAGTCTATAGAAAGAGATGGTAAATTAATAGAAGAATCTAATGAAAATGAAATAATTGGTAATTATGTACTACAGTCAGGTATTGACTTAAAACCAGGAGAAGAAACAGAATTTAAAATTGCAACAAAAGTAAGAGAAGGCGCACAAACATCAAAAACTCAAAAAATATCAAACATAGCAAGTGCAAAATATAATAGTTCAACGATTCAATCTAACGAGATAGTAAACTATTTAGAAGCATTACCAGAAGACGAAAATGGTAATGGAAATGGAGAAAATCCAGGAGAAAATCCAGGAGAAAATAGTGGAAACACAAATAAAGAAGGAACTTATTCAATATCAGGAACAGCATGGTATGATGCAGATGAGGATGGAACAAAAGATTCTGATGAAGAATTATTAAGTAATATAGCAGTAAGATTATTAGACATAGATAAAAACAAAATTATAAAAGATGCAGATGGAAATGACATAAAGACAACAACAGATGAAGAAGGATTCTACTCATTAGATAATGTACCAAAAGGAAATTATATAGTAGTATTTGAATATGACAATACAAAATATATGCCAACAACATATAAAGCAGAAGGAGTAGATGAAGCTATTAACTCTGACGTAGTAATAAATAAATTAGAATTAGATGGACAAGAAAAAACAATAGCAAATACAGATAAAGTAACAATAAAAGATAGCAGTATAGCAGGAATAAACATAGGACTAAAAGATATAAAAACATTTGAATTAAAATTAGATAAACAAATAAGCAAAGTAATAGTACAAAATAGTAAAGAAACAAAAACATATGATTTTACTAATACATCAACAACAAAAATAGAATTACCATCAAAATATATGAAAAATACAAATATGGTAATTGAATATGAAATTAAAGTAACAAACATCGGAGATGCAGAAGGATATGTAAGAAGTATAGTTGATTACATACCATCAGGACTTAAATTTAGTTCAGAACTAAATAAAGATTGGCATCAATTAGATAACAACTTATATAATGTAAGTTTAGCAAATGAAAAAATATTACCAGGTGAATCAAAGACAGTTAAATTAGTATTAACAAAAGTAGTAACATCAGAAGACTCAGAGATAGTAAACAACTTAGCAGAAATAGCAGAAAGCTATAGTCCATCTGGAATAGAAAGTGAAAATTCAAAAGCAGGAAATAAAGTACAAGGAGAAAGCGATATGAATAACGCAGACATCATAATAGGTATAGCAACAGGTGAAATTGTAGTAAATGTAGCTCTAATTACATTATTAACAATACTTGTAATTGGAACAGGAGCATATTTAATAAATAGAAAATTCATAAAGCTTAAAATATAGGAAGAGAGGAGGATATATAATGACTAAAATTAAAAAAATAATATTACTAATGATAATAATGTTAGGAGCTATAATAGTACCTCAATATTCAGTTAGAGCAGACTCAATTGGCTGGAGTGATCTTAAAACAAGAACAGATTTATATTGTGTTAATCATGATAACAGAATAAATGAAACTGAAGATGGAAAATATTTAGAATGGTATGAGGTAAATTCAGTAAAATGTAATGGATATAATAAATATAGTGAGAAGTATTATAAACAACCAAATTCTACTGCTCCTTCAAATCAAACAAGTGTATTATGTAAAAGTAGCTATGTGCACGATCAGGCTACAAGAAATGGTGGTACCCATTATCTTGGAGTTACAGGTTACAAATATAAAATTTTGGATGAAAAAAACGAGGTAAAAACAACATATAACAGTGCAGGAACTATTACAATAAATCCAGATTGTACATTACAAAATGCAAGAACAGCAACTATGGGTAACAAAACAATAACAAGTGATAATGCTGCAAGAATAGCATATATACTAGCACATGGAAATGGATATAGGGGAGGAACTTCAGTTAGTTATTCACCAGCACAGCAAGCATTATATAAATGGTTTTGGAGTTTTACAACGGAACTTGGATCTGGATTTGGAAGTAATGACGCAAGTTTTGTAATGACTGACTCTAGCATATATAATGGTGCAAAAGCATATGTAACACAATTAAACAATTATAAAGGTGAAGCATCTTTCAACGATAATACTGGAACTACAGATTTTTGCCCAACTATTGAAAATTATATACATCCAGATAATAAGCAAAATATAAAATATTTTAAAATTGGACCAATAACATGGGATTTTAGTGGAAACACACTTGAAAATGATTTTAATATATCTGTAACAAAGGCAGATGGTAGCACTATAACTTCTGGTATAAAAGCTATTGATAATCAAAACAATATAGGTACTTGTGGAATCACAATAAAAAAGAACAGTCCATTTTATCTATTAATTCCACTTGAGGGCGAAAAAAATCCAATAGATATTAATGATGTAATTAATTTAAATAAAATAAAAATTACTCTTAGGCCAAAACAATCTGGAATAACAGTATATTCAGCAAAAATAGAATTATTAAAACCATCAAAAGCTTACAAGCAGAAATTAATAAAAAAACTTACTACAAGTAGCAAAGCTATAAAGTATAATGATATAACATTTGAATATAATTTAAAAAAAGCACAAGTTGACATATCTAAAAGGGATGTTTATGATAATACTGGAGTAGAAAATGTTCAATTTATACTTCAACATAAAGATACAGGATTATATGTAAGTAAAGATCAAAGCGGAACAATAAAATATGTTACTTCAAGAGATCAAGCAACAAAATTCAATACAGGATCAAATGGAAATATACTTATTACAGGACTTGTTTCAGGAAAATATATATTTGAGGAAGTAGCTATTAGTAATTCTAGTTATAATAATAGCAATTTAGGTAGAAAAGCAATTGTAACTGCAAAAATAAAAGAAAATAATACAAATACGGAAGATAAGGAAATTGCAAAAAATATAAGGGATAAGGAGCAAGAATTTAAGATTACTGGTAAAGTATGGACACCGAAAAAAGAAGGTAAAGATGAAAAATCAGTAAATGATAATGCTGCAAATACATATGATACAAATAAACTTTTAGTTCAAAATATAAGAGTAGAATTATGGCAAATGAGACAATTAAAAGAAAAAACAGAAACAATTGATGGTATTAAAGTTTTAACAGGTACATATTGGGAAGATATCAACAAAAACCCAACAACTGGTGAAGTTATAGGTCAGTGTGTAGGTTCAACAAAAACAGGTGCTAATGGAAATTATAGCTTTAAGATATTAGCTAGATATAAAGATGAGCTTACAGGGTATAAAGTTAAATTTGTGTATGATGGTATTGATTTCATAGCATGCGCAACACCAAATTACAATGATAAACAAAATGGCTCAAAAGCATTAGAAAATGCAACTCAAAGAATAGAATTAAATAATAAATATGCAACAATTACAGGTAAGAATAATAGTTTAACACAAGGAGAAGCAATACATGCTAAAGGCAAAGATAGTGGTATTGTTAGTTTATCATATAGTTACAATAATAAGGTAAGTACGATAAACGGTTTATCAGCTGGATATAATAAAGATGAAAGTAACAAAAGAGTTACTGTAAAAGGAGACGCAAAAAATGCTATAGAAGCAACCTATAAGTTAGAAAAAGGAATTGGAAATGAAGTAGTTAAATATTTAACTGGAAATACAGTAGAAGGAATAAATTTAGCATTAATAACAAGAGAAAGCCCAGACTTAAGTGTAAGTAACCAAATAGAAAATGTTGTAACTACAGTTAATGGATATAATAACTTATATAAGAAAACAATTGATAAAAGAGGAGACGGAACACTTAATTTACAACCAAGTGATTCAGCATTAAAAGTAGGAGTTACTTATGTAGAAGCGGATAAATTATCAAACCTTACAGTATATCCATCAGATGTAAAAACATTAGTTGACGATACAGTTTCAGATAAATTACAAATATTTGTAACATATAAAGTAAGAATAACAAATGAATCAACAAGCCTATATAATAGAGTAAAAGAATTGGCTATATACTATGATAACAATTATGAATTAAGATTTATAGGAAATGTTTTAGATGAAAGTAAATATAATTATGTTGCAAAAGATAATTATAGAAAGAGATTAATAACAAATAGTAATTACAGTAATTATAGTCCAAGTGAATATAAAAAAGTTTGTATAAATATGTCACAAGATGTGATACCATTTAATGGAGAACCTGGAAAGAATAACTTTAAAGAAATCTATATGACATTTAAAGTAAGTGATACTGAAGTAATGAATATGCTAGAATATGAACAAAAAGGAGAAATATATACTCCAACAATGAATAACATCGTAGAAATAAATGCATATTCAACATATTCAGATGCTCAAGGAACAGCATATTATGCAGGTGTTGACAAGAACTCTGCAGCAGGAAATGTAAACGTGACAAATGTTAGCCAAATAGATAATGACACAGGTGTAGCAAGAGAATTTACAATAAATCAAAAAGAAGAAAGAACATTAACAGGAACTGTATTCCTAGATAGTACATCAAATGAATTACAAACAGGAGCAGAAAGAAAAGGAGACAGTATATATAAAGAAAGTGAAGATAAAACATTAGAAGGTGTTCAAGTTACATTAATAGGTCAAACTATCAACTCAAAGAATATTGTAACAGGACAACTAGCTACATCAGTTGCACACAATTATGGAAATATTAAAACTAACGAAAATGGAAACTATACTATATCTGGATTTATACCAGGAGATTATACATTACAATATCAATATGATAATAAAACAACTTATAAAAATGGAGAAGATACAGTAAATATCAATACAGTAGATTATAAATCAGCAATAGTATATGATGTTGAAGGACAAACAAAAGTAAAAACAGCATTTAAAAATGGAGCTACAGATTGGTATAAACTAGATAATCCTCAAAATGCTGGTCAAGTAAGAACTCAATTTACAAGATATAGTGAAGCAGTTGATAATTGGGAAACAAGAAAAGGCATTGACGAAAACTATAAAAATGTAGATAGAAAAAATACTGGTAGAGAAAATACTCAAAATGTTGAAACAGCAATGACAGCTACAACACCACGTATGGAAGTTGCAGTAGAACTAAACACAATATCAGGAGGAAATACATATACACCAGCAAACTACAAGCTTTTAAATATGGACTTTGGTATAACAGAAAGACCAAGACAACAAATGGAAATAGAAAAAGAAGTATCAACAGTAAAAGTTGCTTTAACAAATGATCAAGTATTATTAGATGCAGTTATTATAGATACAGAAGAAGGTAGAAAACTTCAAAATAAAGCATCAAGTATAAAAGTACTTCCAGGAACAGATAATCCAAAATCAAGAGGAATAGTAGACATAGAATTAGACAATGAACTAATTCATGGTGCAACTCTAGAAATTGGATATACAATGAAAGCAAAAAATACAAGTGAGTTAGATTATACTAATGAAGCATACTATAAATATGGAGACAAAGATGAAAATTCAATAGTTAAAATAACACCAAGTATATTAGTAGACTATGTAAGTAATGATTTAACATATGATTCTACAAATGAAATTAATATAGCTAACAATTGGAAACTTGTAAACTTAGACAATATAAAAGATGTCATAGATAAAGGTGGAGTACTATATACAGATATTAAAGGTAATGATATTAAGAAAGAAAATATAAATACTTTATTACAATCAAATTATTGGGCTGATAAAGAGGTAGCTTTAGCTCCAGATGAATCAGATGGTAATTTAAAACTTGTCTTAACAAAATTACTTTCAAATACTGATACAGATATGACATATGACAATGATGTAGAATTAATAGGAGCATCAAAAACAGGAGGAAGAACAATAGTAACTAAAATAGGAGAATATACATTTGATGGTGGCAAAGGTATAGGAGGATCTTCTGAAGAAGTTACAATTACACCTCCAACAGGAAGTACAGAAAACACAATGATTTACTATGTAATAATATCAGTTGCAACAATAGCATTAATAGTAGGAGGAATTGCATTTATATCAATAAAACGTAAAAAATAGTAAATGTCGAAAAATGCGATAAAAAGTAGTTGTAAGTTATTATAAAATAGTATATAAACTGATTATGTGCTAAACAAGTGCATAATCAGTTTTTTTTTAATAAATTTTTATTCAAATTAATTAATTTAAAAAATTTTATTCATGAAATTCAAAGATTTCCAAAAAATAAAATAAACAAACTTTTAAATATAATATTTGTATTTATTAATGTTGTAATTTTTTATATTAAATGTTTAGCATAAATCAAGTATTGCTTATATTTTATGCACTTAATATAAGGCAAAGAAAGAAGGATATATGGTAAATGAAACAAAAGAAAGAAAAACGTTATCACCTAAAATAGATATAGTTTTTCAAGCACTATTTGGAGAAGAAGGGAGTGAAAGAATAACTACAAACTTATTAGAAACAATACTAAATGAAAAAATAACAGAAATAGACTTAAGTAAAAATCCAATACTAAGAAGAGAAATGCCAAATGACAAATTAGGGATATTAGATATTATGGCAAAAATAAATGGAAATCAAAATTGTGATATAGAACTACAAATGGTAAAGCAAGAAGATATAATAGAACGAATACTATTTTACTGGGCTAGGATATATACAAAAGGATTAAAGAAAAGCGAAGATTATAAAGAACTAGAAAAAACAATAGTAATATTAATTTCAGACAAAAAAATAGAAAGTTTAAAAAAATTAGAAGAATATCATACACAATGGAGAATAATAGAAAATAAGAACAGAAAGGAAATATTGACAGACAAATTTGAAATATGTATAATAGAACTGGATAAGATAAATGAGAGTAAAGAAAAAACAAATGACAAACTATTAGATTGGTTATATTTTATAAAAAATCCTGAGTCAGAAAGGGTGAAAGAAAAGATGAGGGAAAACGAAGCAATCAGAGAAGCAAAAGAAAAGTTAGATAAAATAAGTGAAGATGAGAAAATGCAACAATTAGCATGGTGGAGAGAAAAAGCAATATATGAAGAAAATACAGAGAAAAATGCAGCATATAGAAAAGGAGAACAAGCAGGGGAAAAGAAAAATAAAATAGAAACTGCAAAGAAAATGAAAAAAGAAAATATGCCAGTTGATCTAATAATAAAATTTACTGATTTAACAAAAGAAGAGATTGATAATATAGAATAGTTAATAATTGTGAATTATAAAAGCCTAGAAAGTAAATTCTAGGCTAATTTGTTTTTTATTATTTTTTTATAAATTTACAAACTATTATACTCATATCATCTTTAACTATTCCAAAGTTATTATCAATAGATTCATTTAATAATAAATCAGCTATCTTTTGAGTATTATCTGTTTCAATATCTTCAAGTAAATATTTTACCCATAATTCTTTATTTTTATATTCAACATTAGAATCTAATATACCATCACTACACATAACTAAAATATCATTATCATCAATATCTCTATCATATACTGTTGAACTTATTTGTTTTAATATTCCTGCTGGAAGATCTAATGATTTAATAATTTGTACATTCTTTTTATTTTTAATATATGTAGGACATGCTCCTGTTTTTATAAATTCTATATTACCTAAATATAAATCAACTATAGCAATATCTAATGTTGCAAATATATCTTCATTTGTATTTAATATGGTTGTATTAATTAAATCTATAGAAGTATCTCTATCAAAACCAGATAGAAGAAGTCTTTCTAACATTTTTGTAGCAATTTGACTACTTTTTCTAGCTTCTGGACCAGATCCCATACCATCACTTATAACTAATAAGTATTTTCCATCTTTAAGTCTTAAATGTAATATACTATCACCAGAAACAGTATTTTTATCTTTTGTAGCTTTTGCTATTCCTAATCCTAATGCATATTTATCTTCAGATATAAAATTTAACATATCATCATTTGAACTATCTTCATTTAAGACAACTTTTTCTTTTAAGCTCATAGAAATTATATGTTCAATTTTTTCAATAGATTGTTGTCTAATTTCACTATTTTTTAAGTAAATATCTATTATATACCTATTACTTTTTTGTTGTTTTATTATAATATTATCTACTATTATATTTTTTTGATTAAGTAATTCTAATATTTGTTGTTTTTCTTTTATAAATTTATCAGATTCATCTAAATCATTTTCTATATCTGATACTATATTTTCTATAGCTTTAGATACACCATCTAATTGTGCTTTTATATTTTTATTTTTTTCTTCAATTTTTTTAGACCATACAAAATTTACTTTACTTATTCTATAAGAATAGTTAAATGCTTTAATAACTTCTTGTATATTAGTTTCTAAATAACTACTTATTTGCTCATCATCAAATCCTATAATATAACTATTAAATTTTGCAAAAGTTTTTAATAAGTCTTGTCTATTAATTTCTTGTTTTTTTACTAAAATATTAAATAATTCATTTACAATATTTCCTTCTACATCTGAAATGTCATCATATAGCATATTATCTTTTAAATTATCAATACTATTTAAAAGTTCACTAATAAATATTTGTTTATTTTTTTCTAAAGTATCTTCTTCATCTATTGTTGTTACAGCAACTTCATTATATGTATCTGCCATATCTTGAA
The DNA here is from genome assembly GCA_947627935.1 of uncultured Clostridia bacterium. Lineage (GTDB taxonomy): Bacteria > Bacillota > Clostridia > TANB77 > CAG-508 > CAG-269. The sequence goes on along the minus strand of CANQXY010000005.1, from coordinate 15,525 downwards.
TTGCTTCTGAAACAGTATTTAATTTTTTAGCAACTTCTTTACTTTTATTTAAAGCATTACCAGGAAATGTTGGTAAAAATTTACCTGTTCCAACAAAATCTTCTATATCTATTCTGATATTTTTAGGTACTGCAAGTAAACCAATTGAAGCTATTAAAATTTCTTTTAAAAGTATTAATTCAGAAGTACCACCATTTGATACATACATTAATATTCCATTTCCAATTATAAAGCCTAAAATAACTCCTATTTTACCAAATTTATTTAAAATTCCTGCAATCATACCAGAAATAGCAAAAGCTGCTATCATAATAGGCTCTGCACCTGCAATTATCCCTAATGTTACACCTATTGTTACACCAGAAGTAGTACCAACTAATATACCATTTTTCCAACCAAGTACTAAAACAATAAAAATACTTAAAATATTTCTAATTGAAAAACCTAAAATTTGAAAATCTCCTAATGCAGATACTGAAATTGCTAAAAGTAAGCTTGCACCAATAACTTCTTCAATAGAAAAAGCTTTTTTATCTTTAAAATCTCTTAAAACTACAATAGAATTAACAAATATCTTATAAAAAACGAAAGATATTATTGATAAAGTTATTACAAGTAATAAGTCATAGATTGTAAAAGTAGACATTAAAATTCTAGCTATTCCTACTAATAAAGTACTTATAAAAAGGTTTTTTCCTATTTTTATCTTTTCATTTTTATTTTCTTCATTATATCTTGGCTTTAATACAAAAAATGTAATCATCAAAACTAGTAAAGTTATAATATAATTTAAAGCTCCATTTGCTCCAAAAGCTATAATATTACCTATTAAAGAAACTATCATAACTCCTAAAGCAGGTATTCCACAAGATAAACAAGATGCAGTTATACTTAATGAAAAAGGTGAAACAGCTTGTCCCATACCTATAGTCGAAGTCATAAATGATATTATATATAACAATATATTTTGTTTTGAGAATACATTTGAAAAAATATTAACTTTTTTATTAACATCCTTTTCTTCTTCAGGTTGTACATCATTTTGTATATTTTGAAACATATTTACCACCTCTTAACTTTTTATAGTTAACATTGTACTTTTTATCTTTGGATTATTTTGTCTTTTTTGGTATGCTAACTCAAAAAAGTTTTCTGCATAATGTGATATATTTATATTTAATTTTTTCTTATGTAGTAAATTATGTCTTTTATTTTATTACAGAATAGCAAAAAAAACAATATTTTGTAGAAAAATAAACTTAAAAAATAAAATAAATACAAATTATAATTAAATATTTTTAATAGAGCAAATATAAACACTTTACAAAAGTGTGATAAAAAATGTAAAAAACGTTGCAAAAATGTGATAAAAATATAAAAAAACCTTGCAAAAGTGTGATAAAAAGTTTAAAAAGTGTTGCAAAAGTGTGATTTTGTTGTATAATTAATATAGAATTAGAATATATTAATAAAGGGAGCTGATAAAAATGGAAAGGTTTATAATGGATAAATTAATAAAATGGAAAAGCAGTAAAAGTAGAAAACCATTAATATTAAGAGGAGCTAGACAAGTTGGGAAAACATATATTTTAAAACAATTTGGAGAAGAAAATTATGAAAAAGTTGCATATTTTAATTTTGATCATGATGAGGATTTGTATAATTTATTTAAAATAACAAAAGATCCCAAAAGAATATTAGAACAATTAGCTTTTATATATGGAAAAGCAATAACACCAGAAAATACATTAATAATTTTTGATGAAATACAAGAATGTCCAGATGCTTTAAATAGTCTAAAATATTTTCAAGAAGAAGCAAATCAATATCATATTGCTTGTGCAGGAAGTTTACTTGGAATTAGATTATCACATACATCATTTCCTGTAGGAAAAGTAGAATTTATGAACTTGTATCCATTATCTTTTAGTGAATTTTTATTAGCAGATAATTGTGAAAATTTGGTACAGTATATGAAATCTATTAATAGCATAGAAAAAATTTCAGATATATTTTTTAATAAACTAGAAGAAAAATTAAAAGCATATTTTATAATTGGTGGAATGCCTGAAGTTGTTTATTCTTGGGTAAATGAAAAAGACATGGAAAGAGTAAATAATATTCAAGATAATATATTAAAATCTTATGAAAATGATTTTTCAAAACATACATTAAATAGTGAAGCAAATAAAATTTCATTAATTTGGAATAGTATACCATCACAACTAGCTAAAGAAAATAAAAAATTTTTATACCAAACAATTAAAGAAGGAGCTAGAGCAAGAGAATATGAAAACGCATTAAACTGGTTAAATGATGCAAATTTAATATATAAAGTTTATAATCTTTCAAAAACAGATTTTCCGCTTAAAGCATATAATGACTTAAGTTGTTTTAAAATATATATGAATGATGTAGGATTATTGAGAAGAATGGCAAATTTAGATAGTAAAATTATAGTAGAAGGACATAAACTATTTGAAGAGTTTAAAGGAGCATTTACAGAAAATTATGTATTAAACATGTTAAATATAATATATGAAAATGTACCAAATTATTTTACATTTGATAGAAATGAAATTGATTTTGTAATTCAGAACAGAAATAAAATAATTCCAATTGAAGTAAAATCAAATAAATCAACTAATAACCTAAGTTTAACAAAATATAATGAAAATAATAATAATGATATATCAATAAGATTATCTTTAAACAATTTAGATAAAAATGGAAAAATAATAAATATACCATTATTCTTAATTGAATATATAGATAAGTTTATATAATTATTTTATATACCTAGATTTTATATAATGTGAAACAAAATTAAAAAGATATTATAAAAAATTTCACATTTAGAATATTTAAAAAAAATATATAATGCTTGTAATTTTATATTAATTTGTGATATAGTATAGGTATTAAAAAAATTAATGGAGGATAATATGAGTAGAGGTAAAAGATATAGCAATGAACCAAAATTAAACATTAAAAAAGTATTTGCAGTAATTATAGCGATTATCGTACTTATAATGTTTATACTTATAATAAAAAGCTTTTTAACAAAAGATAATAATACTGGTAAAATAACTAGTTCAACATATTTTACATTATATAAAGATAATAAATGGGGAATAATTGATAATTCTAGTAAAGAAGTAATTAGTCCTTCATATCAAGAAATGATTATAATTCCTGATAATAAAAAAGATGTATTTTTATGTACATATGATGTAAATGATGAAACAGGAGAATATAAAACTAAAGTTTTAAATAGTAAAAATGAAGAAATTTTTACTGAATATAGTAAAATAGAAGCTTTAGATAACTATGATAAAAATAATAATGTTTGGTATGAGAAAAATCTACTAAAAGTAAAAAAAGATGAAAAATATGGACTAATAGATCTTTCAGGAAATGAAGTTCTTCCAATCGAATATGATAATATATCTACATTAAAAGGTGTAGAAAATAGTATACTAGTACAAAAAGATGGAAAATATGGATTAGTTAATTCAGAAGGAAATATTGTAATAGAAGCTAATTATAAAGAAATAAAAAATATTGAAGAAGATTATAAAAAAGGATATATAACAGTAGATGAAAATAATAAATATGGAGTAATTGATTATAATAAAAAACAATTGTTACCAAATGAATATGAAGAAATTAAACAAGTATATGGAAAAAATTTATTTGTTATAAAAGAATCAGATAAAGAAAAATTAATAGACTCTGAAAAAAAAGTTGTGTTAGAAAAAGGATTTGACGAAATAAAACAAATATTACAATATTCAGAAGGAATAATATTTACAGATAGTAAAAAATATGGAGTTATGGACTTAAATGGAGATGAAATAATTCCAGCAGAATATGAAGAAATAAAAGAAGCTAAAGATTCTATATTTATAGCTAAAAAAGGCGGAAAATATGGAATAATAGACAAAGAAAAAAATACAAAAGTAGAATTTAATTATTCTAATATAACATATAATCAACAAGCAGATATATATTTAGCAGAAGATGAAAATTATAATACAGTAGTATTTGATAATCAATTTAATAATAAACTACAAGGAATATTATCAGAAATTAATACTGATAAAGGATATATGAAATTAAGAGTTGGTGATGAATACAAATATTATAATTTTAAATTCGAAGAAAAATCTAATAAAGATATATTAACTTCAAATACTCTATTCTTAAGTAAAAAAGATGGAAAATATGGATTTGTTAATTCAAAAGATGAAGTTGTAGTAGATTATATTTATGATGATGCAACAGAACAAAATCCATATGGATATGCAGCAGTTAAGAAAGATGGAAAATGGGGTAGTATAGATACTAACGGAAAAGTAGTAATAGATCCAATATATAATTTAGATAATAATATAGTTATAGACTTTATTGGAAAATGGCATTTAGGTCAAGATATAAATATGAATTATTATTGTGAAATATAATAAATAGCCAGATTTAATCTGGCTATAATTAATATAGAGGTATAATATGGAGATAAAAACAGGAATAGATATTATAGAAATTTCTAGAATTAAAGAAAGTATCGATGAATTACAAGACAAGTTTATAAATAAAATTTATACAGATAATGAAATAAAATATTGTGAAAGCAAAAAAAATCAAAGATATCAACATTATGCGGCTAGATTTGCAGCAAAAGAAGCTACATTTAAAGCAATATCATCATTTGTAGAAAATAAATATAATATTGAATGGAAAGACATAGAAGTTTTAAATGATAAAGATGCTAGACCAATTGTTAATATAAAAAATAAAGAAAAATACAATATTCAAAGTATTGATATAAGCATATCTCATTGCAAAGAGTATGCTGTAGCAAGTGTTGTATTAATACATAATTAACAGGAGGTAGAAATGGAATTTTTTGATTCACATGCACATTATGATGATGAAAAATTTAATGAAGATAGAAAAGAAATAATAGAAAAAATATATAAAAATGGAGTTACTAAGTGTATTAATATTGGATGTGATATTCAAACTTCTAAAAACTCTATAGATTTAGCAAATGAATATGATTTTATTTATGCAACATGTGCAATACATCCAAGTGAAATTCCACAATCAGAAGAAGAATTGTGGAAAATGATAGAACAAATAAAGAAATTAGCTAAAATAAATAATAAAGTTATTGCAATTGGAGAAATTGGTTTAGACTATTATTGGAATAAAGATAATAAAGACTTACAAAAAAAAGCATTTATTTATCAAATAAAATTAGCAAATGAACTTAAGCTACCAATTTCAATCCATACTAGAGATGCAATAGATGATACAATAGAAATTATAAGAAATAATAAAGTAAATTTAGGTGGAGTATTACATTGTTGTCCGTTTAATAGAGAATTAGTAAAACAAGGATTAAACTTTGGCTATTATATAGCATTTGGAGGAACAGCAACATTTAAAAATTCAAAAAATGCAGATGAAATTATTAAAATGGTACCATTAGATAAAATTTTAATAGAAACAGATTCTCCATATCTTTGCCCAGAACCTTTAAGAGGAAAACGTAATGATTCAAGTAATTTAAAATATGTAGTAAGTAAAATATCACAAGTAAAAGAAATTTCTGAAGATGAAGTTGCAAAAATAACATATGACAATGCATGTAAGTTATTTAATATAGAAAAATAAAATTTTTATTTTGTAATATTTTGGTACAAGCTGAATATAATATAGTAAATCAGGTGTTTCCGTAATAATATCCAAAAAATGACAAATTTGACAAATTTCTCAAAATATTGTATAATGAAATTGTTGTTTAAAGGAGGTATATGATTTTTATGAAAAGAGAAGAAAAAACTTCTGCTTCTATAATGAAAATCATTTGTGTAAGCCTTATACTTTTATTTTTATCAGGAATAGGAGTTATGGCTGTAACAACACAAATAGACAATGTAACAATAACTTTAGCAGATGGATATGAAATGACAGTATTAACATCTAAAACTAAAGTATCAGAAATTTTAGCAGACAATAACATTGTTTTATCAGAAGATGAAAAAGTTAGTCCTAGCTTAGATGAAGAAATTAAAGAAAATAGAATTATAAAAATTTCTAATAGATCTGAAAAAGAAATTCAAATTGCAAAAGTTTCAGAAGGTGGCACAGATACTTCTTTAGAGGAAATACTAAAAAATTATGCACCAATTACAGAAAAAATAGTAACAAAAGAAGAACCTATACCTTTCGAGACTGTAACAAAAGACGCTTCTAATGGATCAAAAGATACAAGCAACAGAGTATTAAGAGAAGGACAAAATGGAATAAAATTAGTAACTTATAAAATAAAATATCAAAATGATATAGAAATAGAAAAAATAGTATTATCAGAAGAAATAAAGAAAGAACCTGTAAGCAAAATAGTTCAAGTTCAAAGATCAGTAACATCAAGATCATCTATTTCATCTAGAACAACTCCTACAGGTACAAAATATTATAAAATAACAGCATATTGTTCTTGTGCAAAATGTTGTGGTAAAAGAACAGGACGTACAGCATCAGGAACAAAAGCTACAGCTGGACGTACAGTTGCAGCACCTTCAAACTTTAAATTTGGTACAAAATTAAAAATAAATGGTAAAACATATGTAGTTGAAGATAGAGGTGGAGCAATAAAAGGAAATAAAATAGACGTATATATGAATTCACACTCAGCAGCTTTAGCATGGGGAGTAAGATATTTACCAGTCGAAGTAGTTAAATAATATAAAAAGAGAAAAGATAAATAGTCTTTTCTCTTTTTGATTTTTGTACAATAGTATGTTATAATTAAAAAGCAAAAAAATAAAACAAAGAGAGGATAAATTATGAAACTTATTTCTTGGAATGTTAATGGTATAAGAGCTTGTATAAATAAAGGATTTAAGGACTTTTTTAAGCAAATAGATGCAGATATATTTTGCCTACAAGAAACAAAATGTCAAGAAGGGCAAGTAGAACTAGAATTTAAGGGGTATAAAAGCTTTTGGAATAGTGCAGAGAAAAAAGGATATTCAGGAACAGCAATTTTTACAAAAAAAGATCCAATAAATGTAACATATGGTATTGGTATAGAAGAACATGACAAAGAAGGAAGAGTAATAACTTTAGAATTTGATAAATTTTATTTAGTAGATATATATACACCTAATTCAAGAAGAGACTTGGAAAGATTAGGATATAGAATGATTTGGGAAGACGAAATTAGAAAATATCTATTAAAATTAAATAAAACAAAACCTGTAATTATGTGTGGGGACTTAAATGTAGCATATAAAGAGATTGACTTAAAAAATCCAAAAACTAATAGAGGAAATGCAGGATTTACTGATGAAGAAAGACAAAAGATGACAGAACTTTTAAATTCAGGTTTTACTGATTCTTTTAGGTTTTTATATCCAGAAAAAGAAAATGCATATAGTTGGTGGTCTTATATGGGACAAGCAAGAGAAAAAAATATTGGCTGGAGAATTGATTATTTTATAGTATCAAAAAGTATCCAAGATAAAATAGAAGAAGCAAATATTTATCCAGAGGTATATGGAAGTGATCATTGCCCAGTTGGATTAAGTATAGATATTTAGGAGGAATATTATGAATGAAATAAAAAAACATTGGACTAAATGGTTATATTGGTTTTTATTTGCAGTAGCTGTAATTGGCGTATATAAAACTTTAGATAATTTTAATGATATAACATCATGGATTGGAGAATTTTTTAGTATATTAGCTCCATTTTTAGTAGGTATATTAATTGCGTATTTACTTTACATACCAACTAAAAAAATGGAAAATTTCTATCAAAAGTCTAAATTTAAATTAATATCAAAACATTATAGAAAAATAAGTGTTTTAACTGTTTATATAATAGCTATTATAATACTAATAATACTAATAAAATTTATATTACCTGTTGTTTTTGAAAGTGTAATTGAATTAACAAATAATTTTCAAGGATATTTTAAAGATGCTATGCAGAGATATCAAGAACTTCCAGAAGATTCTATACTTAAGGGCGAATTAGTAAATGATTTAATAAAAAATCTACAAAATATTGATATAAAAGAATATATAAATATAAATAAAATAACAGAATATGCAAAAGGTGCTATAAACGCTGCTTCTGCAATATTTGATATATTTGTATCATTTATTGTTTCAGTATATATTCTTTTAGAAAGAAAAGAAATATTACAATTTATTAAAAAACTTGCAGGAGCTATATTTGAGAAGAAAACATATCATAATTTAGGAAGATATTTTGAACAAACTAATGCAATATTTTTTAAGTTTTTAGCAAGTCAATTTTTAGATGCAATAGTAGTAGGAATATTAACAACAATTGCAATGTTAATTATGGGTATTAAATATGCACCATTACTTGGATTTATGATAGGATTGTTTAATATGATTCCATACTTTGGAGCTATAATTGCAGTTATAATTTCAGCAATAATTACATGTATTACAGGAGGATTATCACAAGCAGTTTGGATGATAATTGTAGTTACAATTCTTCAACAAATAGATGCAAATATAATTAATCCAAAAATTGTAGGAGATTCGCTTAAAATTAGTCCATTACTTGTAATATTGGCAGTAACAATAGGAGGAGCGTACTTTGGTGTAGTAGGAATGTTTTTAGGAGTTCCAGTTATTGCTGTAATAAAAATAATTATTAATGATTATATAGAATATAAAAATAAAATAAAAGAAGGAAAAACATAATAATAAAATAAATACTTGAAAAATTTTAATAAATATTATATAAAATAGTTATGTGCTAAATAAAGTACATAACTGTTTTTATTTTAATAACTTTTAGATCAAAATAATTTGAATCAATAATTTAATTCCTTAGATAAAAATTTCCAAAAAGAAAATAAAGAATTTCTAAATATAATATTTAGAATTATTAATGTTGCAATTTTTTAAAGTAAAGTTTAGCACAAATAAATTTTATTAATTATCTAAATGTACTAGATAATAAAGAAGGAAGGAAAAATGGAAAATAAAATAGAAAAAGCAAAAATATTATCACCAAAACTAGATATAGTATTTCAAGCATTATTTGGAGAAGAAGGAAGTGAAAGAATAACAAAAAGTTTATTACAAGCAATATTAAATGAAGAAATAACAGAAATAGATTTAAGTAAAAATCCAATATTAAGAAGAGAGCAAATAGAAGATAAACTTGGAATATTAGATATAGTAGCAAGAATAAATAACAAAGAAAATTGTGATATAGAATTACAAATAGTAAAGCAAGAAGATATAATAGAAAGAATATTATATTATTGGTCGAAAATGTATATAAGGAGTATAAAGAAAGCTGAAAACTATGAAAAACTTGAAAAAACAATAATAATATTAATATCAGATAAAAAAATAGAAAAAATAAAAGAACTAGAAGAATATCATACGCAATGGAAAATAATAGAAAATAAAAGTAGGAAAAAGATATTGACAGACAAATTTGAAATTCATATAATAGAGATAGAAAAAATAGGTAAAAATAAAGAGAATGAGAATGATAAACTGGAAGATTGGATATATTTTTTAAAAAATCCTGAATCAGAAAGGGTGAAAAAGAAAATGGAAGAAAATGGGGCAATAAAAGAAGCTAAAGAAAAATTAGACCAAATAAGTAAAGATGAGAAAATGCAACAAATGGCATGGTGGAGAGAAAAAGCAATATTAGAAGAAAATACAAGAACAAATTCTGCATATAAGAAAGGAGAACAAGAAGGTAAAAAAGAAATAGCAAAAAAGATGAAGGATAAAAGCATGCAGGTAGAATTAATCGCTGAAATAACAGGTCTAACAAAGGAAGAAATTGATAATTTATAAAATAATAGAAGGTCACTTTTAAAGTGACCTTTTTAAATTAACCTCTTTGTAATAAATATTGTATTCCACCATTTGCTATGGCAGTTAAAGTTAAAACTATTATACCAGCAGATATAACACCAAGAATTATAGGTGGGATAGCTTTTTTAGGTGGTAGGTCTAAAAAGTTTGCAATTAGTGATCCTACCCATGCACCTGTTCCAGGAAGTGGAATTGCAACAAATAAAAATAGACCTAGTGCCGCAAAATTTTGTAATCTTTCATTTTCTTCAATATTTTTTGTTGCTTTTTCTGATGCCCAATCAATTATAATTTTAAAAGGTTTCCATCTACCAAAAAAATCAAATAATGGTCTTATGTATTTAACAATAAAATATACAGGTATAATATTTCCAATAAAGCTACAAATAAATGATTCAATATAATTTAGGTGAAAAGTAAATACCCCAACAGGTATAGCACCTCTTAGTTCAATAATTGGTATCATTCCTATAAAACCTGTAATTATATATTTAACTATTAATGGTAAACTATTTATCATTTTTTTCTCCTCGACAATTTTTTTAATATATTATCATAACAAATTTTTGTTGTAAATAATTTATATGTAATTATTTTTAATATATACTAAAAAATACTAAGATAAGTATTGACAAGCCTACGGAAATATGCTATTATATAAAAATAGTTTACTTGAGATTTAATTACTTAATCATAAAAATTTGTTAAGGGTGATTAAGATAAATAATAAATATTCAAAAAGTATTTAAATTAATAAAAAAGCAAGTTGGTAAGAACCTTACCAACAGGTCTTTTTGTTGTCATTTTGTTTAGTTAATTCTTTAAGGGAAGAGGAATTAGATATAATTTTGAAATTTGAGCAAAAAGATGGTAAGAGCAGACATCTTTAAAGCCTTACGGATAATTATATTCTAAGAAGGACTTCTTTTAAAATATTATAAATTTTCTCTGCTTAATATTTTATAGGGGTGATTTATTTTGATCAAAGAGATTAAATACGAGAAAGCTTCTCGTAAAGATTTCGCAAAAGTTGGCGATTATATTGAAATGCCAAATCTAATCAAAGTACAAAAAGATTCATATGATTGGTTTGTAGAAGAAGGATTAGGAGAGGTGTTAAAAGATATTTCGCCTATTATTGATTATTCTGGAAATTTAGTTCTTGAATTTTTCGATTATTACATGGAAGATAAGACAAAATACTCATTAGAGGAAGCAAAAGAAAGAGATGCTACTTATTCAACAAGATTACATGTTAAAGTAAGACTTATAAATCGTGAAACTGGAGAAATAAAAGAGCAAGAAATCTATTTAGGTGATTTTCCTTTAATGACAGACAGTGGAACATTTATAATAAATGGTGCAGAAAGAGTTGTTGTAAGCCAATTAGTTCGTTCACCAGGATGCTATTATGCTGATGATTTTGATAGTAAAACAGGAAAAAGTATATATACTTCAACTGTTATGCCTTTAAGAGGAGCTTGGATTGAATATGAAACAGATGGAAATGATGTTTTTTATGTTCGTGTAGATAGGACAAGAAAATTACCAGTAACATCTTTATTAAGAGCAATTGGTATTGCTACAGATGATCAAATAAGAGAATTATTTGGAGAAGAGCCAATGCTTGAAGCAACAATACAAAAAGATCCAATAAAAACTCAAGAAGATGCATTAGTAGAAATATATAAAAAGTTAAGACCAGGAGAGCTTCCAACAGTTGATGCTGCAAGAAATTTATTTAATGGATTATTCTTTGATAATAGAAGATATGATTTAGCTAAAGTAGGAAGATATAAATTTAATCAAAAATTAAGTATTGCCAACAGAATAAAAGGACAAATAGCATTTACTGATATAGTAGATAAACAAACAGGAGAAGTATTTGTTCAAGCTGGTGAAACAATAACAGAAGAAATGGCAAATAAAATACAAGATGCTGGTATAAATGTTGTAGATATAAAACACTATGAACATGATGATAAAAAGATAAGAATAATAGGAAATGGAACAGTAAATATTCATAATGTTTTACCAAAAGTTGATTTATCAAAATTACATATTAAAGAGTTAGTAAATTATGAAGTATTAAAAAATATAATTGAAAATACAGACAAGAAAGAATTAGTAAAAGTTATAGAAGAAAGATATGATGAATTAGTTCCAAAACATATAACAACAGAAGATATAATTGCTTCTATAAACTATTTATTAAATTTATCACATGGACTTGGAAAATCAGATGATATAGACCATTTAGCTAACCGTAGAATTAGATGTGTTGGTGAATTATTACAAAATCAATTTAGAATTGGTTTAACAAGACTTGAAAGAGTTGTTCGTGAAAGAATGACAATACAAGATTTAGATGTAATTACACCACAAACATTAATTAATACAAAGCCAATAACTTCTGCAATAAGAGAATTCTTTGGAAGTTCACAATTATCACAATTTATGGATCAAACAAACCCACTTTCAGAGTTAACTCATAAAAGAAGAATTTCTGCATTAGGACCTGGTGGTCTATCAAGAGAAAGAGCAGGATTTGAAGTTCGTGACGTTCACTATACTCACTATGGAAGACTTTGCCCAATAGAATCTCCAGAAGGACCAAACATAGGATTAATATCAGCACTTTCTTCATTTGCAAATATAAATGAATATGGATTTATTGAAACACCTTATAGAAAAATAGATCCAAAAACACATAAAGTAACTGATATTGTTGAATATATGAGTGCAGATGTAGAAGATAATTACATTATTGCTCAAGCATCAGAACCTATGGACGATAAAGGAAGATTTATACATGACAGAATAAGAGTTAGATATCAAAATGAAATAATAGAAGTTGATAAAGACATGGTACAATACATAGATGTATCACCAAAGCAATTAGTTTCAGTAGCTGCAGCGATGATACCATTCTTGGAACATGATGATGCTAAACGTGCTCTTATGGGTGCTAACATGCAACGTCAAGCTGTACCACTTATGATTACTGAATCACCAATAGTAGGAACAGGTATAGAATATAGAACAGCTAAAGATTCAGGAATATTAGTATTAGCTGAAGATGATGGAGTTGTTGAAAAAGTTACAGGAGATAGTATAACAGTAAAATATAAAAATGGTTCTACAGTTGTACATAAGCTTCGTAAATTTAAAAGAACAAATGGTGGAACATGTATAAACCAAAAACCAATTGTTGTAAAAGGTGAAAAAGTTAAAAAAGGTGATGCAATTGCAGATGGACCAGCTACTCAAAATGGAGAAATGGCTTTAGGTAAAAATGTTTTAATTGCATTTACAACTTGGGAAGGTTATAACTATGAAGACGCTATATTAATTAGTGAAAGATTAGTAAAAGAAGATGTATATACATCTATACATATTGAAGAATATGATTGTGAATGTCGTGATACTAAACTAGGTGCAGAAGAAATTACTCGTGATATTCCAAATATAGGTGATGATTCATTAAAAGACCTAGATGAAAACGGAATAATAAGAATAGGTGCAGAAGTAAGACCTGGAGATATTTTAGTAGGTAAAGTTACTCCAAAAGGAGAAACAGAACTTACAGCTGAGGAAAGATTATTAAGAGCTATCTTTGGAGAAAAAGCTAGAGAAGTAAGAGATACTTCACTTAGAGTACCACATGGAGAAGCAGGAACAATTGTTGATGTAAAAATATTTACAAGAGAAAATTCAGAAGAATTAGGACCTGGAGTAAATCAAGTTATAAGATGTTATATAGCAACAAAAAGAAAAATATCTGTTGGAGATAAAATGGCTGGACGTCATGGAAATAAAGGTGTTATTTCAAGAATATTACCAGTTGAAGATATGCCATTTATGCCAGATGGTACACCAGTAGATATATTACTTAATCCATTAGGTGTTCCTTCACGTATGAACTTAGGTCAAGTTCTAGAAGTTCATTTAGGAGCTGCAGCAAGGGCACTAGGATGGAAAGTATCTACACCAGTATTTGATGGTGCTACAGAAAAAGATATAGAAGAATTACTTAAAAAAGCAGGATTATCAGAAGATGGTAAAACAATTTTATATGATGGTAGAACAGGAGAACCTTTTGATAAACCAATTACAGTTGGAGTTATGTATATGCTTAAATTACATCATTTAGTTGATGATAAAATACATGCTCGTTCAACTGGACCATACTCATTAGTTACACAACAACCACTTGGAGGTAAAGCACAATTTGGTGGACAACGTTTCGGAGAAATGGAAGTTTGGGCATTAGAAGCATATGGAGCAGCTTATACATTACAAGAAATTTTAACTGTAAAATCAGATGACGTTGTAGGACGTGTTAAAACTTATGAAGCTATAGTTAAAGGAGAAAATGTTCCAGAACCAGGAGTTCCAGAAAGCTTTAAAGTTTTAGTAAAAGAACTTCAATCTTTAGGATTAGATATAAAATTATATTCAGAGGATAATAAAGAATTAGAACTTAAAGAAGATATTGATGAAGGAATTGACTTCAATTTAGAAAGAGATAAAGATATTTTAAGTGAACAAGATGTTATTGTAAATGATGAAATTGAAGAAAATTATGTAGAAGAAACATCAGATGACGATTTAATGGAAGATGATGATGAATTATTCGAAGAATTAGATGATGAAGATGATGGAATATTTGATAGTGATTTAGCTGCAGATAACATTGAAAATGATGAAGATATCATTGATGAATAATAATTAATTTAATAAATCTTAGAAAATCTTAAAATTGCATTATGGAATTGTTCGAGCAGTGTTAAAATTTTAAGATTGTTCTAAGGTTACCCGAATAAGAATATAGAAAGGGGCTAAATTCGTGGACGAATTAGATATATTTGATAAATTAAAAATAGGAATTGCATCAGATGAACAAATAAGAGAATGGTCAAAAGGTGAAGTAAAAAAACCTGAAACTATAAATTATAGAACTCTTAAACCAGAAAAAGATGGACTTTTCTGTGAAAGAATATTTGGGCCTACAAAAGACTGGGAATGTCATTGTGGTAAATATAAGAGAGTTAGATATAAAGGAATTGTTTGTGATAGATGTGGTGTAGAAGTTACAAAATCAAAAGTAAGAAGAGAAAGAATGGGACATATAGAACTTGCAGCGCCAGTAGCACATATTTGGTATTTTAAAGGAATACCTAGCAGAATAGCATTAATGTTAGATATTTCACCAAGAAATCTAGAAAAAATAGTATATTTTGCTTCATATATAGTTATAGATAAAGGAACATCTGGACTAGAAAAATGCCAAGTTTTAAATGAAAAAGAATATCATGAAGCAGAAGAAAAATATGGTAAGAAATCATTTAAAGCAGAAATGGGAGCAGAAGCTTTAAGAAAATTACTAGAAGAAATAGATTTAGATAAATTATCAAATGAGATAAAAAAGGAAATAGAAAAAGCAAGTGAACAAAAGAAAGTTAAATTAATAAAAAGATTAGATACTGTAGAATCATTTAGATTATCTGGAAATAGACCTGAATATATGATAATGAATGTTATTCCAGTAATTCCACCAGATTTAAGACCAATGGTACAATTAGATGGTGGTAGATTTGCAACATCAGATTTAAATGATTTATA